>CAZSXX010000210.1:0-7992 GCA_964611245.1 uncultured Verrucomicrobiota bacterium | reverse complement strand
CGAGTCCGGACCGAGGCACCACTTCAAAGAACCCCTAATTCCGAAACAAACGCCGGGTTGGTTTGGGCCCGCTGAGGAACCGCGCCTTCGACTGGTGCATTCACAAGACCTCGGGGTTTTGGCAGGGATCGACAATTCAGCCGCTTTCGGGAAAAATGTGGCCATCAATGAAGCGCGCGCTGCTCACCGGCCTTGCCTGCCTGTTTGCGCTGCCTGCGATGGCGGCGCCGGTGGATTTCGCGAGCGAGGTCCGGCCCATTCTCGCGCGGCGCTGCCACGAATGCCACGGCGAGAAGAAGCAGAAGTCCGGGCTCCGACTCGACGTGCGGGCCGCGGCGCTCAAGGGCGGGGAGCAGCATGCGCCGAACATCATTCCGGGCGACGCGAAGGGAAGCCCGCTTATCCATTTTGTGGAATCCAGCGACGGGGACGAGCGGATGCCCCCGAAAGGGGAGCGCCTGTCGGATGCCGAGATCGCGACGTTGCGACGGTGGATTGACGAAGGCGCGGCGTGGCCGGACGGCGTGGACACGGCCACGCTCGCAGACCCTCGCGATCATTGGTCTTTCAAGCCGATCGCGCGCCCGGCGGTTCCGGACACGGTGAACACGGGGTGGGCCCGCAATGAAGTGGACCGCTTCATCCTGGCGCGTTTGGAGGCGGAAGGCTTGGAGCCCGCCCCAGAAACGGACCGCGTGGGCTGGCTTCGCCGCGCGCATTTCGACCTCGCCGGGCTGCCGCCGTCACCGGAGGAGGTGCAGGCTTTCACGCGGGATCCCCGGGACGACGCGTTTGAGCGGGTGGTGGACGGACTGTTGAAGTCCCCGCGCCACGGCGAGCGCTGGGCGCAGCACTGGCTGGATGTGGTGCGGTACGCGGACACGCACGGATTCGAAGTGAACACGGAGCGGCCGAACGCGTGGCCGTACCGGGACTATGTCATCCGCGCCTTCAACAGGGACACGCCATTCGACCAGTTCATCAAAGAGCAAATCGCCGGCGATGCGCTCGGCGAGGACGCCGCGACTGGTTTCCTGCTGACGGCGTCGGTTTTGCTGCCCGGCCAGATTGGGAAGGACGGGCCGTCCATCCGGCTGGCACGCCAGGATTCGCTCGACGAGATCGTCAACAATGTCGGCCAGACGTTTCTGGGCCTCAGCATCGGGTGCGCCCGCTGCCACGACCACAAGTTCGACCCCATCTCGGCGAAGGAGTATTACGCCATGCAGGCGTTTTTTGCGGGTGTGGAATACGAGGACCGTGAACTGCGCACGCCCGAAGCCGAGGCGCGCAAACGCGAGGCCGAGCCAATGCGGAGGCGGGTTGCCGAGATTGAGCGGGAGCTCGCGCGGTTCGCCCCGTTCGCGCGGCCCGGGACAAAGCGCCGCGTCCCTAGCGCCAAGGAGAACACGGAATTGTTCGCGGCAGTCGAGGCGAGGTTCGTGCGCTTCACCATCCACGACGCGAACCTGCATCCGACCCTCGGCCTGATTGAGCCGTGCGTGGACGAGTTCGAGATTTTTGACGGGGAGGCGACGCCACGGAACCTGGCCTCCGCCGCGAAGGTGACCGCCTCCGGCAGCCGCACCTCCGAGATCCACAAACTGGAGCACATCAACGACGGCAGGCATGGCAACGCGCGGAGCTGGATGGCGGACACGCCTGGGCGCGGTTGGGTGATGTTTGAGCTGCCCCAGCCCGCGCGCATCACCCGGGTGGCCTGGAGCCGCGACCGCGAAGGGGTGTTCACCGACCGGCTGCCCACCGCTTTCACGCTGGAAGCGGGCTTGGAGGCTGATTCAATGAGGACGCTGGTGGACGCGCCGCCGCCGCGCCCTGCCGTGAATCCGCACGGAAACACGGACCGGTTCGCCCCGGTGAAAGCGAAACGGCTGCGTTTCACCATCAAGGCGACGAACAGCCTGGAGCCGTGCCTGGATGAACTGGAAGTCTTCAACAGCGCGGGCGAGAATGTGGCGCTGGCCAGCCGTGGCACAGTCGCCACCACCTCCGGCGACACGACTGTGGCCGACCGGCACGAGCGGCGGTTCATCCATGACGGACGTTATGGCAATTCGCGAAGCTGGATGTCGAGCACGCCGGGCGGCGGGTGGGCGGCCCTCGAATTCCCGGGCGAGGAGGAGATCACCCGCGTCTCTTGGAGCCGCGACCGCGAGGGAAAACACGAGGACCGGCTGCCGACGGAATATCAAATCGAAGTCGCGGACGAAACCGGCGGCTGGCGCGTCGTGGCGGACTCGACCGACCGCCGCCCATCAGTGGCCGGCACGGACACTGGCCCTTCGTTCACACTCGCGGGACTCGCCCCGCCCGAGGCCGCCGAGGCGAAGCGCTTGCTCGACGAGAGGCAGTCCGTCATGGGGAAAATCAAGGCCGCCGAGACTGGGCAGCTCGCCTACGCGGGAAAATTTCGCGCGCCGGACAAAATCCACCTACTCAACCGCGGCGACCCGGAGCAGCCGAAGGAGGAAGTCGCGCCCGCCGTGCTCGTCGCCCTGGGTGATCTGCGCCTGGCGGCGGAAACGCCCGAGCAAGCGCGTCGCCGCGCCCTCGCGGACTGGATTGCCAGCCCGGAGAATCCCTTGGCCGCGCGCGTCATGGTGAACCGCATCTGGCAGGGGCATTTCGGCGCCGGGCTGGTTCACACACCAAGCGATTTCGGACGGAGCGGCCTCAAGCCGACCCATCCCGAGCTGCTTGACTGGCTCGCGGTGGAGTTCCAGCGCTCGGGCTGGAGCGTGAAGCGGATGCACCGGCTGATTGTGCTCAGCGGAACCTATCGCCAATCGTCGGCGCCGCGTCCGCCCGCGGCGGAGAAGGACGCAGATGTGCGTCTCCTGTGGCGTTACCCTGCGCGGCGGCTCGAGGCCGAGGCCCTTCGCGACTCCATGCTCGCCGTCAGCGGGCGCCTGAACCTCAAAATGCACGGTCGCGGCTACGATCTGTTTGAGCAACGGGGCGGCCTGAGTGGATTCAAACCCATCGAAAAATCCACGCCGGAAAACGAGCGCCGGATGATCTACGCGCACAAAATCCGCCGCGAAACCGAGGCGGTCTTCGGCGCTTTCGACTGCCCCGACGCCGGGCAGAGCGCCGCCCGACGCCGCGAAAGCGTGACGCCCATCCAGGCGCTCAACCTGTTCAACAGCCGCTTCACCCTCGAACAATCCGACGCCTTCGCCGAACGCGTGAGTCGAGAAGCGGGCGCGGACGCATCCTCCCAAATTCACCGGGCCTACCAGCTCGCGCTCAGCCGCAATGCCACCGATTCGGAATTGGAGGACGCGACTCCGGTTGTCACCAAGCATGGCTTGTCGGCGCTTTGCCGCGCATTGTTCAACAGCAACGAGTTTGTCTTCGTCCCATGAAAATCCACGCGGAACATCTCTCGGGCCACGGCCGGACCTTGCTGGACCGGCGCGGCTTCCTCGGCGGAGCCGCCACGGCCCTGGGCTCCATCGCGCTGACCAAACTGCTTGGCCTTGATGGCTTGCTCGCGGCGCAGGGCCCAATCATCGATCCGGCGCGGCCATACGCGCCGAGGCCGACGCACTTCCCCGCCAGGGCAAAAAACGTCATTGTCATTTTCTGCGCCGGAGCGGTGAGCCAGCTCGAAACGTGGGACTACAAGCCGGAGCTGATCAAATGGGATGACAAGCCCCTGCCGGGCGGCCCGTCGGTGACGTTTCAGGGCCCCGCCGGAAATTTGGCCCGGCCACAGTACGCGTTCCGCCCGCATGGCCAAACCGGCAAGATGGTCTCCGACTTGATTCCCCACCTCGCCGAGTTGACCGACGACATCGCCTTCATCCACTCGTTGACCAGCAAGAGCAACACGCATGGGCCCGCGGAAAATTTCCTCTCGACCGGCTTCGCCCTCGATGGTTTCCCAAGCCTGGGCTCGTGGGTAAGCTATGCGCTCGGGAGCGAGAACCAGGAACTTCCGGCGTTCGTCTCCATCCTCGATCCACGCGGCGTGCCGCAGAGCGGCTCCAACAACTGGGGCCCCGGCTTTCTGCCAGCGGCGTTTCAAGGCACGGGATTCAGCGCGAAGGATCCGGTGCGCCATCTGGCCGCGCCCGGAATTTCGCCCGGGGCGGACCAGGCGGCGCGGTCCCTCTTGCAACGCATGAACGCGCGCCACTTGGAGCGGCATCCCGGCGACGCCCGGCTCGCCGCGCGCATCGCCAGTTACGAACTCGCCGCGAGGATGCAGCTCAGCGTCCCGGAGATCAGCGACCTTTCCACCGAGCCTGCCCACATCTTGAAGAGCTATGGAGCGGACGACATGGTGAATCCGATCAAGGCCGGCTTCGCCAGGAACTGCGTCCTCGCGCGGCGCCTTGTCGAGCGCGGGGTCCGTTTCGTCCAACTGTTCAACGGGGCCTACGCCAGCGGCGGCGAATTGAATTGGGACGGGCACAACAAACTCAAGGAGCAATACGACAAGCACGCCGCCATCCTCGACCAGCCCGCGGCGGCCCTGATCCGCGACCTGCGCCAGCGCGGCTTGCTTGAGGACACGCTGGTGGTGTGGTGCACGGAATTCGGGCGCATGCCGTTCTTCCAAAAGGGCGCGCAAGGCCGCGACCACAACCCCGACGGCTTCACCTGCTGGCTGACTGGCGCGGGCGTCAAGCGGGGTGTGAGCCACGGCGCCACCGACGAACTCGGCCAGCGCGCCGTCCAGGACATCCATCCGCTCTACGACCTGAACGCCACCGTCCTGCACCTGCTCGGCCTCGACCATGAGCAGCTCACCTTTGAGCACAACGGAGTGCAGCGCCGGCTCACCAACGTGGAAGGACACGTGATCAAGCAGGTGCTGGCGTGACTTGGCGCTGGCTGGCTGAAGCTTAGGGCGTCACAGGTGGCGCATGTCAAGGTGGAGAGCCATATTTCCTTTGGTGATTCCCAGTTAGCGCCAGCGGCAGAGTGGATTTGACCACCGAGGGGCCTACGACGACCAGGCCCCAAAGAATGGAAGCTCAGCTTGATCCGGAATTTTCGCAACAATGAACCCGCGTGTATCGCCCGCGTTCGCCGTGACAGCATCCCCAGCGGGGGCGGCCTTTTTTGGACTCTGTCAAACAACCGAGGACGGCTTCCGCAAAGCGCTTAACGAGCGCTCAAAGTCCTCGGGATGCGGCGCAGTGAATTCCATTTTTTCTCCGGTGATCGGATGGGCGATGCCCAGTTTCCAGGCGTGTAGCATCTGGCGGGGCGCGGCGAAGCGGGCGAGGGTTTTGAGACGGGCGTTTTGTTTGGCGCCATAGACCGAATCGCCCACGAGTGGATGGCCGAGGTGCTGGAAATGAACGCGAATTTGGTGGGTGCGTCCGGTGTGGAGGCGGCATTCGACGAGGGTGCTGGATTTCAACCGCTCGACCACGGTGAAGCTGGTCCAGGCCTCGCGGCCGGAGGCACTGTCGGTCGCGGCCATGCGCTTGCGGTGGACGGGATGGCGGGCGATGGCCACCTGAATTTCGCCTTCGCTGGGCTCGAGTTCGCCGCAAAGGATGGCCCGGTAAATCTTGGTTACTCGCCGCTCTTCGAACTGGGCCGCGAGGGACATATGCGCCTCATTGGTCTTGGCGGCGACGATGCAGCCGCTGGTGTCCATGTCCAGGCGATGGACGATGCCGGGCCGGACGACGCCGGCGATGCCGCTGAGCTGCCCCCGGCAATGGTGGAGGAGTCCGTTGACAAGCGTGCCGCCGTGGTGGCCCGCCGCCGGGTGGACGACCAGTCCGGCCGGTTTGTTGACGACCACGATGTGCGGATCCTCGAAGAGGATCTCAAGGCCCATGGGCTCGGGCAAAGCCCGGCAGGCAACCGGTTCGGGCCAGTGGATTTCAACGAGTTCGCCCGCGCGCGGGGAATGGGTCGGCTTGACTTTGCGGCCGTCCACGAGGATGGCGCCATCCTCAATCATGCTTTGGAGCAGCCCGCGGGAGAACTGGGGCATCTGCTCCTTGAGGAAGGCGTCCAGCCGGTCCATCGGCCTGGATGCAGCGACGGTGAATGAGGCCGGGCAGTTATCCATGCGTGCCAGCGGGATTGGCGGCGCTCCCACTTTTGCCCTGGCGGGAAAGAATCCACCAGAGCGCGCCTCCAATGGCGAAAATCACCGCGCTCACGCTCTGCCCGGGAGTGACAAAACCGACGATGTAATTCTTTTCGTAGTCGCCCCGGAAAATCTCCACGAACGCGCGCAGGACGGCGTATCCCATGAGGTAGGCGGCGAAGATTTGGCCGTCGAATTTTTTGCGACGGTAAAGGGCCATCAACAGGACGAAAAAGAGGAAGTTCAAGGCGGCTTCGTAGAGCTGGGTGGGATGGACCGGGGCGCCGCCGGTGGCGTGGGAGGCGGGGAACCGGATGGCCCATGGCATCGAGCAGGCGCTGCCGTGGCAGCAGCCGGTCATCAGGCAGCCGAGGCGCGCCACGGCGTGGCCCAGGGCCACGCTCGGGCCCATGATGTCGCCAACCTTCCAGAGCGGGTATTTGTTTTTCCAGCAGTAAATGATGGTGGCCAGGGACGCGCCGATCAGGCCGCCGTAGTAGACCAGCCCGCTGCGTCCAATGGTCACAACATGATGCCATGGCTTGCCCGCGAATTCCTGGTTCCAGTAATTGAGGACGTAGAGCAGCCGCGCGCCGATGATGGCGCCGACGATGATCCATGGCGCCAGGTTCATGATCGCCTCGCCGGGCAGCCCTTCCCGGGCCGCGCGCCGTCGGCCCGTGCCGAACGCGAGCAGAAAGCTGATGGCGGCAAAAATGCCGTACCAGTAAATCGGGAACCCAAATATCTTGAACGCTTCCGGATGCACGCTGCGTTATCCTGCTTCGGAACGGGCCACCGGGCAAGGGCCCGGCCGGCTAAAGTGGGCGGCCCTCACTCGTTGGCGAGCAACGTCGCCTCGACCCAGGGTTTCAGCCGCCCGCGCACCGCCTCCAAGGCCGGCTGGAGCCCTGCCCTGCCGGACACATATTCGTACGCATACATGAACAGGCATTTGTTCCCGATGTGGACGATGGCGTTCCCGGCCACCATCGGCACGCGGCTCGTGCCATCCTTGGTTTGGACCTTGTAGCCGACAAGCAGGAGCGATCCATAGGCGCGCTCGGATTTGAAGAACGATCCCATATGCTTGGGGTTGGCGACGTTGATAGTGTCATTGGTTCCGGACGCCTTGAACAACGCCTGGACCTCCGCCGCGATCGAGTCGGTCCGCTCCTCGCTTTGCTTGACGTTCATTTCAATGAACTGCGCGAACGCCTTGTCCGACATCGATTTGTTGGTCCACTGCTTGAGGGTTTGCACCTGCAGGTGGTGGCGCAGGAAATCGGTGGCATTCGGTTCGAACAGGGCCAGGTCATTCGTGCGGACGAACCATCCCAAAAGCGCGTGGGGCGAATCGGCCGGGAAGTTCTTGCGGCGGTCGGGGCCGAGCTCCACATAGCCGTCCGGAATGGGGATGGCAATCCGGTTGGTGGAGATATGGATGACGAAATTGGTCCCGGCCAAGGCGCACCATTGGGCGCAGAGCAGGCAAAGCAAAAGGGCCTTCATGTAAATCATCTCAGGGAGACGCGCCTCTCAGGGGCGCGGGGCAGGCGGATGAGCGTCGGGGCGCTGGCATTGCCGCAACGGTCAATGGCGGTGAGCGCGACCTGGTCCGGAACGGCATCCCGGGGAAACGCCCGAGCGTTGAACTGCGCGGGAACCAGTTCCGTGGTCCAAGTCTGTCCAACGCGGGTTTGCAGGGCCCACAGCCATGGTTTTTCGGGCTCGCCGGCGGCCCATTGGACCGTTGTTTTCATGGCGGCGTCGACCGGTCGGACGGTCAGCGCCGGGGGCGCCGGCGGCTTCGCGTCCAGCCAGGAAAAGGCCGGCGGGATGGCGGGAGAGGTGTAAACTTTATCGGCCAATTGGGTTCGCACGCCGGACTCATCCTTCAGGAT
>CAZSXX010000209.1:0-8018 GCA_964611245.1 uncultured Verrucomicrobiota bacterium | reverse complement strand
GCGAGACGGATTACGAGCAGGCACGCGCGATGGGGGCCACGGCCAACCCGGGGCTGCTGGAGGAATTGCGGCTGTCGGCGAAAATCAAGGACATCCCGCCATCGTCGGCGACATTGAAAACGCTGCACACGGCGATCAAGAAGGTGACGGATGATTTCGACCACCTGCGTTTCAACACGGCGATTTCGGCGCTGATGATCTTCGTCAATGAGGCGATGACCTGGGAGGCGCTGCCGAAGCGGGTGATGCTGGATTTCCTGCGGCTGCTGCAGCCGCTGGCGCCGCACGTGGCGGAGGAGCTGCACCAAAAGCTGGCGGGGCCGGGGGCGGAGACATTGGCGTTCCAGCCGTGGCCAGAATTCGACCCAGCACGGCTGATCGAGGAGACGGTGGAAATCCCGGTGCAGGTGAACGGCAAGCTGCGGGACAAGCTGACCGTCTCCAGCAAGGCGACGGCGCATGAGATCGAGGGGCTGGCGTTGGGGAGCGAAAAAGTGAAGCCGTTCATTGAGGGGAAGACGATCAAGAAAGTGATCGTGGTGCCGGGCAAGGTTGTGAACATCGCCGTGGCGTAATTCGGGACGGTGACGCGGTGGAACTCCGCCCGACTGCCGGCGTTTTTTTTGCTTTCCTACGGCGCAAACCGGGCCACGCTTGGGGGAGTGCGCTATTTGATGAAGCAGAAGATCTTCTGCCTGGGCGACGATTTCACGATCAAGGATGAAAGCGGCGCGGACCGATATTTCGTGGACGGAAAGGCGCTGACGATCCGCGACAAACTTTCGTTCCAAGACCTGCATGGAAAGGAGCTCGCGTTCATCCAACAGAAGCTGCTTTCGTGGGGGCCAAAATACGAGATTTACCGGAGCGGCAGCCTCGCGGCGACGGTCGAAAAGAAACTGTTCACGCTTTTCAACTGCAAGTTCGTGGTGGATGTGCCCGGGCCGAATGATTTGGAAGCGCGCGGGAATTTTTTGGACCACGAGTATGAGTTTCACCGTGGCGGGCTGGTGGTGGCGAAGTGTTCGAAGAAATGGTTCTCCTGGTCGGACACTTACGGAATTGACGTTGGCCCCGGGGAGGACGACATCCTGATCCTCGCGAGCTCCGTGGTGATCGACATGGTGTGCCACCAAGAAGGAAAAAACCATTAGCCTGGGATCAAAAAGCGCGCCTGGCGGATGGCGTTGCCTGCCACTTTCAAGTTTGAGGTGGCTGACGCTCGCCGCACCGCCGGTCGCGCTTGGGCTCCTTTTGCTCAGCCGCACGATCCCAATTCGACAAAAAATCCTCGGATCGATTGGAATTCCGCTCTTCGGGATTCTTTACATCACCTTTTTGGGAACAGCGTCCCATGTTTTCCTTGGAATCGAATTATACGAATGGCGCGGCGGGTACCTGCCCACACTCACTTTCCAACCGACGCGGCCAGATTTCGCCGCGGTGGAAACGCACCGGAATTTGATCAATTCCCTTGAAACGCCAAACCCAGAGCCCGCAGGCGGAGTTTACTGGACGGATTTCCGCGGCCCCAATCGAGACGGAATCTACGCTGAACAGGCGATCAACACAAACTGGACGGCCGCCCCGCCCAAGCTGCTGTGGCGCCAGCCGATTGGCGGCGGTTACGCATCCTTCGCCGTGGCCCATGGCATCGCCTACACGATTGAACAGAGGCGCGAAAAGGAAGTCGCGACTGCGTATGACACGCAATCCGGACGCGAAGTGTGGGCTCACGGTTGGAACGCAGAATTCACCGAACCCGTGGGCGGCGATGGCCCGAGAGCCACGCCGACGTGGAACGACGGACGGATATACGCGCAGGGGGCAACCGGAGAACTGAGGTGCCTTGACGCAAAAACAGGCGCGCTGATTTGGCGGCGCAACATTTTGACGGAGAATGCCGGTCCGGATTTGGATTACGGGTCTGCCGCGTCTCCGCTGGTGGTGGACGATTTGGTGATCACGCTTCCGGGCGGGGCCGGAGGCCATTCAATCGTGGCATATGACCGAAAATCCGGCGAGAAGCGGTGGAGCAGCGGAGACGACCGGCAAGAATACGTTTCGCCCGTCCTGATGAACCTTGCAGGGGCACGCCAACTAGTCGTTGTCGCCGCAAAACGAACGATCGGATTGCGGGCAGAGGATGGGCGGCAGCTTTGGGAGTTTGCCTGGGGCGAACCCTTGATGGGGCGAAACATCGCGCAGCCAGTCGGGTGGGGCGGCAATCGTCTGCTCCTCTCGGCGGGTTACAATGTAGGGTGCGTGGCGATTGAAGTGGATAGCGACGGCGGGATTTTTTCCGTCAAAAAACTGTGGGAGAACAAGCGCTTGAAAAACAAGTTCAGCAGCTCGGCATTCTGGAACGGACATATCTATGGGTTGGACGAAGATATCCTGACCTGCATCAACGCCGACGATGGAGAGCGCCGCTGGAAGGATGGACGCTTCGGTTACGGGCAAATCCTTTTGTGCGACGGGAACCTCATCATCCTATGCGGAAACGGGGATCTTGCCTTGGTCGCGGCCCGGCCGGACAAACTCCGTCTGGTGGCGCGAATTCCGGGGATTCAGGGCAAGACATGGAATCACCCCGCCGCAGCGGACGGAAAACTTTTTGTCCGCAACCTCGTAGAAATGGCCTGTTTCGATTTGTTGCCCAAATAGCCAGCGCCCAGTCTCCACCGGACGCCAGACACATCGTAATGCGCGCGACGCCATGGCCAGCGAATTCTATTTCAAATCTTCGCCGTTGAGGCCGTTGACGGTCCAGTCGAGGTTGTATTCGCCGTAGGGGGTGGTTTTGTTGAGCTGCTTGTAGCGGACGTAGGAGGCGTGGGAATCGACAAAAAGGAGGGGGAGGCCGCCGAGGCCATGGGCGATGTTTTTGTCGATCGCGGTGACGTTCTCGGGCTCGGCGAAGCAGGACATCATGGCTTTTTTGGAGGGGGAACGGACGTGAGTGGTGAGGCGCTGCTTGAGGCCGGAGCCGGTGTCGTCGTTGTAGAATTGGTGGTAGTAGTAATAGGAGTTGGGGAAGAGGAGGTCGTTGGTCCGGATGCCGGAGCCGCCGCCGTTGATGCGCGTCCAGGCGATGTTCCAGGCGGGGGGGCGGTCAGCGGGGCAGAGGTAGAATTCGCGGGAATTGGTGCTGACAAGGGGATTGAACAGCTTGAGGAGATCGACGAAGGGCATGTGGGGCCAGGAACGGCCGGAGAAGGGATAGCGGTCGGCGTTCTCGGTGGTGTACATGGCCATGGTGATCCCGAGTTGGCGGAGGTTGGAGAGGCAGCGGGCGGTGTTGGCCTTGTTTTTGGCGCGGGCCAGGGCGGGGAGGAGAAGGCTGGCGAGGATGGCGATGATCGCGATGACGACGAGGAGCTCAATCAGCGTGAAGGCACGCCGCGCGGGAGGGGTGGCTCCGGGAATCATGAGGACAGGAAACCGCCTCCGCGACGGAATGTCAATTGCGCCGAGGGGACTGATACAGTGCGGAGCTACTGCACCCCGCGGCCAATGCGCTCGTAAATGGCGAGGGCGGATTCGTATTCCTGGAGGGCTTCGCGGGGGAGGATTGTTTGGTTGCGGACGATCTCCTCTTTGACGCGGCTGATGAGGTAATCGATTTCCTCCCGGCGGGGGCGGAGGGGGCGGTTGGGGATGTCGAGGTAAATGGGGCTGCTGTGGGCGAAGATGTTGCGGCGTCCGTTGTTTTTCTCGAAGGCGCGGACGGCGACCCAACTGGAGCCGGTCAGGGGGAATGTTTCGTTGACGACGTTTTTGAAGACCCCGGCGGTGGAGGGATTGGAAGGAGAAAGGGTTTTGACGACCCGGCCGTTGAGGATGATCTCCACGTGGTCGAGGGGGGCGATGCTTTCGATGGTGGCGGAGACGCGGGCTTCGGAAGCTTCGCCGTTGACGACGGAACCGGGGCCGGCGCCGTTGACGGAAACGAAGAGCATGGGGCCAGTGGTGACGAAACTGCGGCCTTCGTTCAACGCCTTCATCCAATTCCCGCCGGTGAAGCCACCGGGCTGGTGGACGTAAACCCGGCCGAAGCCGAAGGGGACGGGGTGGACGCCCGCGGCGGTGCCGGCGGTGGGACGGATGCGAAAGCCGGAATTGAGGAAGGCGTAGTAGGTTTGAAAGCCGAAGTCGAGCCAGCCCCACTCGGTGAAGCCGTTGGCGTCCGTCTCGATCTTCATGTATTGGCCCTGGGAGCCAAGGGTCCATTTTGGGAAGCCGAACTCGGTGCGCCAGACGTGGTTGTTGGAGAGTTCGAAGAGGTCGACGTTGAGGATGGGAACCATGGCGATGGACCAAGGCCATGAATGTTTCTCGAGGTCGATGAGGGCGCCTTCGCGGCGGGCGCGGGCGGCGACTGGGGCGACCGGGGGGACGCCAAGGTCGAAGGGGGTTTTGTGGCCGAGAATGAGGAAGGCGCCGAGGGTGTGGGATTTGCCGGCGGTGGTGAAGATTTCGTATTCGGTGTTGAGGGGATAGAGAAGGTGGGCCTTGTCGATGATGGAGAGGTCGGCGCGCGGGGTGGGGCCGGCGGCCTTGTTGGCCTGGAGGGGGGTGGTGTTGGCGACGGTGACCCATTGGGTCAAGGGGAAGCCGATGTTGACGTCCTCGGCGAGGAGCACGTTGGTCATTTCGGTGAGGGGGCGATGGGAATGGGTGTCGCCGGAGAACCAGCCGCGGGCGGGCATGTCGATCCAACGCTTGAGCTTCAAGGTGACGTTGGCTGGGGCTGCGCCGACGGTGATGGATTGTTGGGCGGGGAAAAACTCCTTGCCGTGGTGGGCGGAGAAAGTGTAACGGCCGGGCGGGAGGAAGGCGGTGAAGGGATGGGCGGAGAGGGTGGTGTGGTGCTCAAAGCTTTTGGGGCTGGCTTGGCGGCGAAGCTCGATGGCGGAGCCGGATGGGGAGGCGGATTTGACGGTGAACCACTTTCCGGCCTCGGACTGGACATAAACGCGGGCGGGCAAGGGCGCACCGGAATCGGCGTCGAGGACGGAGCCTTGGACCGTGACGGAGGGCTGGTCCGCGCTGAGGGCAAGGCGCGCGGTGAACAGGCAGGCGAGGGAGAGGCGGCACAGGGTTTTCATCGGGGCTGAGGGATGATGCGACGACCGGCGGGCGGATTCAAGATGGGTTTCGCGAGCGGAGGTGGAGGAATCTCGACAGGAGGAGAAGGAGGGGGGAAAGTCGGGGGAGGGGAACAAGTGAAAGCGAAGGCATTGATCGTGGCGGGGATCGTGATTGTGGCGGCGCTGCTCGCAATGTGGTGGCGGGGGCGTTCCCATGGGCCACTGCGAAGCGAACCGGCGGCGGAAGGCCGCAATCTTGAGCAACCGGGAAAGATTCCCCTGCATTGACCGCGGACGGGGCGGGCCATTTTTTCCACCGGGCCACTTGAAAAAAATTGCGCTGAACAGTACCTATTCATCCCTCTATGAGCGAAACGGAAAAACATTCATTTCAGGCTGAGATTCAGCAGTTGCTGAACATCGTCATCCACTCGTTGTACACGGACAAAGAGATTTTCGTTCGCGAACTGGTTTCCAACGCCGCGGACGCGATCGAGAAGCTGAGGTTTTTGCAGGCCTCGGGCAAGACGGTGATCCAGCAGGATTTGCCGCTGAAGATCACGGTGGAGGCGAAGAAGGAGGAGAAACTGCTGACCATCGCGGACAGCGGGATCGGGATGACGCACGCGGAGTTGGTGCAGAACCTGGGGACGATCGCGCACTCGGGATCGAAGGCATTCCTGAAGTCGCTGACGGAGGAGAAGAAGCCGGACTTGAATCTGATCGGCCAGTTCGGGGTGGGGTTCTATTCCGCGTTCATGGTGGCGGACAAGGTGGTGGTGGAGACGCGGTCCCACACCGGGGAGGAGCAGGGGTGGCGATGGACCTCGACGGGGGGAGGCGGATATGAAATCGAGGCGGTCGGGGACATCCCGCGCGGGACGAAGATCACGCTGCACCTGACGGAGGAGCAAAAGGAATTCGCGGAGACGTGGAAGCTGGAGGGGATCATCAAGCGGTACTCGAGCTTTGTGCCGTTCCCGATCGAGCTGGACGGGAAGCAGCTCAACACGCAGCAGGCGCTGTGGGCGCGGAGCAAGTCGGAAATCAAGGAGGAGGAATACAACGAGTTTTACAAGTACATCGGGCACGACGCGGAGCCGCCGCTGCTGAAGCTGCATTTCAGCGCCGACGCGCCGCTGGCGATCCAGGCGCTGGTGTATGTGCCGTCGCGGAACATGGAGGCGAGCGGGATGGCGCGGTCGGAATCGGAGGTGAACCTGTATTGCCGGAAGGTGTTGATCCAGCCGAAGGCGAAGAACCTGTTCCCGGAATGGCTGCGGTTCCTGCGGGGGGCGGTGGACAGCGAGGATTTGCCGCTGAACATTTCGCGGGAAACCATGCAGGACACATCGCTGATGCAGAAGCTCAACAAGGTGCTGACCTCGCGGTTCCTGAAGTTCCTGGACGAGACGGCGGAGAAGGATCCGGAGAAGTACGGGAAGTTTTACGAGGAGTACCACCGGTTCATCAAGGAGGGGGTGGTGACGGATTTCACGCACCGGGAGAATCTGGGGAAACTGCTGCGGTATGAGACCTCCGGCTTGGCGAAGGGGGAGCGGACGTCGCTGGCGGATTACATCAAGCGGATGCCGCAGGACCAGAAGGAGATTTATTACCTGCTGACGTCGGGGCGGGAAGCGGCGGAGAGCAGCCCATATTACGAGGTGTTCGCGGCCCGGAAATGGGAGGTGCTTTTCCTGTACGACCCGTGGGACGAGTTTGTGATGGACAACCTGCGGGAGTTCGACGGGAAGAAGCTGGAGGCGGCGGACCGGGCGGACCTTAAGGTGGAGGAGCCGGCCAAGCGCGAGAACGAACTGACAGAGGAGCAGGCGAAGGGGCTGGCGGAGTGGATGAAGAAATCGCTGGCGGAGAAAGTGAACGACGTGCGGCCCTCGAAGCGGCTGGTGGATTCGCCGGTGCTGGTGAAGGACCAGGACGGGGCGATGGGGGCGACGATGCGCCGGATGATGAAGGCGATGAAACAGCCGGGGATGGCGGGGATGGACCTGGAGCCGAAGCTGGACCTGGAGATCAACCCCGCGCACCCGCTGATCGTGCGGCTGGAGGGGATGCGGCAATCCAACGAGGGGCTGGCGACGAAGGTGGCGGAGCAGCTTTACGACAACGCGCGGATCGCGGCGGGGCTGCTGGAGGATCCACGCTCGATGCTCAAGCGGTTGAATGAGCTGCTGGAGCAGGCGCTGGCGAAGCCATGAAGATACTGGTCCTTGGATCCGGAGGGCGGGAGCACGCGCTGGTGTGGAAGCTGGCGGCGTCAACGCACACGACGGAGCTTTGGTGCGCGCCGGGCAACGCGGGGACGGCGATGGAGCGGCTCCAGAATGGGGAACAAGTTCGCAACATCCCGATCGGCGCGGAAGATCTGCAGGGGCTGCTGAAATTCGCGGAGGAGAAGAGGCCGGACCTGACGGTGGTGGGACCGGACAATCCACTGGCCTTGGGGGTGGTGGACTTGTTCCAAAGCAGGGGATTCCGGATTTGGGGAGCCAACCGGAAGGCGGCGCAATTCGAGTCGTCGAAGGTTTTCGCGCAGCGGTTCATGGAGCGGCATGGGATTCCAACGGCGAAGGCGGGGATGTTCAACGACGCGCGGGCGGCGAAAGATTATGCGCGGACGCTGGACGGCCGGTGCGCGGTGAAGGCGGACGGTCTGGCGCTGGGTAAAGGGGTGCTAATCTGCCACTCGGTGGAGGAATCAGGGAAAGCGATCGACGAAATCCTGCTGCAGAAGGCATTCGGGGCGGCGGGGGCGACGATCGTGATCCAGGAGCTGTTGGAGGGGCCGGAGATTTCACTGCATGCGTTGTGCGACGGCACAAGCGCGAAGCTTTTTCCGACGGCGCAGGACCACAAACGGGCGCTGGACGGCGATGAGGGATTGAACACGGGGGGGATGGG
>CAZSXX010000208.1:0-8064 GCA_964611245.1 uncultured Verrucomicrobiota bacterium | reverse complement strand
CCCCGCCGCCATCGCCGCCCGAAAAAATCGCGACCACCGTTTCCACCCCCCGCTCGACATCGTGGACGGCGCCGCGCGGATCGTCGATCCCATCATCGACGGCGTCAACACTGGCCGCCACATCTGGGGCCAATTCCTCAAAGATTACCGCCCCACCGACTGGTGAGGCCCCCATTTCCGCGGGCTCCCCAATCCACCGCGTTGCCACCGGCCCGGCCATTCGCTATACCTGCGCGCGCATGACCAGCCTTTGGAACGACGGGGAAGCGCGGCAATTCGCGGGCGATTTGGGCCAGCGCGTCTACACCTCCCAACTGCTCGGCCGCGACCCATCCCTCGTCCTCCACGGCGGCGGCAACACCTCCGTCAAATCCACCGCCACAAATGTCTTCGGCGAAGAGGAGCAACTCCTGTTCGTCAAAGGCAGCGGTTGGGACCTCGCGACCATTGGCGAGCGCGGCTTCTCCCCCGTCCGCATGGAACCCCTCCTGCGCATGGCGAAACTCCCCGCCCTGACCGATTCGCAAATGGAGAATGCCTTGGTCACCTCCATGGTCCGGGCCGGCGCGCCGACCCCTTCCGTGGAGACAATCCTCCACGCGCTCCTGCCGCACAAATTCGTCGACCACACCCACGCCGACGCCATCATCTCAATCACCAACAGCCCAGGCGGCGAAGGCAAAATCCGCAAGATCTTCGGCTCCTCCGTGGTGGTCATCCCCTACATCATGCCCGGCTTCGACCTAGCGCGGCTGTGCGCCGAAATCTTCCCCCGCGAGGCGGCGGCCGAAACAATCGGCATGGTGTTGATGAACCATGGCATTTTCTCGTTTGGATCGACCGCCCGCGAATCCTACGAACGGATGATCGCGCTGGTTTCCAGGGCGGAGGAATTCCTGCGCGGCGAAGGCGCATGGGAAATTTCAACACCCCCGCCCGGCGAACCCACCTGCGACCCCCGGACATTGGCAGAGTTGCGCCGGAATATTTCCTCCTTGGCCAGCGCTCCGATGATTGTCCTCGCCCGGCCGAACCGCTTCGCAAACCGCCCGGATGCCGCGGCGCTTTCACAACGGGGGCCCGCCACGCCCGATCATGTCATCCGCACCAAGCGCCTGCCGATGGTCGGCCGCGATCTCCCGGGTTTCGCCGCCGACTACGCGAAATACTTCGCCGAATTCGCGCCCGCCGCCAGGCAGCCCCTGACCATGCTTGACCCCGCGCCGAGGGTCTGGCTCGACTCGGAATTCGGCCTCGCCGGGATTGGCCGCACCGCGAAGGACGCCGCCATCGCGGCTGAAATTTACGGGCACACCATCGACATCATCTTGCGCTCAGAAAAACTCGGCGGATGGCAGGCCCTGCCCGCCAAAGATCTTTTTGATGTCGAATATTGGGAATTGGAGCAGGCCAAGCTCGCCAAACGGGGCGCCCCTCCCGTCTTCACCGGCGAAATCGCTCTGGTCACCGGCGCCGCCTCCGGCATCGGCAAAGCCTGCGTCGAATCCTTCCTCAAGCGCGGCGCCGCCGTGGTCGGGCTGGACATCAATCCGGCCGTCTCCTCCATGTTGTCTCGCCCGGATTACATCGGGTTCGCCTGCGACCTGACAGACGAAGCCGCCGTCCAACAAACCCTCCGCCGCGCCGCCCTCACCTTCGGCGGTCTCGACATGCTCGTGTTGAACGCGGGGATTTTCCCCGGCGGCGCCAAAATCGCCGACATGAATTCCTCCCTCTGGCGCAAGGTCATGGGCATCAATCTCGACGCCAATCTGACCCTGATGCGCGAATGCCATCCTTTCCTCAAGCTCGCCCCGCGAGGCGGCCGCGTCGTGGTCATTGGGTCAAAAAATGTCGCCGCCCCCGGCCCCGGCGCCGCCGCCTATTCCGCCTCCAAAGCCGCCATGAACCAACTCGCGCGCGTGGCCGCCCTCGAATGGGGCGCCGACCAAATCCGCGTCAATTCCATCCACCCAAACCAGGTTTTCGACACCGGCCTCTGGACCCAGGACGTCCTCGACGCCCGCGCGAAACACTACGGCCTCACCGTCGGCCAGTACAAATCGAACAATGTCTTGAAAGTGGAGATCACCAGCGCGGACGTCGCCGAAATGGCGGCGGAACTGTGCGGCCCCTTGTTCGCCAAAACCACCGGCGCGGGCATCCCCGTCGATGGCGGAACCGAGCGGATTATCTAGGACGCCCCCAGCCAGAGGTCGATCGGCTTCGCCACTTTCGGCCTGAACGGCAGCGCCACTTTGGCCCCGGTCCGCGCCGACTCATACGCGGCGTACATCATCTCCAGCACCGCCCGGCCATCCTCCGCCGTCACCAGCGGTTCCTCGCCCGTCCGCGCGCAATGAATGAAATGCTGCAGCTCCTGCGGGTAACCTTGGTTGAACGCCTCCTCGAAAATCGTGTAGGTCCACCCCTGTGTCGACCCCGCCTTCTCCATCGCGTAGCCGTACCCCTTTTCGCTGTAGGTCCGCGCGCTGTTCCCAAAAAACAGGTCCGCGTACGTCACCCCGCCGTCGCCATAAACCTCAATGTGGTCGTCCATCCCGCCATGCTTGGCCCAACTGTTCTCCGCCACCCCCAGCACTCCCCCCTCAAACTCGACAATGGTCACCGAGTGGTCCTCGCCCCGCGTCCGCTTCGTGTGCAGAAACGTGTTCATCGTCGCGAACACGCTCTTCACCTTCGGGTTCCCGCCCAGCATCCAGCGGAACCACGCCAGCCCATGGCATCCCATGTCCATCAGCACGCCCCCGCCCGATTGGTTGACGTCGTAAAACCAGTCGCTGTGCGGCCCCGAATGCTTCTCGGCCTGCTTCAGCATGTAAACGTTCCCGACCGCCCCTTCGCCCACCAGCTTCCTCACCCGCTCGTATTTCGGCGCGAAACAAAGCTCCTCGGCGTACATGAACAGCCGCCCGTTCTTCCGCGCCGCCGCGATCATCTCGTCCGCCTCCTCCAACGTCATCGCCAGCGGCTTCTCGATGATGACATGCTTGCCCGCGTTGAACGCCGCCAGCGCCACCCGCGCGTGCAGGAAATTCGGCAGGCAAATGTCCACCACCTCGCACCCGGATTCCTCAATCGCCTTCTGCCAATCCGTGAACGCCCTCGGGATGTGGTGCTTCTTCGCGAAAGCCTCCGCCCTCCCCGCGTCCCGCGTGTACACGGCTACGACCTCCGCGTCCGGCACGAACCTGTGGTACGACTCAACGTGGATGTCCGCGATGAATCCCGCCCCCAGCAACGCGATTTTCGTCCGGGCCATGCCTCACCATTTCTCGTAGCCGAGCAGCCGGCGCATCACCGTGGTCAGCGAGCGCATCTCCTTTTTCTCGGCGGCGTTCAATTCGTTCATCGTGGCCACGTTCGCGGCGGGCGTCGGCGTGCGGATCGTCCCCCACGGATAAACGCTCTCCAGCTTCACGCCGTTCCACGACGGATACAGGCAGGTGTCCGAATATTTCAGCCCCAGCTTTTTGCACAGCCCGCCGAACGTCGTTTTCGGATCCTCGACAATGTCCTCAAAGCGCACAATGTGGAATTGCTTGGGGAAACGCTCGCTGAACGTCAGCGCCATCTGCTGCATGATGTTCCACGTCCACGCGTAACGGTTCAGCGTGATCGGAAACGGACGCTTCTTCGTGTCCGCGTAGCCCGAATACGGGTTGCGCACCACATGGATCACATGCCCGTCCGGAAAGTCCTGGACCATCTTTTCCCCATCAATGCCGATCACCGGGCTGTATCCCAAGTACGCCTTCTCCTTGCCCGTGCGCTTCAGGTTTTTCCACGCCGCGAACGTGCTGTGGAAAAACGCGTCCACCAAGTTCGCCCGCGTCCGCTCCTTCCCCTTCATGTGGGCGGCGAACGCCTTCTTGCGGTCCTCCTCCTTGAACTGAAAATCCGCCTCCCGGAATTTGCTCCGGCCCGGCGCCCGCAGCACCGTCTTCATCTCCTCGTCCCAAAACATCTCGTAATCCCGCGTCAACTCCCCGTGCATCGGGAACTCCGGGTAACGGTAACGCGGCGGGATGAAGCTGGAGAGCCAGTCATTCGCCACGTGGAACCCATGGTCCGCCGTGCCCAACTGCGATTCGAACGGGTAAACATGCAGCTCCGGGTGCCCGTCCAGCATCCGGTGGGTGGTGTTGCCGCCATTTTCGTACATGGCGGAAATCATCATGAATTTCAACTTTTGGCTCATTGTGTCTGGCTGTTGTTGCTAAAAAATTCGCGGTACCATTTCACGGTCCTGCGCAGTCCCTCGTCCAAATCGAACAGCGGCCTCCACCCCAGCATCGTCCGGGCCTTGGCCGCGCTCAGGTATTGATGCCGAATCTCATGGCTCGCCTGGTTCAGGACCACCGGCTCCAAGTCCGACCCCATCGCCGCCCGCGCCCGGTTGACCAAGTCCATGACCGTGACCTGGATCTCATTCGAAAAATTGAACGCGTGGCCCGCCAGCTCCGGCTTCTGCGCCAGCGCCTCCGCCAGCAGCATGTAGGCCTCCGCCCCATCCTCCACGTAAAAATAATCGCGGATGAACAGCCCATCCGACCGGATCACCGGCCGTTCGCCCCGCAGGATCGACCGGATCGAGCCCGGCAATATCCGGTTCCAATTCAAGTCCCCGCCCCCGTAAAAATTCCCGCACCGCGTGATGACCGCCGGCGATTCGTAGGTCACCGCGTACGTCTTGGCGATGAGGTCCGCGCACGATTTGCTCACGTCGTACGGATGCTGCCCCTGCAGCGGCGTCTCCTCGCTGTACGGCAGCTCCACCTGGTCGCCATACGCCTTGTCCGACGAGGCGATCACAATTTGCCGCACCAGCGGGCTCCGTCGGCACGCCTCCAGCAGCAGCCAAGTCCCACGGATGTTCGATTCAAACGTCGAGACCGGGTTGCGGTTGGCGATGCCCACAATCGTCTGCGCCGCCAGGTGGATCACCGTCCGGATCTCGTGCTCCCCCAGCGTCCGCTCCAGCAGCCCCTCCTCGCACAAATCGCCCCGGACCACCTTGACCTTCCCCAGCGACCCGTCCTGCATCAATTCGCTTTGCGGCGTCCAATCACGGATCAGGCAGGTCACCTCCGCCCCCGCGGCCACCAGCTTCTTGACCAGCCACGCCCCCACCAGCCCCGTCCCCCCCGTGACAAGGGTCGGCCGGTCCAGCCAGAACTTTGGATCGCGCTGAATCATCGATTAAGGGGCGAAATACTAGGCGCAGACACGGTGGGGGCAAGGAAATTGACGCGGCAAAAAGACCCCTTTTCGACGGATTTGCGCGGATCATCCCGCTCCGCCAATGACGGAAGGCCTGGCCTCTTGCCTGCCTCTTACTTTCGCGCCGGACCCCCAACCCGCAGCGAGTTGATGAACCCCGTCCAAGCCAGGTGAAGCTTCTCCAAATCCCCCGCCGCCGCCGTCACGCTGGCCTCAATCGACCCTCCCGGCGCCGCGTAAACCGCCAACCGCGCCGCCACCGCCACGCCTGCGGCGGGCTGATGCCGAAAATCAATCCCCAACCCTGGATCCCCCCCGCTGGCCGCCGTGAACTCCTCCATCACCACCACCTCCCGATAATCCTTCACCACCCGCGCCTTCAACGCTCCCGCCGTCGCCGGCATTCCATTCGTCATCAACCGCACCGCCATCACCCCGCGCGGCTCCAGCGACTCCAGCGAAATCCGCTTCTCCGTCGCCTCCGCCCTCATCCGCCACCCGCGCGGCACGATGAACGAGAACTGCGTTCTCCCGTCCGTCACCACCGTCCGCGCCACCGGATTGCTTTCCGGCACGGGCTCCTCCACTGTCACCACATTGAATGCCAGCGTGCTGGCCACGGCCACCACCGCCGCGCTCACTCGAAAAATCATTCTCATTGCGTGGCCCCCGGCGCGATCATCGCCCATTTGCTCCGGATGATCGTCAGCAATTGCGGCGTCCCCGGCGGCAATTTCGTCGCGTCCATGAAATTCAGGTCAAACGCCCAATTTCGGCTCGGTGGATTGTACACGTCGCTGCCCCCCCAAGGCGCCGTCGCGATCTGGCTTGGATACATCACCACCATCGAGCCGTTGTACGTGAACGTGTCGCTGCTCCAATTCTCCAAAAATCGCGGGAAATTCTCTACCCCCCCGCTGTAGGAACTCCCATTGCTCGGCACAATCCCCGCCAAGAACGCGGCGTTGACCGTCGTGCTCCCCGCGTTCCGGCTGCTCAGCCCCGAGGCCGCGTTGCCGTCGCTCCAATCCTTCGACAAAATCGTGATCGCGTCCGCCACCACCGACGCCGGTTTGCTGTTCAGCGTGTTCGTCGTCCCCAGCGCCGAGTTCGGCGCGTTGTAATGCCCCTTGATGTACGCCGGGTTCGGCGTGGACAGCGTCAAGCCGCCGTTCGGCAGCGCCTGCCCGTTCACCAACCTCACCCCCGACTGCGTCGATGACGTCTGTGAACGCATGTCCGCCACGTAAATCGCGTTCACATCCCGCCCCAGCGGCGTCCGCAGCGTCGTGTTGGTCGCGCTCCAGGAAATCAACTTCCCCACATCGATCTGCGTCGTCTTCACGGTCTTCCCCTCGCGCTTGTTGTAGAAATTCACGTTCGTGTTCACGAACGAGCTGATCTGCGCCCATGGCACGGTCGTCGCGAACGAGTTCCACGCCCCGCTCTTCGCCACCACCGTCGTGTTGGAGACCATGATGATCAGGTCCGACTTGTTGTAATACCGCTGCTGGCCCATCAACGTGCTCGCCCCCTCCCCCGACGGCGGGATTTCCACCACCGCCCGAACGGCCGCCGGCGAATTGTTCGTCCCGATCGGCAGGCTCAGCGCGCTCACCCCCGAATCATGCTCCCCCGCGAAATTCACCGTTCCCGGCGTTCTCGACGTCGGGTCCAGCGGCGACTTGCCAATCACTATCTTTCCCGCCGCCGTCACATGGCTCAGGTAATTCAGCGTCGCTTGCGGCTGCGAATACAGCGTCCCATTGGAATGCACCCGCCCATTCACCGTCATGTTCGGCCCCGGGTTCACCTCCATGTCCATCGAATAAAAGATCGCGAACTGGAAAATTGGGATCGACGCCACCTGCACCTCCTGCTTCACCGCCGCCGTGATCGCCGGCGTCCAACCCAACGCCTTCGCGTTCGAAACAATCCGGTAGGTCGACGCCATTCCATTGAGCCCCTCATACTGCGACTCCAGCGGTGTGTACGCCCACGCCGTGATGCGGGAAACATGACTCTTCCCCGCGTTCCCCTGCCCATCCGAAAACGTGTAACCGCTCCAATACGAACTTTCCGCCGTGGTCGGCGTCAAATTCTGGTACGCGCCCAAGTTCGCGTACACCGTCCCCTCTCCCGACGCTTGGTAATCCTTCGACATGCTCGCCAACGCCTTCTCCGTCGCCGCCTCCGCCGCCGCCAACGCCGAAAAATACCGGTTGTTCGCCTCCGTGATCCTCGCCGTCGACGAGCACCATTTCAGCGCCCCGGTCAGCGCCATCAAGCTCAGCCCGCTGAAAAACAGCGCCATCATCAGCGCGTATCCCCCGCTCCCGGGCGTCTGGAAATCAAGTTTCATCCCTCACTCCAGCGTCCGCCGCGTCACCTTGGTCCGGACCTGGTAAAAATCATAAAGCTGGCCCGATCCAATTTTGACCACAGGATACTGGATCTGGTAAAACTGCATCGTCAGCCCAATCACCCGGTTGTTCTCGTTGTTCGTCAGGATTGTCCCGTCAAACGCTTCCGAAGTGAACACCGTCTGGTTCGTGATGTAGTTCGCCATCACCACCGCCGACCCCGCTCCATTGGTCGTCCGCCGCAGCGTGTTGTCGCTCCCCAAAAAATACCGGATGAAATTGTTCGTCGAAACGGTCGGATAAATCTGGATCGCATTCCCCTTTTGCTCCGAATCCACCGCGCACTCGGCGAATGTCGAGACATTTCCTGTCCCAATTCTCACCAGTTTCGCCGTCCGAATTTCCTCGATCAACCTCGTGATCGCCCCCCGCGCGTCGTCATTCCCTCCCAGCTTCG
>CAZSXX010000207.1:0-8141 GCA_964611245.1 uncultured Verrucomicrobiota bacterium | reverse complement strand
GAGAAGCGAGGAACCGACCGCCCATTCGCCGCCAATTCCGAGGGCGGCGATGAACCGGAAAATCATCAGCTGCCACCAAGTTTGGGCGAAGTAGGAAAGGCCGGTGAAAAGCGCGTAGGTGAGGATCGTCAAGGACAACGCCCGGCTGCGGCCCAACCGGTCACCCAAACGCCCAAAAAATCCGCCGCCAAGGGCCCAACCAATCAAAAAGGCCGCCTGGATGAACGCGCTATATTTTGTGACCTCGGGATCACTCGCGGTTTTCGCCATCACCAACTCCATGACGAACGGAGCCGCCACAAGGGTGTACAGGTGCATGTCGAGGCCGTCGAACATCCAGCCGAGCCAGGCTGCGATGCCCGATTTCCATTGCTGGGGGCTGAGTTCGCGGAGTGTTTTGGCCTCAGGTTTTCCCGCTGGCCCGGAGGCGGTTGACGCGGGTCCACTCATGCAGTCAAGCAATGGAAACTCGGGAACATGGGCCGCATCCTATTTAACTCGCCCGCGTTTCGGCAACGCCGATTTAAGCAAACGTGGAATCCTTTGCGGAACGGCCCGGGTGTCTCCTGATTCTACAGCGGAAAAAATGCCGGTATGAATTGCGGATGACAGAAATGCCCAGCATGCGGCCCGTGATCCTTTTGGTGGACGACAATCCGCACGATGTGGTTTTGATCCGCCTGGCGTTCCGAAAGGTGGGGATCATCGACACAATCCAACTGGTCAAGGACGGGGCGGAAGCGATCCGGTATATCAACGGCGAGGGCATCTACGCGGATCGGCAACAGTTTCCCCCGCCAACGCTGGTGCTCTTGGACCTGAAGATGCCGGGGGCGAATGGATTCGAGGTGCTGCGGTGGATTCGATCCCAAGAGGCGTTTGAGAATTTGGTGGTGGTAGTGATGTCGGGGTCAAAGGACGACTCGGACATCGAGCGGGCCTACGGCCTCGGCGCGAACTCCTATCTCGTCAAGCCGACGAAATTCGAGGATTTGGTCAAGATGATGGAGTCATTGAAGGAATACCAAAACTGGCAGGGCAAGCGGCGGAATGGGGCGGAATTGGCGACCGTTTAATCTTTGGCTCCCGCGGAGGGCTTGGCGCCAGCGAAACAATAGACATTCCCGTCGTCCCCTCCAATCACCACGCGGCCTCCCGCCACGGCTGGAGAGCTGACAATCCCCTGCCCTATTTCATAGCTCCAGAGCTCCTTGCCATCCGAGAGGCTCACCATGTAAAGACGGCCATCGTCCGAGCCGACGACGACCTTTCCATCGCAAACAGCGGGGGAACTGTCGACTTTGCCGCGGGCGGCGAAGCTCCAGATTTCGTCCCCGGTGTCGCGCTTCAGGCAGTGGAGCTTTTTGTCGCGTCCGCCGAACACGACACGATCCTTGGTGAGGGCCGGAGAGGAAAAATAGGGGAAATTGCGGTCCTTGAACTTCCAAGTGATTTTCGCGGCGTCCAGGTCCACGCAAAGAAACTCGTTCTCATAGTGGCCGATATAAAACTTGCCGTTTTCAAACGCGCCCGAGCCGGCGATGTACGCACCCGCTTCAACTTCCTTGATTTTTTGCCCGTCAGCCAAGTTGACCACATGAAGCAAGGCGTCGCATCCGCCGAAGACCGTTTTGCCGTCGGCCACGGCTGGAGATCCATTGATGTAATTGCCGGTTTCGAATGTCCAGTTGGTGGCGCCGGAAGTGGCGGCGACGGAGTACAGCTTGAAATCATAGCTGCCTGCGAGAATCCAGTCGCTTTTGCCGTCCGGGGATTTCACCCAATTGGGCGAACCGAGAATTTTGTCGCCCGTTTCCAGCTTCCAGAGCTGTTTGCCGTCGGCGGCGTTCAACGCATAGAGAAAGTTGTCGCTGGAACCTATAAACACGGTTCCGTTGAGGACCAACGGCGACGACTCGACCGGGCCGCCAGTCTTGAAGGTCCACAACTTTTGGCCGGATTCGAGGTCCAAGGCGAACACGAAGCCGTCGTCCGAGCCGATGAAGACTTTGCCGCCGACGATGGCGGCGGAGGACTTCACTGGTCCGCCCGTCTTGAATTGCCAGGCCAAGGAAAGGGCGTCCGGCAACTTGCCGGGAGCAACTCCGGTGAGGCCGGGATTGCCGCGGAACATGGGCCACTGGTCGGCGGAAGCGAACCCTTCGGCGCCGATCGCTCCAAAGCAGGTCCCAAACGCGAGGCAGGCAATGAGGCAAAGGCGCGCAAGATTGTTCACTGGGCGAAGTATCGTCCAAGCGTTGGCGGTGATCAAGGGACGAACAAAGGGCGGCCAAGTCGGCGCGAGGGAAGCTTAAAGCCCTTTTAAGGTTGAAATGCCGGACGGCTTCAGGCCAAATCTCGAAAACGGCGCATGAACCTCGGGGACATTCTTCAAGAAGATCAGATCGTGACCGATTTGAGGGCGGCCAATCGCTGGGAAGCGATTGACGAACTCATCGGGCTGCTGGTGGCGCGTGGAAAAATCAAGACGGAGGACCGGGAGCAGATCGCGGCGGTGGTCAAGAAGCGCGAACACTCAATGAGCACGGGAATCGGCTTCGGCATAGGAATTCCGCATGCTTCCACGGACTTGATTTATGATGTCATCGGGTCCTTTGGACGGTCGCGCCAAGGCGTGCAGTTCGACGCCCTCGACAATCAGCCGGTGAAATTGGTGATGCTGTTCCTGGTGCCCCAGGGGCAATTCCAGAAGCACCTTCACACCCTCGCCAACATCGCAAAACTCCTTCACAACAAAGAATTCCGGCAAGCGCTGGAAACCGCGCCTGACGCGGCGGCGATGATGCGGATCATCAAGAACCCCCAAGGGCCGTTTTAATCGGGCCAACCCCATTTCTGGCGCCGTGCTTCATAAACTGATCGAGAATCGACTGCGGGCCGCAGTCGCGGCGACGTTGCCGGACGCGAATCTTGCGGCAATCCAAGTCCGGCCCTGCCCAGACCCCAAATTCGGGGATTACCAATGCAATTCGTTGATGGCGCTGGCCAAGGAGCGAAAACAGAATCCCCGGCAATTGGCGGAAGAAGTGCTGAAACGGCTTGAGGCGGCAGACTTGTGCGAAAGCGTGGCGATTGCGGGGGCGGGTTTCTTGAACTTCCGTCTGGCGGTTGAGGCGGTTTCGAAGGCTTTGGCGGAGGCGCATCGAGGTGAGCATTTGTTCTTCCGGCCGACGGAGAATCCAAAGACGTTTGTGGTGGACTTCAGCGCGCCGAACGTGGCGAAGCCGATGCATGTCGGGCACATTCGATCGACGGGCATTGGCGACACGATCACGCGGACCTTGCGGCTGCTCGGCCACAAAGTTGTCACCGACAACCACATTGGAGATTGGGGGACGCAGTTCGGGCAATTGTTGATTGGTTGGAAAAAATATCTGGACCGTGAGGGCCTGGCCCGGGCGCCGCTGGAGGAAATGGGGCGGCTTTACAAGAAGGTGCACGCGGAGTTTGAGGCGAGCGACGAGGTCAAGGCGGAAGCGCGGCAGGAGTTGGTCAAGCTGCAGAATGGCGATGAGGAAAACCTAGGTTATTGGAGGGAGATGATTCGTCTCTCGATGCAGGAGTTCGAGAAAGTTTACGCGCGGCTGCGGGTGCAATTTGACCACGTGCTGGGGGAAAGCTTTTACAATCCCCAGTTGAAAGCCGTGGTCGAAGACCTGAGGGCCAAAGGGGTGGCGCGGGAAAGCGAGGGGGCGGTGGTGGTTTTCTTTGACCAACCCGACTTGAAGGAAACGCCGATGCTCGTGCAGAAAAGCGACGGCGCGGCCAATTACGCGACGACCGACTTGGCGACGCTGGCCTATCGGATTGAAACCTGGGGGCCAGACGAAATCATCTACGTGACGGATGGGCGGCAGCAGCTTCATTTTCGGCAGCTTTTTGCGGCTTTCAACCGATGGAAGCCAGCGGCGGCGAAGCTCTCGCACGTCTGGTTCGGCGCGATTCTAGGGCCGGACAACAAGCCGTTCAAAACGAGGAGCGGCGAAACGGTGGGATTGTCGAGCCTGCTGGATGAGGCGGAGGAGCGGGCGCTGGCCATTGTCTCGGAAAAGAACCCGGACCTCCCGGAGGAGGAGCGGCGCGAGATCGCGCGGGTGGTGGGGATCGGCGCGATCAAATACGCGGACCTGCTTCCGAACCGGCAAAGCGACTATGTTTTCAACTGGGAAAAGATGCTGGCCTTCACCGGCAACACGGCGCCCTACCTGCAATATGCCTACGCCCGCGTCCGCAGCATCGCGCGGAAAGCCGAAGCGGAGGGTTCGGGCGGAGATCCCACGTTCGCGCTCACAGCGGCCGAGGAGTCCGCGCTGGCAAAGCACCTTTTCAATTTCGGCATTGTTCTTGAAGCCGCCGCCGAGGAGTACCGCCCGAATTACCTTTGCAATTACCTGTATGACCTAGCGGGGCACCTGGCTCGATTTTACGAACAATGCCCGGTTCTGAAGGCGGAAGGATCCGCCCGAACGGACCGACTGGCCTTGTGCAAGCTCGCGGCGAGGGTGCTCCACCAAGGATTGACCGTGCTGGGAATTGAAACGACGGAGCGGATGTAAGGGGCGGACGGTCCGCGGAAATTCGAAGAGGCAGCCGCTCACCGAGCCAATCGAGTCGGCAGGTTTGCCAGAATCTGCGTAGCCATGACAGCAGCATTGAAGACTGTCTTGCTCGCCGCCAACGCAGCGTTTCGCAGGGAGAGCCGATTCTCCCTTTCATTCAGGACACCGGCAATGGACTGAGCCAGAGAATTCGCGTCGCCCGGCTCACAAATCACGCCCGCTTTCGAAAACTCCACCAACTCCGGAAAGGAGGCGTGCCGCGGCTGCACCACCGGGACGCCCGCAGCCCAGGCTTCGAGGAGGTAGAGGCCGAAGGCTTCGCCGTAGAGGGCGGGGACGGAAAAAACCGTAAGCGATTTCATGAAGGCCTGCTTGGCTGGTTTGTCCAAGTTGGGATGGAACTCGACCTCCCCAAGGAATCCTTCGTTGCGCAGGGTCTCCTTCAGATTGGCGACAAAAGGTTCGTCGGATGGGCCCATGGCGCCGCCGATTTTGAGGCGCAAGTTGGGCACGAGCTTTTCGTTGCGGATACGAATGTACGCGGCCACCAGGGTGTCGAGGCCTTTTTCTTTGCACATGCGCGCAAAGTAGCCAAGGACGGGCGGGTCCAGGTCGGCAGGCGCGGGCTCGTAGCCGTCGAGGCGGATGCCATTGTAGACGACTTTGACGCGCTCGGGACGAAGTCCAAGGCGGTTGGTCATGACGCCGGCGAAATAATGGGTGGGTGCGATGAACAGGTCCACTTCGGCCGCGCGCTCTTTCAACGCGCTCCAGCAGCGGGCGCGATGGCTTTCGGGCAGGGAATCGAGAAATGAATCCTCACCCTGCAGTTCGACCACGACGGGAACGCCAGCATCGTTGCGGATGCGGCGGACCATGCCGATGAGCAAGGCGTTGGAGAGGCAAACGACGTCGGGTTTCTGCTCGTTCTTAATCCACGCGACGAGGTCATCGAGCTCCCGGGCCTGGTTGCCGAGCTCGCCATGGATCATCGATAGCGTCAGGTCGCCCAGTTGGTCGGCGCGGGTCTTGGCCGCGCGGCCCCCGGCCCATTTCAAAAGAGCGGGCGAGGCGAGCCAACTCCGGAGCCAGTCTGGCGCCTTTCCAAAGAGTGGAAACACCTGCTCCAGGTAAACGTTGATGCCGCCAAAAAACACGGGGGCGCCCGCGCTTTGATCCGCCTCATCCAAGGTCATGGGCAAGTAAAGCGAGGCCATGACGGCGTCGTGGCCCATCCGTCGCCATTCGGTGACGAGGGCGTTGTCGCGGAAGCAATTTCCGCAGTACATGCCGCCGGCGCCGGGAGTGAGCTGGACGATCTTCACGCGGCAATCGGTTCGCCCGAGGGGACAGATGCGGGTTCAGGCACTCCGTAGGGAAGCGGCTCAGGCACGGGCGCGAACTCGGAAATCGCCGCGAAGAGCTTGGTGAAGTCTTTGTTCACGTCGCCGGACAAACAGTCGGTGAGGTCGCCCGCCAAGTCCGGGTATTTATCGGTCAACTGGCGGAAGCTGAAATTCGGCTCGTAAAATGCGTACACCAGTTTCCGCATATTCTCGATGCCCTGCCGCAGGGTCGCTCCGTAGCCCTCGAATCGGGCCGGAGAAAAATCGTTCGCAATGGCAGCCTCGTGGACCGCGTCGGCGGCCATGATGCCGCTCTTCAATGCCAACATCAGTCCGGACGAAAAGACGGGGTCCAAAAAGCAAAAGGCGTCGCCGGCCAGGAGGAGCCCTTCGGCGGCGCAATGCTTGGCATGGAAGGAATATTCGCCGGTGATGTAATGCGGGCCAAACTGAACGCCGGTGGAGAGGTGCTCCTTGATCCAAAGATTTTGTCCGATCTCGCGGTTGAAGATTTGCGCGGGGTCCTTGATTCCCTCCCGCGACAAGTATTTTCCCTCGGCGACGACGCCAACGCTGACCGCGTCGTTGTGGAGGGGGATGTACCAAAACCAGCCTTTCTCGGGCACAAAGGCCACGGTGGTGCCGCCCTCATCAATTCCGGGATCCCGCTTGGCTCCGCGATAATAGGTCCAGACCGCCACTTTGTTCAGCATCGGATCGCCCTTGCGCCAGCCCTTTCGGAGGGCGGCAAACGCCTCCCGACCGCTGCAGTCGATTGTGACGGGGGCGAAGAATTCGGATTGGCGCCCTTCGACATCCGCCGCGCGGACGCCGACAATCCGGCCGCCCTCTTTGAGCAGTTCCTTGACGCAGGTTTGCTCCCGGACGTCCGCCCCTTTTTCACGGGCGTTGTTCAACAGCATCAAATCGAACTCGGACCGCAGCACCTGCCAAGTCTGCGCGATTTCCTGGTCGTATCGATTGAAAAAATAAAACGGCTGAGAAGCGCGGCCCGAGGGGGAGACGAATTGCACGCTGTATTTTTTCACGAAGGCCGAGGCGCGCATTTTGTCGATCAAACCCAGGCGTTTCAAGGGATCATGGGTGAACGGCAAGAGGGACTCGCCGATGTGGTAGCGTGGAAATTTCTCACGCTCAAGAATGACAACCCGATGTCCCCGCTCGGCAAGGATGGCACCCGCGGCCGCCCCGGCTGGACCGCCACCGATGATCACCGCGTCGTATTGGCCAGAGCTGGTTCTCATGAGTTTTTGACGGGAAGCTTTGGCAGGATTTCGACGATCTCGGCGAGCGACCGTTGCTGGGAGTCGAACAGAGTGTTCCGGCGGCCGTACAAGACGACCGGCTTGCGCAAACCGAGGGCGTCACAGATGAAATCGTCGGCCTGGATTTTCAAGAACGCCTTGGGGCGGCTGGTGTGCTTGATGTGGAACTCGGCCAAGAGATGGCCCAGCGGCATCGTTTCGTTCAGGATGGCACGCTGGGCGGCCGCTGGAAAAAGGTTCAAGCTGATTTTGATGGCGCCGAACTCAACCGCGGCGTCCGAGCGGTCGAGCAGCAGGACCACTTCCCGGTAATAGGCGCCGTCCCGTTCCTGGGACCGCAGGACCTTCAGGTGAATCATGTCGGCGTGAAACTTCTCGAGGGTCGGCGTCATGTCCGAATCATGCACCAAGAGGCTGCGGTAGGGCTCCGGGACATCGTCGCCATCGACGGCCACGATCTCCGGCAAGGCGCGGAGCGCCTGCGCGTAAAAGTCGTCCAGAGGATACGCGATCGGCAACACCATTTTGTCGGCCGAAGAGAGTTTGGATTCGATCATGCGTAACGGGCGTTCTGGTGTTCCAGGAGGAAGAATTCGTGCAGGAGGCGGTCCACCTGGAGCAGACCCTCCCGGTTCAATTTCACCGCGTCGCCCTCAGTGGTCAAATAGCCCCAGTCCCTTAATGTCTGGAGCGGCTTCGCGAAGCGGCGCAGGACATCCGTGGAGAATTTCCCATTGAAATAGGCCGCGCTGACCGCGCCCAGCTTCAACTGCAAAACAAACTCGCGGATCAATCTCTCGTCCGCGCTCGGGGTCAACGCACGGAAAATTGGCAGTTCTCCCGCGGTGATCCTGGCCAGATATGGGTCGAACTCATGATGATTCTGGTAATGCGTGCCGTTGATATGCCCAAAGGAGGCGACTCCGAGG
>CAZSXX010000206.1:0-8162 GCA_964611245.1 uncultured Verrucomicrobiota bacterium | reverse complement strand
CATGGAGTTTGACTGGAATAATTCGCCTTTTGAAATGGATGGTTCTTTGAGTCCTCGGGATGTGGAAGAGTCGTTTGAAGACCCTTTTGCGGTGAAGTTGCTGCCTGATTCGGGCCGGTTTGCGGTCCAGAGCCGGTATTTCAATATGGGCCGCAGCGCGGCTGGAATGGGGATTTTCAGCGTTTATCGCACAAACGGGAAGCTGATCCGAGTGATTTGCGCCCGTCCCTTCTCGCCCGAAGAGCAGTTTTTTTATCAACGGAAGGTTGATCAGATGCTTGGTGCATGACACGGAATTTGCGGAATTGGCGCAATGAATGCGATCACAACATGGGAGGACGTGCCCCTCTTCGACAACGAAGAGGCGGAGGCGTCGTTCTGGCTTGAGAATCGGGTCGACCTGCGTTTGATGGAGAATGCCGTCGCGACATCCAGCCAAGAATCGGATTCGGTATCGATAACGTTGCGTTTGGATCCCAGGATGCTGGCGCGGATCAAGCGCCTCGCCCGGTCCCGTTATTTGAATTATCAAAGCATGATAAAGCAGTGGTTAAGCGAGCGGATGGAACAGGAATTGCGGATGAATGGCCGTTGACCCGTTTATGATCCCCAGATTCAACAAAATGACGACCATGCGAGCGCAGGCCGCGTTCACATTGATCGAATTGCTGACGGTGATTGCGATCATCGGCTTGATGGCCGGGTTGGTGATTGGCCTTTCCGGCTTGGCGACGACCAAATCCCGGGCGTCCCGGATGCAGGCGGAGCACCAGAGGTTGGTGACCGCCATCGAAAGTTACAAAGCTGAATTGGGGAATTATCCGCCTGACAATCAGGACACGAATTCCCCCAATCGACTGGGCATGAATTCACTTTTCTATGAACTGTCCGGCGCGACCTTCCGCAACACGGCTGACGGCGGCGAATTTGAGACCCAAAATGCGTCGGAGATCATCAAGGCGAAGGATTTAAAAGCGGCTTTTGGCGTCCGTGGCGTCGACAATTCCGCCAGGAGCAAGCGCGACATCCCCTATGCGGGAATCTCCTTCAAGCAGGACCAATACAAGGAACTCGAAGGGTTCGCGGACGCCGAAATTCTCGTCAACCCATTGAAAGGCCCCAAGGAGCGGGAGATCGCGGGAAAAGGAAACCGGAAGCTGAACCCCTGGCTCTATGATGCCTCATCGACAAATAGGCATAACCAGGATGGATTCGATTTGTGGGCGGAGTATTTGAACAAGGATCGCACCGTCATCATTGGCAACTGGAAGGAATGAGCATGAGAACGCGATGGCCTTTGAAACAAACCGTCCCGATCCGATGGTCGGCGGCGTCCTGGCGGCCCACGATCAAAGTGGGCAGCGCGCAGGCGGACCGCCCGGGCGCAGTGCGAGTGGTCACCGAGTCCGCCAGCCGCGCGAATCAGGGACCGGACAACAGCGCGGCATGGATTTAATCAAACCAAGCATTTTTTTATGAAACATGGATTGAAGAGGACAGCGGGGTTCACCTTGATCGAACTGCTCGTGGTGATTGCGATCATTGCCATCCTGGCAGGGATGCTGTTGCCGGCGCTGGCGGGGGCGAAGCGGACGGCCAACGTCAAAAAGGCCCAACTGGAAATCAACGGCCTCGTCACGGCCGTGAACCAGTACAACGCCACCTACAGCCGCTACCCCACCACCAAGCGCGCCCGCACCGAGGGCATCGAGGGCGCCAACGGCCTGTTGAATCCCGACATCACCTATGGGACCTCGGCCGCAGCTCCGGATGGCGGCGACGTCATCCGCAGCAAGGCGGGCAAATCCACCGTCGTGCTCAACTCCAAAGCCGAGTACCGCACCAACAACTCGGAGGTCATGGCCATCCTCATGGACGTCAAGGACTGGGTCACCAAGGAGAAGGGGAATCCCGAAAACCAGCAGCACCAAACCTTTTACTCCCCGAAGTCCGTGGACAATAAAACCGCCGCGGGCCTCGGGTCCGACGGCGTGCTGCGCGACCCATGGGGCAACCCATACATCATGTCGTTTGACATGAACTATGACAACCAAACGCGCGACGCCTTTTACCGGAAGAAGGCGGTGTCGACCGACAAAACGACCGGCAAGCCGATCGGCGGGGTGTTCAAAGCCAACCCGGCCATCGACGATTCATACGAAGCGAGGAGCGGGGTGATGATTTGGTCGTTGGGGCCCGACGCCGCCGCGGACGAAACCGTCCCCGGGAACGTGGATGTCAACAAGGACAACATCGTCAGCTGGAAATAGTTTATGAAGAGGGCTCGGCGCGCGCGCGCGTTCACTTTGCTGGAGTTGCTGGTGGTCATTGGGATCATCGGCCTGCTCGCGACGCTGGGCATCGGGGCCTTGCGCGGGTTCAACGCCACCAACGTCGTCGCCGCTGGAAACCGCCAGTTGCTCGACGACATCACCATGGCGCGCAACCACGCCCAAAACCAGCGCACCACGGTCTATATGGTGTTTGTGCCGCCGCTCAAGGATATCTTTCCGCTCGTCACCCGGCCCGAGGACAAGGTTCAGTTCACCAACCGTTTGGGCGGGCAATTGACCAGCTACAACTTCGTCACGCTGCGAGCCCCGGGCGACCAACCTGGGCAGGGCAAGGCGCGTTATTTGAGTGAATGGAAACACCTGCCCGATGGCGTCTTTGTTTCACCGCAGGAGTTCACCCTGTTGCCGGCCAAAGATTGGCAGGATTTGGCCTCCGCCGCCGGCAGCACCAACCTGCCCCTCCCGCGCATTTTGGTCCCGTTTCCCACCTCCAAAAGCGAGCGCGTGGAAATGCCCTGCATCGCCTTCAGTTACCGGGGCGAACTGCTCGGGCCTTTGGCCGACAAGCCCCGCCGGAAAGATGAAGTCCTGACCTTGACGCGCGGCAGCATCATTTACCCCAAGGACGACAAGGGCAAGGCCCTGTTGGACGAGCCCGAGACCATTGAAACGCCGCGCGGGAATTTGACCAACAATCCATACATCCGCATTGATTGGATCACCGGACGGGCGAGATTGGAGGAGCCGAAATCATGACATTCAAAGGCAAGAAATCCGGCGGCTTCACCATGATCGAGATCGCGTTCTCGTTGGCGATCGTCGCTTTCGCGCTGGTGGCGATCATGGGCGTTCTCCCGACCGGGATGACCGTCCAGCGGGACAACCGCGAGGACACCCTGATCAACAACGACGCGGTTTTTTGGATGGAGGCGCTCCGCAGCGGTTCGCGGGGCATCGACGACCTGACCAATTACGTCGAGGCGATCACCATCACGAACGCGAGGGTTTCGATGCGCTGGACCAACTCGTTCAACGCGCAGACTGAGATTCGCTCCGGCGAACAAATCATCGGCCTGCTTTCAACGCCGAAGCGCGCCTTGGTGGGCAACGAAGTGGTCACCAACGTCGTCACCGCGCGCGTCCGCGCGTTGAACGGCCCGGCCATCGAAAAGGGCAACCCCACCAACGAATTCTCCTTTCGCTACGAGCTTCAGACCGAGGTGGTCCCAGTCCTTCGCACCCCTCCCGGAGCCGCCTCCGTCGACCCCAACTTTGACCGCAACGTCGCCACCAACCTCCATGACCTCCGGGTCACCCTCCGCTGGCCGGTGTTCGAGCAGGGCCCAACGAACTGGGGCGTGGGGAGAAACCGCCGCTCCATGCGCGCCCTCATGAACGGCCAATTGGTCGCGTCCACAGTGGACACGAATTACTATTTTGTGATGCCGAACGTTTACGCCTATGTGCCGCGTGCCCAGCCATAATTCCCCCGCGAACCGGAAACGCGGCGCGCGCGGATTCACGATCACCGAGCTTCTGGTCGCGGTCTCGTTGATGTCGCTGATTGTCCTGGCGCTCTACGCGATGTTCAACCAGGTGCAAAAGGCGTTGCGTTCGAACGAAGCGCAGATCGACAGCACTGAGCGCGGCCGTTCGGTCCTTGAGTTGGTTTCCCGCGAGTTGGAATCCGCCCGCGTCGGCATGCAGCCATCCGTCACCAATTTTTGGGTGCGTGTGGCCCCGGACAGCAGGAGCGTCCAGGAGGATGTTTTGCCGGCCAGCTTGGGGCCGGCTCCGGTGTCCGCTCCGCGCACCAACGCCTTCGACCACGTTTTCTGGCTGGCCAAATCTGACCGGGCCTGGCGGGGCATGGGCTACGCCGTCCTCCAGCCGACCTTGACCAACACCGTCGAGCGGTTGGGGCCGGGCGCCAACGGCATGGGGACCCTCTATCGCTTTGAAACCCAGGAGGCCGACCGCGAATACAATTTTCCCACCACCAACCTCTTCGCCCAGTTCCTGGGACTGCTTCCGGGCGAGACGGCCCCCCAGGCGCAATGGCCCAGCGTCACCAATTTCAGCCAGGTTGCCTCGGGCATCGTTCATTTCAAGGTCCTGCCCTACGACACCGCCGGGAATTTGATGTCCTACGGCACGACCAATTTGGATTCCAATTACCGCATGGTCCGGGCCGCGGTCAACGGGACGGCCATCCCTTATCCGGCCAGCAATATTGAGGGCACCCTGCTTCCCTTGGCCAATGTCACGTTGCGCCAGACATTTTCCGGCAACCAAACTGAGACGATCGCCGCCTTTCGCAGCAACGCCCTCCCGGCTTACCTGGAGCTGGAGCTTGGCATTCTCGAGCCCGACACCATGCGCCAGTACAACCAATTCCTGAAGGATGAGCAGCCGGCCATGGCCAAGCGGTATTTGGACCGGCGGTTGGCCAAGGTGCAAATCTTTCGCAAACGTATCCCCCTCCGGACAGTAGCCCAATGAAGCGTCACTCTGAAAAAGGCATGGCCCTCGTCATCACCCTGATGATGCTGGCCATTGTCACCTTTATGGCGGTCGTGTTCCTCTCCATGAGCCGCCGCGAACGCAACAGCGTCAAGATTTACGAGGAACAGGCCAACGCCCGCGCCATGGCCGACCAGGCCCTCGCCCGCTCGCAGGCCGAGATCATTGGCCGCATGTCCGGCAGCGCGGAGAATTACCTCGCCAGCCTTGGCAACACCAACCTTGAGCACATCGCCCACGCCAACGGAGCCATCCAGCGGGCCCGCTTCCATTACGACCTGATCGCCTCGAAGAACTACCTGAATCCCGCCGGATTCACCCCTGGCGACACCAATGCTTTCAACGTCAGTTATTGGGACCGGAACGGCAATCTCCTCGCGCTGGACAGCGATGATTATTACCAAAACATCGCCAATCTCCAATACGACGCGCGGGCCCCGGTGTATGTTTCCGAGTCCAACCGCCTTTCGTTCCGTTATTACCTCGACCTCAACCGCAACAGCCAATACGAGACCAATGGGGACGTGGTGATCTCCGGCCCACAGGGCGAGCTTTACAACGCGAACGGAACCGTCTCCACCACTGGGACTGGCGTCTTCGGCAAATTTTCCGGCGACCCCGATTGGATCGGTGTGCTTGAGCGGCCCGACCTGCCGCACTCCGAAACCAACCGGTTCATCGGCCGTTATGCTTATCTGGTCTTGCCGCTCGGCAAAAGCCTCGACCTGAATTTCATCCATAACCAGTCGGCCTACGACGGATCGACCATGGAGTTGACGCATGTCAACGGCCCAACCCAAAATCGCTACGCCCGCAACCAAGGCGTCGGGTCCTGGGAAATGAACCTCGGCGGTTTCCTCGTCGACTTCGCGCCGGACACTTGGCGGCCCAAGAACACGGTCTTTTACGATTACGGCACCAACCGGGCCGGCGGTTTGGCGTTCAAAAGCGCGGCGGGCTTGCTCCAATATCGCCTGAACAATTCGCGCACCAACCTCTCCACGCCCTACCAAAGCCTCACCAATTTCCCGCCGCCTTTCCTGCCCAACCCCGACCCGGAAGGCACCCGGTGGGCCACGGATTTTGTCGACATGGCGGGCGACGGGCCTTACCTGCAATATGACCAGGCCTACACCAACATCCAAAACCACGCCCTCCTGCGGTCCAAGCAACTGACCGACAACGACGACGACCGACGTTATTGGCACGGCTCCGAGCGGCATAGTTCGACCGCCGAATTCCCCGAGGTCCAGCGCCTGTTCAATTTGAAGACGCCGACCTCGACGGCCGACCTGAACGCCTTCGCCGGGGCCTTCACGAACGCCGTCATGACCAACAGTTCCTCCACCTACAATAAATACGCCTACTACCGGTGGATCGCCCAGATGGGCGCCGACTCCTCCCCCGCGCTGAATGGAAAAATCCACCTCAATTTCACCAACGAGCCCGGCACTTTGTCCACCAACCTCCGCTCCTGGGTGACTCCCGATGGCCCCACTTACCTCCCGCGCGCGCCCCATCTCGCCTCCCTGACCAACGGCCCACTGACCTCCAGCACCAACACGCTCACCAACTTCTTTTTGATCACCGCCAACGCCATGTTGCGGGCGAGCTTGGTCACCAATGTTTTCCTCGATGACTACGTCCGATGGCGGACCAATTACACGATCGGCGGGAGTTACTTTGTCGACCCGCGCATGAACATCCTGCCCGGCGTCCAGCGGCCCATTGCGAACACCCCGGTTCGCCCCGACATCGCGGTCAACAACATCCAGATTTTCCACACGAATTTCAATCGCATGGCCACGTTGGACCACCTGACGATGACCAATGCCGAGTACACCGCGTCGGTCCACCGCATCCTGCAACTGGCCGCCAACATCTACGACACCATGACCAATCGCGGCCCGCGCAGCGCCTCCGATCCCATGGTCGAGCCCTACGCGCCGTCCGTTTTCCGGCCCATTTACACGGTCACCCCCACCAACATCGCCATCACGGGCTGGAACTGGGAGGACAACGGCGATTTCGCCCGCCTCCAGACCAACCGCACGTGGCTGACTCTTGACCAGTTTTACAATCGCGGCGTGGGGGTCGTGACCAATGGCGTCCATATTTGGGGCCAACCGTGGGTCATCGGCGTGAAAAAGGGGTGGCCCACCTTCAACGAGTTCTCCATCGAGACCTTTATTCAGGTCACGCGGAAGCTGGCCATTCTCAAGCCGGCTCCCGGCACGGTCGTTCCCACCAACAACCTCGCGGCCCTCGCGCCTGTCACCGGGCAAATTTACATGCTCGGAATCAGCAACAGCTTTGGCCTTGAAGCATGGAACTCCTACGCCAGGGATTTGGGCATCCCCATCGAAATCGGCGCCGAGGTTCAGGCGGAGATAGGCATTGACCGATTCAGAAACCGCACCAACACACAGGGGACCAATTTCGGCCCGGCCCTCATCCCGTTCTCCATCACCAATTACGGCGGCATGCTCGTGACCAATTGGATGGGCCGAGGAACCGAGCCAGATTTGATCGTGAGCACAAATGCCAATGGATTGAACGGGACCAACTCGCCATTCCGCGTCCCAATTTACCAGCGCAACGTCATCTTGGCGGACCAAGAGTTCACGCCCATCGACACCGGCCCGATTTTGGGGACGTTTTTCCTCAAACCCGCCCGCTGGCAGCCGCTTGATTCCGGTCCCGCCTTCCGCCTCAACATCACCAACCGTGTGCGTTACTACGCCGTCGATCGCCGCAACAACCGCGTGATCGATTTCGTGACCCTCGACAAAGTCGTCACCCGGGTGGACCTCACGCAAATGCTCCGCGGCAACACGAACGCGGCCAACGAGGCGTTTTCAGGAGGATTTGATCCCGGCTCATTGTGGGATGAAACCCTTGTCGACAAAACAGCGGACCCCAGCCGGGGCGGGCTGACCGTCGGCATGCTCAAGCAGTTGCAAATTTCCATGGGCCTGATTCCGCTCGCCGAGAACGATTGGAAGACCTATTCCCCCATGTTCCCGCGGACCAATGAGGTCGTCGTTTTCCAGCAATTCCTCTCCATGGAAACCGACCTGCCCAGCCTGCGCCGCGAAACGCAGCACCAGGCCCCTTTCACCCCCACCCGGCGGTTTTACCTTCACACCAAACTGCAGGCCAACGATCCGCTCGTGCATTACACCTTGGCCGACTTGCGCGATCCTTATCAACGGGTCGACCCGGACCCGATCAAGACCACGCCAAAGAACGACGAACTCGGGCGCGAAAACGTGGGCCGCCAGAAAATCCGCCAGCGCTTCCCGGGCATGGAATACCGCGACCCGGAAGTCTGGAATTCGGACG
>CAZSXX010000205.1:0-8165 GCA_964611245.1 uncultured Verrucomicrobiota bacterium | reverse complement strand
CTCACCGACAGCGGCGGCTTCCAGGTCTTCAGCCTCGCCAAAATCCGCAAAATCAAGGCCCACGGCGTCGAATTCCGCTCCCATCTCGACGGCTCGCTCCTCTTCCTCGGGCCCAAGGAGGCCATGGAAATCCAGCGCCTTCTCGGCTCCGACATCGCCATGGTCTTCGACGAATGCCCCGCCCACAACTGCGCCCCCAAGGTCGCCCGCGACGCCGTCACCCGCACCCTCCGCTGGGCCGAGGAATGCCGCGCTCAACCCCGCGCCCCCGGCCAGCAGGTCTTCGGCATCGTCCAGGGCGGCTCCGATCCCGTCCTCCGCGAAAAATGCGCCCGTGCCCTCGTGGACATGGATTTTGACGGCTACGCCATCAGCGTCGGCGAGCCCGAGCACGAAATGATGAAGGCCATCGAAATCACCGAGCCCTTCCTGCCCGAGCACAAAGCCCGCTACGCCATGGGCCTCGGCACCCCCGCCCAATTGGTCGAGCTGGTCGCCCGTGGCGTCGACATGTTCGACTGCGTCCTCCCCACCCGCGTCGCCCGCAACGGCACCGCCTTCACCTACAAGGGCACCATCAGCATCAAAGGCGGCTTCAACAAGGCCGACTTCCGGCCCATCGAGGAGAATTGCCACTGCTACGCCTGCAAGAACTTCACCCGCGCCTACCTTCGCCACCTCCTCAACGTCAACGAAATCCTCGGCCTCCGCATGCTCAGCGTCCACAACAGCCACATGTACCTCCAGGTCATGGCCGACATCCGCCGCCACCTCGCCGCCGGGACATTCGCCGAGTTCCGCCGCGAATTTGTCGCCAATTACATCCCCACCCGCAAGATCCTCGCCGGCCGGGAGCCCGTCGCCGTCTGACCCCTCAAGGCCCCCGCTAATCCGCCAGCATCTGCATCACCTTGATGGCCAGGAACGGGTCGGACTGCATCTTCGCCTTCACCAGCGCCTTTTCCCGGTCCGAAATGTCCTTGCGCAGCGCCGCCAGGTCGCCCTCCCGCTGCGCCACCGCGATCAAACTGATGCTCCCCATCTCGTCCCGCGTCTGTTCCCCCCACTGCACCCGCACCGGCGGTGACGACGGATTCCGCGGATTCTCCGCCGAATTGTCCCAATGGATCTCGACATCAATCCGCGTCCCCGCCGGAAACCGCGGAAATTTCTCGAAATAATACCGGTCCTGCCACGCGAAATCCCAATCCTTGATGTGGAACAGCAATTTCGTTTCCCTGTCCGGCAGGGTGGCCGTCATTTTCATCTGCTTCGCGATGTAATGCGCGTGCGAACTCACCCCCACCGCCTCAATCGCCACCGGCAGCGTGTAGCTGTCCTTGATCACGTAATCCTTTTCGCCCGCCGGAATGTCCAACCCGGAGAACAGCGCGTAATGCGGCGGCATCTGGATTCGCGTCATCAACCGCTTCGGCTCCTCCTTCGCGAAATACAGCCCAATCATCGACTTCTCCGCCTCCGGTTTCCCCGTGGGATGGAAATGGTACTGCACGATCAAGTCCGAATTCTTCGGGACCTTCAACGCGAGGTTCTCCGGAAAGAAACTCGGCTGGCTTCCCACCGCCCACCCTCCCAGCGCCACCGTTGACCCGCCCGGCCGCATCCCGTTGAACCCGGGTTGGTCTCCCTGCTGTTTCTCATGCGCCTTCCCTTTCGGATCCGCGAAATAAAGCACATGGTGCACGGCGGCCCGGGCCGACGGCCGCATGTCGATCGCCCTCACCCATTTGTCCTCCGCGATCCCGAGCGGCACGGCGATATTCCGGTAAATGTCCGGCCCATCCGCCGGCACGTGGAACGCCCTCGGCATCTCCACCACCAAATCCGGCTCCCCCAGCCGCCATCCCGACGCGAACGTCGGCGGCGTTGGCTTCTCCCCGGTCGCCCCTTCAGGCGCCCCCGCCTCGACCCACGCCCCAATCAGCGCTATCTCGGCTTCGCTCATCCGCCGCTCATCCCGGTACGCATACGCCGCCGGCTCCACCTTCCACGGCGGCATCGACCGGCCATGGACCGCCTTCGCGATCGTTTTCCGTTTCGCGAACGCGTCCTCGTAAACCAACAATGAAAACGGCGCCGCCTCCCCGGGCCGGTGGCAATGCGCGCAGTTCCGGTGCAGGATCGGCGCGATCTCCTTGTTGAACGTCGGCGCCGCCCACGCGCCAACCCCAGCCGCCAACACCGCCAACGCCGCCCATGTTCGTCGCATGTCTATTCCTTTTTCCCCAACAGCTTCGAGTCCGCCAGCCATTCCTCAAACCGCGCCAGCCACGCGTTGTGCGCCGTTTTCTGCGTCGGCCGGAAGCCAAACCCATGGCCCGCCCCCGCATAAATGTGCAGCTCGCACGGCACCTCCACCGCCTTGAACCGGAGGTACGCCTCCGCCAGCCCTTTCGAAATGTCCGGACGGTCCTTGTACCCGCACGCCAGGAACGCGGGCGGGCTGTTCGTCGTCGGCCGAATCTGGCCGGATTGCCCGGGATAGATCAACGCCTGGAAATTCGGCTTGGACGACGCCCTCTCCACCGGATCCACCGCCTCCGCGCTCCCATCGTCAAAAAACAGGCTCGATAAATTCGCCAGCTCCCCGCCCGCGCTGAACCCCATCACCCCGATCCGCTCCGGGTTCACCTTCCATTCCCCCGCCCGCGCCCGGATCGTCCGGATTGCCCGCTGCGTGTCCGGCAGCGCGTGCTCCATGATCTTGTAGGTCGAGTTCGTTTCCCGCGCCAACCGGTACTTCAGCACGAACGCCGCGATTCCACGGTCCGCCAGCGCCTTCCCCACAAAATCCCCCTCGTGGTCATACGCTAACACACGGTGCCCGCCCCCAGGAATCACAATCACCGCCGTGCCCGACCCTTTTCCCGCCGTCGGCAGGAACGGCGTGATCGAAGGCCGGTGCACCTGGTAAATGCTCCGCTCCCCGCTCCCTCCCGCGATCACAACCAACGGCGCGGTCTGCTTCTCCTCCGACCCCGGAGCCCCTTTGGGCCAAAGCATCACCTCCGGAAGCGCCTCCCCCATGGCCGCTCCCACCGACCCCAGGACGGCCAAAATCGCCAGTGTTTTCATGGTTTGTTCTTGATCAATCCAGCCTGCGGAAAAGCGTCGAAAAGTAAATCCTTTTTGCCCTCGCGAATCCAGCTTGCGGCCTTGCCAAACCTCCCCCGGCATGCCAGTAATATGGCTCGTCAAGTGATCGCTTCGTCATGAACTCCACCTCCCTCGCCGCCGCCCTCCACCAAATCTCCTCGGATCGGCGTCGCGCGGCGGTCCACCAGCGGATGGTGTGGGTTTGGGCCGCGCTCGCTCTCGGCCTCGCCGCCTATTTGGTTGGGGCCCGCGCCTTCGGCTGGAACGCCCCTTTCTTTGTCCCCGCCATCCTCTTCATTGGCGTCGTCGCCTGGTTCATGGTCCGCGCCTCCGTCAAGCGCGTCGAAGTCAGCCTCCTGGACATCGCCCGCGACGTCGAGGCCGGCGATGCCCGCCTCAATTCCCTGTTGCTCGCCGCCTACGAAGAGCAGCAAAAAGCCGGCCCCGAAGGCCTCTCCTACCTCCAGGAGCGCGTCATCCTCGAAGCCCTCGACGCCAACCGCCGCTCCCCCTGGGGCCAGCAATTCGCCGAACAGCGCTTCTTCAAGGCGGTCGGCCACGCCGCCAGCTTCGCGGTGTTCGCCCTCGCCCTCGGCCTCACCTTTCTCCTCGGCCCCCGCGGAACCTTCGCCACCATGCTCCTCGGCGGCGTCACCGTCACCCCCGGGACCATCGCCCTCGAAAAAGGGACCGCCCTCGCGGTCATGGCCAAATTCCCCGAGCCCGCCCCACCCGATGTCCGCCTCGTCATCATTCCCAACTCCGGCCCTCTTCGCGTTGTGCCCATGGACCGCGCCCTCGAAGACCCCGTCTTTGGCGCCAGTTTCCCGGAAGTCACCGAGGGGTTCTCCTACCAAATCGAATACAAGGGCAAGAAAACCCCCGAATACCTAGTCTCCGTCTTCGAATTCCCCACCCTCCGCCGCGCCGACGCCCACCTCAAATTCCCCGACTTCACCGGCCTCGCCGAGAAGAAAATCGAGGACACCCGCCGCGTCAGCGCCGTCGAAGGCACCCTCGTCGATTATCGCCTCGAGCTGAACAAACCCGTCAAAAGTGCCTCCCTCATCTCCAGGGACGGCCAAAAGCTCGACCTCACCAAAGACCAACAGTTCTCCAACGTTTACCACGTCAAAATCGACCTCAAGGAAAGCCTCAAACTCGCCCTCGTCCTCAAGGACGAATCCGGCCGCACCAACAAGTCCGCCCAGGAATTCGCCCTCGACGCCCTCCCCAACCGCCCCCCGGATCTGAAACTCCTCTTCCCGCGCGGCGACCAGCGCGTTTCCGCCATCGAGGAGGTCTCCATGCAGGCCGAAATCCGCGACGATTTCGGCCTCGGCGAATACGGCCTCGCCTACTCCATGGGCGGCGAGGAGCCCAAATACCTCAAGCTCGGCGACAAGGCCGCCGCCAACGAAAAGAAGGCCCTTTCCCACCTGCTGCGCGTCGAGGAAACCGGCGCCCGCACCGACGAGCTCATCACCTACTTCGCCTGGGCCGAGGACCGAGGCCCCGATGGCCAAATCCGCCGCACCGAAAGCGACATGTACTTCGCGGAAATCCGGCCCTTCGAGGAAATCTTCCGCCAGGGCGCCCGCCAGCAGCAGCAACAGCAGGACCAACAGGGCGGCCAGCAAGGCGGCCAGCAATCCCCCAGCGAACAGCTCGGCGAACTGCAAAAACAAATCATCAACGCCACCTGGAAATTGCAGCGCACCGAATCCAAGGAGAAGCCCTCCCCGAAATTCAAGGACGACGTCACCGTCGTGCGCGACAGCCAAAACAAGGCCCTCACCCAGGCCGAGGAGTTGGCCGAGAAAATGGCCGATCCCCGCACCAAGGCCCTCGCCGAGGCCGCCGCCGCCGAAATGCGCAAGGCCGTCGACAAGCTTTCCGACGCCGTCTCCAGCAAATCCCCCGAGCCCCTCCCCACCGCCCTTGGCGCCGAGCGCGCCGCCTACCAGGCCCTCCTCCGTCTGCAGGCCAAGGAATTCCAGGTCAGCCGCCAGCGTGGCGGCGGCGGGGGCGGCGGCGGCGCCCAGCAACGCGCCCAACGCCAACTCGACGAACTCGACCTGAAGGAGGAGAACGACCGCTACGAAACCCAAAGCCAGGCCTCCGCCCCGAGGACCGCCGAACAACAGGAACAAGTTCAGGTCCTCAACCGCCTCAAGGAGCTCTCCCGCCGCCAGACGGACATCAACGAACGCCTCAAGGAGCTCCAAGCCGCCCTCCAGGAAGCCAAAACCGAGGAGGAAAAAGAGGAGCTCCGCCGCCGCCTCAAGCGCCTCCGCGAGGAGGAGCAGGAGGCTGTCCAGGACATGGATTCCCTCCAGCAGCAAATGGCCCAGTCCCAAAACCAATCCGAAATGGCCGAGGCCCGCGAGCAACTCGAAAAAGCCCGCGCCCAGGCCCAAAAAGCCAGCGAACAGATGGCCGAGAATTCCCTCGGCCAGGCCGCCGCCTCCAGCGCCCGCACCGAAAAGGACCTCAAAAAACTCACCGAGGATTTCCGCAAAGCCACCGCCCAGCAGTTCAACGACGAAATGCGCGACATGCGCCGCAACGCCCGCGAACTCGCCGAAAAGGAGAAGGAGATCGCCCAAAAAATCGAGGAGCTCAAAAACCCCAGGCAGCGCACGCTCTCCGACGCGGGCGGCAAGGATGAGCTCGCCCGGCAGTTGACCCAGCAAAAAACCAACTACTCCAACATCCTCGACCGCATGAAAAAGGTGAGCGAGGAAGCCGAGGCCAACGAGCCCCTCCTCTCCAAGCAGCTTTACGACACCATCCGCGAGCTCGGCCAGCAAAACCCCGAGCAGGCCCTCGACAACGCCTCCGAATTTCTCCGCCGCAGCCTCATCCCCCAAGCCTCCCAACTGGAGGAGAAAGCCCGCAAAAGCATCGACCAACTCCGCGATGGCGTGGACCAAGCCTCCCGCCGCCTCCTCGGCGACGAAGCCGAGGCCCTCCGCACCGCCGCCCGCGAACTCGACGACCTCGCCCGCCGCGTCCGCGCCGAAGCCGCCTCCGGCGCCCAGGACCGCTCCACCAACTCCATCGCCGGCGGCGCCGCCGAAAATGGCCAGCGCACCAACAGCCTCGCCACCGCCCGCGGCCAAGGCAATCCCCAGCGCCAAGGCGAACGCGATTCCAATGGCCAGCCCCAAAACAGCCCGTCCGCCCAGGAGGGCCAGCCTTCCGGGGAACAGCCCGCCAGCGAAACGGCCCGCCAACTGGCCCGCAACCTCGAACAGCGTTCCCGCAACCAACAAGGCCAGCAGGGACAACAAGGACAAGGCCAGGGCCAACAAACCCCGGGCGAGGGCCAGCAACGGCAACCCGGCGGCCAGCCTGGCCAACAAGGCCAGCGGGCGGGCAATCAACCCGGCGAGGGCCAGCAGCCGGGGAATCAGCCTGGAGGCGGAGACGGCCAACGCAATCAAGCAGGGACCGGCCAGGGCCGACGCAACTTCTTCGAACGCGGCGCCCAGGAAAACGGCGGCTTGGGCTCCGGCCCCATCGCCAACGAAGGCCCCATCACCGGCGGCGATTTCCGCGGCTGGGCCGACCAGCTTCGCGATGTCCAGGAAATGATCGACGATCCCGGCCTCCGCAACGAACTCGCCCGCGCCCTCGACCGCGCCCGCGCCTACCGCTCCGAATTCGTCCGCCACAGCAAAGCCCCCGAGTTCAACCTCCTCGAAAGCCAGGTCATCAAGCCCCTCGTCGAAGTGCGCCAACGTGTCGCTGAGGAACTCGCCCGCCGCGACGCCAGCTCCGTCGCCCCCCTCGACCGCGACCCCGTCCCGGGCCGCTACGCCGAACTCGTCAGCCGCTACTACCAAAGCCTCGGCGAGGGCTCTCCTCCGGCCAAAAACCCCGGAACTCCATCAAAATAGCCCCAAAATAGCTTGCGTTGGCGTCCGAATTCAGCTATCACTCTTCCCAGACCAAGCCATATGGCTCGGCGGGGCGGTGTGGATTGCGCAATCCGCACGGGGAAAAAATAAAACGTAAAAAAATTAACAGATGAAAATCAACAGTCGGAAAACGGTCAAAGGCCTCACAATATCTTTGTTCCTCGGCGCCGCCATGCTCCTCGCCACCCCTTCCTCGCGCGGCGCCATGGCCTTGATTTATGAATTGGACCGGCGCTACAGCGGCGTCAACGTCCTGCCAGCGTCAACGATTTGGGCCACCGCGACCTTTCACCAACTCAGTTCCACCAGCGTCGGCCTCCACATGAAGGCCAACAGCATCTCCTCGGGCTACGTCGCCAACTGGTGGTTTAATTTCACCGGCCTCCCATCCGACCTCAGCGTCTTCGCCACCACCCAAACCTCCGGCACCTCCAGCCCCACGTTCGCCTACAACGGCCTCAACACCACCCTCTTCGACTCCGGACGCAGTTCCCTCAATTGGGACTTCAGCCTTTACTCCGCGGCCTCGCCGGATTTCCAAAACGGAGACGAAATCTTCGTGACCTTCTATTCCGCCAGCGCGCTCCCGGTCTCCGCGTTCGACTCTTCGACTCCCGGCAACACCTCGAATCCAAACCTGTTTTCCGGCGCCAACATCAACGGCCTTCCTATCCCGGGGGGCGGCAACAGCGGCGTCCAAAAAATCGTCGACATCGCCCCTCGCTACGAGGACGTCCAGCCTCCCCCCAATTTCGTCCTCGTCCCGGAGGCCTCCAGTGTCTTCCTCGGATTCCTCCTCCTGGCTGGCTGCGTCGGCGGCGAACTTTTCCGCCGCAACCGCGAGCCCGCTCTCGCCCCCGTTCGGGCCTCCTAACTCGCTCCCGGCTGCAATTCGCATTTGAATTCACCGCGGCGCTTCCTTACGCTCGCCGGGATGAAACCACTTGCTCGTTGCCTGCTGGGCTGCGTTCTGCTCGCCGCGCTCCTGCCGCCCGTTTTCGGCGCCTCCAAGGATCTCACCATCGCGGTCGTCCCCAAGGGAACCAGCCACGAATTCTGGAAATCCATCCACGCCGGCGCCGAAAAAGCCCGCCAGGAGCTCCAATCCCAGGGCCGCAAGGT
>CAZSXX010000204.1:0-8167 GCA_964611245.1 uncultured Verrucomicrobiota bacterium | reverse complement strand
ATCGCCCCCACCCCCCGCCCCGCGGAAACCGGTCCCATTCCGGGAGATTTTTTCAATTGTCCCATGCCGCCGCCCGGGCTACGTTCCCCGGCAAGAGGGCTTGTTGCCACAAGCTTGCCGTATGCGTAACCCCGATCCATCATCCAGGCGGCCCCGTGGATTCACGTTGATCGAACTGCTGGTCGTCATCGCCATCATCGCCATCCTCGCCAGCCTCCTCCTCCCCGCGCTCTCCCGGGCCAAGGACAAAGCCAGGCAGATCACCTGCATGAACAACCTCAAACAATTGGGGCTCGGCTGCCACTTGTACTCCGAGGACGACAAACGCGGCTCCTACACCGGCATGCTCAATTACGTGGACGACAACCTCGCCTGGCTCTACCCCACCTACGTCAGCAACACCAAAAGCTACACCTGCCCCTCCACCAAACACTTCATCCGCCCCGACGTCTGGGACGTCGAGGCCGCCACCGGCAAACGCTACCTCCGCGACCTCGGCGACTTCCGCAGCGGAACCCGCACCAACGGCCACAGCTACGAATCCTTCGCCTTCATGGGCCGCGACCGCAGCGTCCGCAAAACCCAGTCCACCGTGGCCTCCTACCCTCACAGCCAGAACGCCTTCGGCCTCCAGGGCGTCATCGCCGGCCCCTCCCGCAACTGGCTTATGGTCGACGGCGACGACTGGAACGGCCAACCCGGCAGCTTCAACGATTACCCCGATGTCTTTGACAACCACGGCCCCCTCGGCGCCAACGCCAACTTCTGCGACGGCCACGCCGAATGGATCCCCGTCAAGAAGTACCTCTACACCTACGAAATGTCCCAGGACGAAGGCCGGGCCGGCCGCTGACCCCGCTCCTCAGCCGTCCCGCGAAACGCTCGGAACCAGCGCCCGCGCCCAATAATCCGTCGCCAATTTCATCAACGACACAAAACTCTCGAACGAACTCGGCTTCTGGAAATAACTCTTCGCCCCCAGCTCAAACGCCCGCCGCACATCGCTCTCCTCCGCCGACCCGCTCAGCACAATCGCCGGGATCGCCCCGCACTGCGGATGGCCCCTCAGCCACTCCAGCAGCTCGAACCCATTGCACTTCGGCATTTTCAAGTCCGTGATCAGCACGCGTGGGAAAGGATAAAGCGCCCGGTCGCCGAAAGGCGCCGCGCCCGCCAGGTAGCTGATCGCCTCCGCCCCATTCTGGCAATGATGCACCGGGAGCGAGTGGCCATTTCGAAGCAGCGCCTGCTTCAGCAGCAACACATCCTCAGGGTCATCATCCACCACCAAGATAATCAGATTCTCGCCCGGGCCCATTCCTGAAGCTAAACCTATGCGCCCGGACCGCTTCGGTCAATGGCTCCCATTTATTCTGGCTAATCCGGAAATTAAAATTTAAGGGTTCCCGATGAAACTTTCCTGGCTGGCCCTCCTCCTCGCCGCCGTCGCCCCGGCCATCTCCGCGGCCGACCGCGCCATCACTCCGGACTCGATCGCCGCCGCCGAAAAGATCATCGGCCTCGAATTCACCCCCGATGAGCGCCAAATGATGGCCCGCAACCTGGCCAACCGCCTCGGCGTCTACGAACAACTCCGCCAGCAGCCCTTCCCGAATGAACTTCCGCCCGCCATGGTCTTCAACGTCCTTCCCCCCGGCTTCCGTCCCCTCCCCGACAAGCGCCCGCCCGCCTGGCGTCCCCGCAAAGGCGTCCGCCGCCCCGCCGCGCCTGACGACCTCGCCTTCCTCAGCCTCGCGGACCTCGCCGCCCTGATCCGCTCCCGCCAGATCACCTCGGAGGAACTCACCCGCTTCAGCCTTTCCCGCCTGCAAGAGTTCGGCCCCCGCCTACGCTGCGTTGTGACCCTCACCTCCGAACGCGCCTTGGCGGAAGCACGAAAGGCCGATGCCGAGCTGAAACAAGGACTCTGGCGCGGCCCGCTCCACGGCGTTCCCTACGCCGCCAAAGACCTGTTGGACACCGAAGGCATCCCAACCACTTGGGGCGTCTCCCTCTACACCAACCGCGTTCCGGCAGCGGACGCCGCCGTCATAAAAAAGTTGGCGGACGCAGGCGCGGTCCTTGTCGCCAAAACCAGCCTTGGCGAACTCGCCATGGGCGACGTTTGGCATGGCGGATTGACCCGCAACCCGTGGGATCCCGCAAAAGGAAGCAGCGGCTCCTCCGCCGGTTCCGCCGCCGCCGTGGCCGCCGGCCTGGTCCCCTTCGCCATCGGAACCGAGACCCTCGGCTCCATCGTCTCCCCTTGCATGGTCTGTGGAGTGACCGGCCTGCGGCCGACCTTCGGGCGCGTCAGCCGGGCCGGCGCCATGACGCTTTCCTGGTCCCTCGACAAAATCGGCCCGATCGCGCGCTCGGCCGAGGATTGCGCGCTGGTCTTCGACGCCATTCGCGGGGCCGATCCCCAGGATCCATCCACGCTCAACGCCGGGTTTCCGTTCACGAAGAAAAAGTCCGCGAAAAATCTCCGCGTCGGTTTCGTCCCATCCGATTTCGCGAAGGCCGAAGGCAACCAAACCAACGACCTTGCCACGCTCGACGCGCTCCGCGCGCAGGGGTTCAACCTGCGCGAAGTCCGTTGGCCCACCATTCCGCGCGACCCGCTGTCGCTTTCCCTCTCCGCCGAGGGCGCCGCCGCCTTCGACGAATTGACGCGCTCCAACCTGGACGATCGCCTGGTGCAGCAAGCGGCCAACTCATGGCCCAATTCGTTCCGGGCCGCCCGGTTCATTCCGGCCGTGGAATATATCCAATCCCTCCGCCTCCGCGCCCGTCTGGTTGAGGAAATGGCCCGGCTTTTCGAGGATTTGGACGTCATCGTCGCCCCCTCTTGGCGCGACCCGCAGATTCTCCTCACCAACATGGCTGGCTACCCCTGCGTGGTTGTTCCCAATGGCGACAAATCCGGCGGCCAGCCCGCGGGCATTTGTTTCATCGGCGGATTGTTTGGCGAAGCGGAGGCGGTGCAAGCCGCCGCCATCTACCAAGAGGCGACCGCCTTCCATCGCCAGCGCCCGAACCTCGCGAACCTTCCCCCGTAGCCAAACCCAGGAATTTCCGGCGGTGCGGCCTTGCGCCGGCGGGGGCCCTTCCGTACCCTCTTGGGAGTGGCAGTGCAGTTTACTATTCTTGGCAGCGGCTCCGGCGGGAACTGCGCCTACTTGGAGACCGGCGAAACCCGGCTGCTCATCGACGCCGGATTTTCCGGCCGCCAAATCCGCGCCCGGCTCGCCTCGATTGGGCGTTCCCCAGAAAGCCTCCATGGAATCCTGCTGACGCATGAACATCACGACCATATCCAGGGGCTGACCGGGCTGTGCGCGAAGCTCAAGATTCCCATTTATTGCAATCGCCTGACCCGCGAGGCGTTGGAGCAGCAATTGGAAATTCGGCTGGAATGCTGCCAGCTTTTCACCACCGGAAGCTCCTTTGACATCGGCGACGTGCGCGTTGACACCTTTTCCATCCCCCACGACGCCTACGACCCGGTGGGCTATATGCTCCATGCGGGCGGGCACAAGATCGGGTTCCTGACGGACCTTGGCCATGCCACCCGGCTGGTGTGCGAACGGGTCCGCGCGTCCAATGTGCTCGTGCTGGAAACCAACCACGATTTGAAGATGCTGCAGGACGATCCCAGAAGGCCCTGGAGCCTCAAGCAACGCATTTCCAGCCGGCACGGGCACCTCTCCAACGAAGCCGCCGCCGAGGCGTTGGAAAGCATCGTGCACGCGGACCTGCGCCACGTTTATCTCGGGCATTTGAGCCGGGATTGCAACCGGCCGGAGTTGGCGCGGGAGGTGATCTCGACCAAAATGGCCTCGGTCGGGGCCCATCACCTCCAAGTCCATTCGACTTCCCAGGCGCAGCCGAACGACACGCTGGCGTTGGCGTGAGGGAACTGCCATGGGCGCCCGCCCGCTTTCTAATTGCCACGCTGGATGGGCCCCTTTAAGAATGGCGTGAGCCCTGACACATGAATAAACCGACATTCATCCGGCCCCTTGAGGAGAAGACCCATGAAGTTCCCGAGGACGAAATTCCCCGCACCCCACGCCATGTGTTGCTGCTGGAGGACGACCAGGAATTTGCGGGCCATTTGAAGCTGTTCCTGGAGACCAGCGGCTTCGTGGTCACGGTGGCCAACGATGGCGTCGAAGGCCTCAAGAAAGTGATGGCCGCTGATTTTGACGTCATCGTCTGCGACATGCTCATGCCCAACCTGCCCGGAAACATGTTCTACGTCGCGGTGGAGCGGACCAAACCCGCCCTCGCCAAGCGGTTCGTGTTCATCACCGGGCACCAAAGCGACCCCAAAATCGCGGCCTTCCTCAAGCAGGTCCGGGGGCTCTGCCTTTTCAAGCCGTTCCAGATGCATCAGTTGCTCGAGACCATTGATGTGATCCTGAAAAAAAACTCGCTCTGAACGCGGGCCCGCAAGGATGAGCCGGCCATTCCGTCCGCTGCGCGACTGCCAGCTTTACACCTTCATCGACACCGCGTGGCTGCGGGGGCGGGGCCCCGCCGCGGTTGCCCGCGCGCTTTGTGACGGCGGATCCGACCTGATCCAATTGCGCGCGAAGGATCTCGCGCCGGATGAAATAACGCGGATCGCCCGGGATGTCCTGCCCATCACGCAGGAGGCCGGCGTTCGGCTCGTCATCAACGATCATTTGGACATCGCCCTCGGGGTGGGGGCGCCGGTTTGCCATTTGGGGCAGGAGGATTTCTTTGACGCCGGCCACACTCAGGCCGCCTCGCTCAAGACGGGTAGCCCGCTCGAAATTGGCCTCAGCACCCATTCGTCCCACCAAGCGGAGCGGGCAATGGCCGCTGGCGCCGATTATTTGGCGATTGGCCCTGTGTTCGCCACGGGCACAAAGCCGACGGCCGCCCCCGTAACCCTGGAATATGTCCGCTGGGCCCACGCAAACATCGCCGCCCCGTGGTTCGCCATTGGCGGGATCAACCTCGACACCTTGGACTCCGTGCTCGGGGCGGGCGCCACCCGGATCTGCGTGGTGTCCGCCATCCTGAATGCCCCGGACATTGCCGCCGCCTGCCGGGCCTTCAAACGCCGCCTTCCGCCGCCGGAAAATCGGGCTGCCGCCGCCCGGGCTTTGCCGTATAAACCCGGCCAGTGAACAGTGGGGAACAACTTTTGCGCGCGCGGACCGTCTGGCCAGTTTCCAGGCCGGCGTTCGACAACGGGGCCGTGCTCGTCCGGAATGGGATGATCCAGGAGGTTGGGCCTTGGCCAGAGACGGCGGCGCGCAATGGCGGGGTTTCGGTCCTCGATTTGGGCGAGGTCACGCTGATGCCGGGGTTGGTGAACGCGCATTGCCACCTTGATTACACCGGCATGGCCGGGCTCATTCCGCCTCCGGCTTCGTTTCCGGACTGGATCAAGGCCATCCTCCCCCTGAAAGCGAACTGGTCCTACTCGGAATACGCGGAATCCTGGGTAAAAGGCGCCCGCCAACTGCTCGATTCGGGCTGCACCACCGTGGGGGACATCGAAGCGGTGCCCGAGCTCCTGCCCGACGCATGGAACGCGACGCCAATGCGCGTCCTCTCGTTCCTGGAAATGACAGGGGTCCGGAGCGGGCATGAGCCCGGGCGAATCCTGCGCGAGGCCCTATCGCATGAGCGGCGGCTCCCCGTGTCGCACCTGCATCGAACCGGCCTCGCGCCCCACGCCCTTTACTCGACGCCGCCCGCCTTGCTGGAATTGATCGGCGCCGCCATGCGGGAACATCGTTTTTCGGCGGCGATCCACCTGGCCGAATCCCAAGCCGAATGGGACATGTACAAGAACCGCTCCGGCCCGCTTTATGACTGGCTCAAGTCCCAACGCCCAATGGATGACTGCGGCGGCCGCTCCCCCGTCCAACAGGCGTTTCGTCTGGGCTTGCTCCAGCCCCAACTGCTGGCCATCCATTGCAATTGCCTGGCCCCCGGGGACGCCGACCTGCTGGCGCACGCCGGATGCCGGGTGGTCCATTGTCCGGGCAGCCACGAATACTTCAACCACCCGCCGTTCTTGTTCCAGGAGTTGGCCGCGGCGGGGGTCGAAGTCGCCCTGGGGACCGATTCGCTGGCCAGCGCACGGCTGGAAAAAGGCCGTCCGCCGACGCTGGACCTGTGGGAGGAAATGCGGACTTTTGCGCGAAAAAACCCGGGCGTTCGGCCCGAAACGATCATCCGAATGGGGACCATCCACGGGGCCGCCGCGCTCGGAGTCCAAGCCGGGGCGATCGAGCCCGGGCTGTCGGCGGATTTGATCGCGGTGGATTACGCCGGGCCCGATCCGATGGGTGGGTTGCTTTTTTCCCAGGCACGAATCGCGGCGCGATACATCCGGGGCGGGCTGGCGGGAAACGCCGCCTAAAGCCTAGGGGATCCGGAGCGGCGCGCGCGGACGCGGCCCTCCCTCCGGATTCCATGAGCCTCAGCCAGCGCCGTCAGAGCAGGTTCAGTCCCGGTCGCGGTCCGCGTCATACAGCCGCCTCCATCAGGAACTCCGCGGTCTGGGCTTTGATCCTCTGGGCGCGGTCCTGCTGGGCCCGGGTCCGGTCGATTTTCTCCTGGAACAAGCCGGGGAAGACCAACAATGGAAACGGAGTGGTCCAAGCGAGCCCCGCCGCTTCGTTGGCCGCCTGTTTCAAGGGGCCGTGGAGGGCAAGTGTTTCGGTGGCTTCCAAAGTTTCGGAAACGAGGGCGTCCCGCAACGCGGCGAATGCCGCCCGCAACGGCTCCCCGGCCAACAACTCGGGCTCGAACTCGGTGTCCGGATCGAAGTAGGCGTTCAATTTTCTGGTCATATTCATCTTTCTTCTCTTCATCCCGGCCCCGTTCATCGGCGCCGGAAAACAAAAAACCCACGGCTGCTTTGGCAACCGTGGGTTTGAAATTGGCTTGGTCTGTTGGTTTTAGACGATTCCTCCCACGGGGCCGATGCGCTGCCCGGCCAGATGCCAGCGAGACATCCGGGCGCCGGCTTTTGCGCGCATTGCAATGTTAATGGTTACGAACGTGACGTTCATTTCTTCACGGGACACTGCCCAACGAAGGCAGCGTTGTCAATTTTTTAAGAATTACCGCCGGCCATTCAGTTTGGCGAGAAGGCGCAGAAACTCGATGTAAAGCCAGATGAGCGTGACCAAAAGGGCCACGCTGGCGAACCATTCCATGTGGCGGGGGGCCCCGGCCGCCGATCCTTTTTCGATCAAGTCAAAGTCCAAAACGAGGTTGAGCGCGGCGACGCAAACGACCACAAGGCTGAAACCGATGCCAATCCACCCGCTTTCATGGATATAGGGAATCTGGCGGTTGAACAGGTTCAGGACGAGGCCGACGACGTAAACCACGCAAACGGCCCCCGTCGCGGCAATGACGCCGGCGCGAAATTTGTCGGTGGCCCTGACCCAGCCGAGGCGGTAGGCGAACAGGAGGACGCCCAAAGTGGCAATGGTCAAGGCGGCGGCTGAGAAGACGATCCCCCGAAAACGAGCTTCGAGAATGGCGGAAATCGCCCCCAGGAACAGGCCCTCCGCCAAGGCATACGCGGGAGCGAGGAATGGAGACCACTCCTTTTTGAAAGCCATGATCAAAACCAGCGCGAAGCCTCCGACCGCCCCGCCGATCGCCCAAGGCATCGCCGCATTCCCGCCATCCAGCCGGGCCACGGTCCAGGTGTAGGCGGCGCTGCAGATCACCAAGAACAACAGGCCAGCCGTCTTCTGGATGGTCCCATTGACCGTCATGGCGTCGGCGCCGAGGGCATGGCCACCCGCAAGCGATTTCTCGTTCAGGATTGGATTGCTGGTTCGCATGGAGCGGTTTTACCGGAACAGCGCCACGGCGCAATGATAAGATCGGGGAGTTTTTGTAATCGGCCCGCGGAGTCCCGTCGTCGGACGCTTACCTCACTGAAGGGTCAGGATCACGAACCATGCGGTTGCGTCCTTGGCGTCGCCCGCAAGGACCAGATTCTCGCCCACGACTTTTTTCTGGTCGAGGGTCTTCAGCAGTTTTCCCTCGCCATGCAGTTTCGCCTCGTACGTTTGCGCGTCATTCCGGACCTCGACCGTGCATTTTTTGCTCAAGACAATCTTTTGAGTGCCTTTGGCCGGGATGGTCGCCG
>CAZSXX010000203.1:0-8223 GCA_964611245.1 uncultured Verrucomicrobiota bacterium | reverse complement strand
ACGCTTATGTTAAGCATTCTTGGCGGAGGTTCGCGATTCTGCGACGGGGTGTCGAGGCGGAATTTCTTGAAAATTGGCGGGCTGGGCCTCGGCGGGCTGGCGTTGCCGGACCTGCTGCGCGCGGAGGCGTCCAGTGGGGTGCGCAAAGGGCACAAGGCAGTCATCATGATTTTCCTTCCTGGGGGGCCTTCGCACCAGGACATGTTCGATTTGAAGATGGACGCGCCGTCCGAAATCCGCGGCGAATTCAAGCCTATCCCAACGAGTGTTCCCGGGATTCAAATCTGCGAGCACTTGCCGAAGCTGGCGAAGCTCATGGACAAAACCGCGCTTATCCGTTCAATCGTCGGCGCGACCGGCGACCACTACGCGGTGCAGTGCCTGACCGGGCGTTCCCACGTGAATCCGCCGGCGGGCGGCTGGCCCTGCATGGGATCGGTTTTGGCCAAGTTGGAGGGGCCGGTGGATCCCGCAATGCCGGCCTTCGTCGGGCTTTCGCCAAAAATGGGCCACACCCCGTGGGCGGACGCAGGGGCGCCGGGATTCTTGGGAGCGGCTTATTCGCCGTTCAAGCCTGAAGGCGCGGGCAAAGCGGACATGGTTTTGAATGGCATCACGCTGGACCGGTTGGCCGACCGCCGTTCGCTATTGAAGAGTTTTGATAATTTCCGGCGGGATGTGGACGCAAGCGGGTTGATGAACGGCTTGGATTCCTTCAACGAACAGGCATTTGGAATGCTGACCTCGAGCAAGGTGCTCGAAGCCTTGGACATCGGTAAGGAAGACTCGAAAGTCCGCGAGAGCTACGGCAAGGGGGACCCGAAAAACCGCGATGACGGGGCGCCCAAATTGATGGAACAGTTTTTGATGGCGCGCCGCTTGGTCGAAGCGGGCGCGCGGTGCGTCACGCTCGCGTTCAGCCGCTGGGACCATCACGGCGACAATTTCGGCGCGCTGCGCCAGGATTTGCCATTGCTGGACCGAGGCTTGAGCGCGTTGTTGACCGACATTTACCAACGCGGGCTCGACAAAGACGTCTCGGTGGTGGTTTGGGGAGAATTTGGCCGGACGCCCACCATCAACAAAGACGGCGGCCGGGACCATTGGCCGCGCGTATCCTGCGCATTGCTTTCCGGTGGCGGGATGAAGCTGGGCCAAGTGATTGGATCAACGGACCGGCTCGGTGGCGAGGCGGTGGAGCGGCCCGTCCAATTTGGCGAGGTTTTCGCCACGCTCTATCAGAATCTTGGGCTTGATGTTTCCAAGCCGCTTTTGACCGACCTCACCGGGCGCCCTCAATTCTTGGTGGACGGCCACCTGCCGATGAAGGAACTGGTCGGCTGAGGCGGAAGCCGCGGGACGCTGGATTTTCCGGGTCGCAAGCGCTACTCCTGTATACATGGCGCGCCGACCTTTCCTGCGACTTGTCCTCGGCGCGCTGGTTTTTATCCTCCCTCTCTCTGTCCTCGTTTATTTCGGCGACAAACTTTGGCGCGACTACCGCCACGAACATCAATATGCGCCGCTGATCGAGAAGGCGGCCTCGCGATACAAAATCGATCCACTGCTGGTCAAAGCCGTGATTTGGCAGGAAAGCCGGTTCAACGCGGACGCGCGGGGCGCCGCGGGAGAAATCGGATTGATGCAAATCATGCGGGACGCCGCCGAGGAATGGGCGGACGCGGAGAAAATCCGTGATTTCGAACATGCGCATCTGTTCGAGCCCACGCGGAACATCCACGCCGGGACGTGGTACTTGGCGAAGGTGATGAAGCGATACACCAACGCGGACAACCCGTTGCCGTACGCTCTGGCGGATTACAACGCGGGGCGGACCCATGTCCTGCGGTGGAACAAAGGCGCGGCCGCGACAAATTCGGCGTTGTTCCTGGCGCAAATGGATTTCCCTGGGACACGGAAATACGCGCTCGCGGTGATGCAGCGTTATGGTCATTACCGCGCCCGCGCTCCGGCAAATTGATTGCTTTCCCTCGGCGCCCCGGCTGGCTAGGCTGTCAACCATGATGGACACGCAGGTTGACGCAGTGGCGACGCACGAAAAATTGTCCGGTCTGGGACGCAAGGTCTTGGCGGGCGGAAAACTGGATCGTCCGGAGGGGGAGTGGCTTTTCTCCCTCGAATCAAAAGCGGACATCGTCGACCTGATGAGCTGGGCGAACCGCATTCGCGAACATTTCAAAGGGAACAAGGTCCACCTTTGCTCAATCGTCAACGTCAAGGCCGGAGGCTGCTCGGAGAATTGCAAATTCTGTTCGCAGTCCGCGGCCTACCAGACCGAATCGCCCCGCTACGGCTTGGTGGATTTGCCGCCTGTGGTTACTGCGGCGGAGGAGGCAAAAGCAAACGGGGTGACAGCCTTGGGATTGGTCGCCGCGTGGAGGGGATTGGACGAGGGTCCGGTGCTGGACGAGATTTGCAACCGGCTTTCGGAGTTGAAGGCCACCGGACAGGCCCGGCCCGATGCGTCATTGGGCATCATCAAGAATCCCCGTGTGGCGCAGCGCCTGCGGGAGGCCGGGCTGGAATGCTACAACCACAACCTGGAAAGCTCGCGCCGGTTTTTTCCGGAGGTTTGCTCGACGCACACGTTCGAAGAGCGGGTGCAGACCATCCAGCATTTGAAGGCGGCTGGCATCAAGATTTGCTCCGGCGGCATCATCGGCATGGGCGTGACCGCGGAGGATCGCTGCGACCTGGCGTTCAATTTGCGCGAAGTGGGGGCGAACATCGTCCCAATCAATATTCTGAATCCGATCCCCGGGACGCCCTTTGGCGACCGCCCCGCCCTCGATCCGATGGAGGTTCTGAAAACCATCGCCTGTTTCCGGTTTATTCTCCCGCGGCAGGAAATCATGATTGCCGGTGGGCGGACCGTGAACCTGCGCGATTTGCAGAGCATGATTTTCATGGCTGGCGCAAGCGCGCTCATGGTCGGGAATTATTTGACCACCCTGAACCAACCGGTGGAGAAAGACCTGCAAATGCTCAAGGATTTGGGCTTGGACCCCAGTTGGGATAAACATGGGTTTTCAGACCAAGAGGACGAAGCCTGCGCCTGCGCCGAGACGGCTTGCGCGAAATAGTGGCCGGTTGTTCCCCGAAAAACGGGGCGAGGGGACGATTCAACCCGGCGGAGCCAAGCCAATCCGCCTGCGGGGGCGCGTCCCTCCGAACGCGTCCAAGGCGCGGAAAAACAGAGCGCAGACCCAAGGGCCTGCGCTCGTTGAAAAAATCGGGGATGCGGTAAGCGTCAGCCGCCGCTTACTTCTGCCACGTGCGTTTCTTGTGGCGATTGGCGCGGAGCTGCTTGCGCCGTTTATGCTTGTTGATCTTCGCTTTGCGTCGTTTCTTCAGTGAACCCATATCAGTGTCTTCGTGCTGTCAATAAACCACTTTGTTCAAGGGATACTCAATGATCCCTTCTGCGCCGGCCGCTTTCAACTGCGGGATCATCTCCCGCACCACATGCTCGTCGATGATTGTCTCGACGGCAACCCAACCCTCCAGGCTGAGACTGGAAACCGTTGGATTACGCAAAGCGGGCAAAGAATGCAATAACTTTGCTAGGTTCTTTTCCGCGATGTTCATTTTCAGGCCCACTTTGGCCTCCGCTTCCAAGGCGCCTTTGAGCAGCATGGCGAGGGTTTCGATCTTCTGCCGCTTCCATTTGTCCTTCCAAGCCGCGTGGCTGGCGATAAGGCGCGGGGTGGAAACCAGGAGTGTGTCGACGATGCGAAGCTTGTTGGCACGAAGGGATGATCCGGTCTCGGTCAACTCGACGATGGCGTCAACCAACTCGTGCGCCTTGAATTCCGTGGCGCCCCACGAAAACTCGACCTCGGCTTTGACTCCGTGCTGCTTGAGGTAGGATTTGGTGAGCTGGACGACTTCGGTCGCAATCCGCTTTCCTTCCAAGTCCTTCACGGTCTTGATGCGGGACTCTTCAGGGACCGCGAGAACCCATCGGGCGGGCTGGCGCGTGGCCTTGCTGAACAGGAATTCACCCACTTCATGGACGTCGGAATGATTTTCCCGAATCCAATCCAGGCCGGTGATCCCGCAGTCGAGGAACTTTCCCTCGACGTAACGGCTGATTTCCTGGGCGCGGATCAGCCGAATTTCCATTTCGTCGTCATCAACGTAGGGGATGTACGAGCGACTGCTGACCTGGATGTTGAAACCGGCCTTGGCCATTTTTTCGATGGTCGCCTCCTGCAGACTCCCCTTCGGCAGCCCGAACCGCAATTTCGGTTTTGTCTCTTTTTTGCTCATTCCAAACTTCTTTGCGTCCCGGCCTCCATGGCCGCTAAACCGCGTCGTCCGTGCCATCCTTCTCTTTCCGGCGCGAATACGCCTTCCCGGACGGCTTCACCCGCGTGATCGGATTGATTTTCCAAGTCCGCCGGGGCAGCAACGATTTCTTCCGCTTCGTTTTCATGCGAAGGGCGATGATCCTGCCCGGATGCCGTGGGGAAAACAAACCTTGAATTTCGGGTCAGGGGTGGATTCGGCACTTCCGGCCCTCCACCTTGACCCTGCCGCTCGCAATCAGGCCGAGGGACCGGGGGTAAAGTTCACGTTCGGCCACTTGGATTCGGGCATGGAGCGATTCGGCGTCGTCGCCCTCGAAAACCGGAACTGTGGACTGGGCGATGATCGCACCGCTGTCAATTCCTTGATCCACCAAATGGACCGTGCAACCAGTGACTTTGACGCCGTAATCCAAGGCTTGGCGCCAAGCCTCGAGGCCCGGGAAAGCAGGGAGCAGCGACGGATGAATGTTCACCACGCGTTGCGAGAATTCTCGCAGGAACTCCCCTTTCAAAATCCGCATGAAACCTGCCAGCGCAACGTAATCGACTTCGGCGGCCTTCAGGGCGGCGATGAAAAGGGTCTCGGCTTCCTCATCCAGCTTCGTCCGAAATTTTCCCGGGGCAATGAACTCGGCATTCAGTCCTCGCTCACGGGCCCGAACAAGAATTCCAGCCGAGTCGACGTCGCTGAGGACCGTAATGATCTCAAACGGGCAGTCGATTTCGCGGGCCGCATCGGCAATCGCCACCAAGTTGGAGCCTTTCCCGGAGCCGAGCACGCCCAATTTCAATTTGCGTCCAAGTGACACGGTTTCACTGTTTCAGGGTCTCGAAGCTGCCGCGAGGAAATTTTGGACCAGAGGAACTCCCGAAAAAGTATCCGAAGTGTTTAATAGTTTGTTTTGTATACTTTTGTTTTGCCTCCGAAAACAAAATCAACTGGCGTTGGGTCCATTGAAACTCGCAAGCGAAGATTCACGAGAAACCGCATTGACACTGAGGATTGATCACTCTAGCTTCCGTTTCCCTCGCTCGAAAGGGCCGGCTTCGGCATCCCGCCGTGGCATTGCGCTCCGAGTCGCCAGGAAGGAAGTGAATCGAATTGACGGAAATTAAGCTGAAAAAAGGTGAGTCGGTGGAGAAGGCATTGCGCCGGTTGAAGAAGCGCATTGACCGCGAAGGCACTTTGAAGGAAGTCCGGAACCATCGCCATTTTGAAAAACCCAGCGAGAAAAAGCGTCGCAAAATGAAAGTTGCGCGTTTCTCGGCCATGCTGAGCGCTCGTTACGCCGATTTGTAATCGATTCGAATTGAGTTTGACCGAGCCGTGCGCTATCCAAAGCGGACGGCTCATTTTTTTGCCATGTATTCATTATCAACGTGTTGGAACTCGCATCGGCACACCGATGGCCGGTTGATGCTGCGGGAGATTCGGGATTTGGGATTCGAGTATGCGGAATTGAGCCACGGCATACGAATTTCCCTCCTCCCTGGTGTCATTGAGGCGGTGGACGCCGGCGAGATCAAGATTTCAACGCTGCACAATTTCTGCCCCCTGCCCATTGGGGTCAACCATGCGGCGCCCAACATTTTCAAGTTCACCTCCATGGATCGCCGGGAGCGGGAAAACGCGTTCCGCCACAGCGTCAAGACCATTGAGACGGCCGAACGAGTCGGCGCCAAATTGATCGTGCTGCACATGGGCGCGATCGACATGAAAGATTACACGGACAAGTTGATCGAGATGGTTGGGCGCAATGAGAAAGAGTCGCCCAAATACGAAAAGCTCTGCAACGAAGTGATGGAGAAGCGCGAGAGCAAGAAAGAGAAGTACATCGAGGTGGCGCATGAAATGTTGCGCAACCTCGAACAACATGCTTCCCGGCGGGGGTTGAAACTGGGGATCGAAAACCGCGAAGCGTTGGAGGAAATTCCATTCGAATCGGATTTCACACTTTTCTTTGGGGAGTTCCCCGGAGACACCGTGCGGTACTGGCACGACTGCGGGCACGCGCAGATCAAGCACAACTTGGGATTCATTGATCATGCGATGCATTTGGAGACGATGTCGCCATGGCTTCATGGCTTCCATATCCACGACGTGCGCTTCCCCGGGCAGGACCATTGCCCGCCCGGGAGCGGAATGATCGATTGGGCCGCGCTGAAACCATATGTGAAACCCGACCACATCAAAGTGCTGGAACTGAGCCCCGGGGTGCCATCGGCGGATGTGCTCACGGGATTCAAGCTCTTGAAGTCGTTCTGGGGCGAGGAGTGAGGGCGGCCGCGAAGAAGGTCTGGCAACTCGCGTGGCGGCTGGGAGTCTGCCTGCTGCTCCTGGGCTGGATCTTTCAGGCGATTTTTTACGATGAAGGCAAGCAGGCTTGGCAGACACTGGGCCGGGATTGGCAAGGACTGACCCGGCTGGAGCGTTTCCAGATCGCGTTGAAATATGGGCCGCCGGAGGTGTGGCGGACATTCGCCTCCATGGCGCCCGGGCCGCTGGCGCTTTCAGTCCTCCTGATGGGGGCGACGATTTTTGCGGGCGTGGTCCGCTGGCAAATCGTCCTGAAAGTGCATGGGCTGGGAATGCCCATTCTGCGGACGACCCAGATCTCGTTGATCGCGCATTTTTTCAACTCGTTCCTCCTGGGCTCCGTCGGCGGCGATGTCCTGAAGGCATATTACGTGGCCCGGGAGACGCATCACAAAAAAACGGAGGCGGTGGTGACAGTCCTGGTCGACCGAATCATCGGGATGTTTTCCTTGCTTCTGTTCGCGTGCGTCATGCTGCCGCCGAACTGGGAATTGATCGCGAACTCGCGCCTGCGGGCGGTGATCGGATTGATGATCGCAATGACCGGGGCGTGCGCGGTCCTGATGGTGGTTTTCTTCCGCGGCGGGGTGTCGAAGCGGATTCCCAAGGCGCGTGAGTACCTGCGCCGCTTGCCGAAAGGCGAAATGCTCGAGCGGTCCCTGGAGGCGTTCAGGGAGTTCGGCCGGAACCGGAATTTTTGGAGGGAAATCATCCCCGTCGCGATTTTGTCGAACGTCATTATTGTGCTGCATTTCATGGCGCTGACGCGCGGGTTTGGGCTGAGCGTCTCGCCCATGGCGCTCGCGGCGATCGTGCCGACAGTGACCAGCATCTCCGCGCTCCCGATCACCCCCAGCGGGCTTGGTGTGCGGGAGAACCTATATGTTTGGATGCTGGCGGCCCCGGGGGTCAACGTCGAGGCGGCGACGGCCCTGCTGCTTTCCTTGGTGGGGTATGCCACGAGCCTTGCCTGGAGTGTTGTGGGCGGCATCGTGTACGTCACCCAGCGGCAGAAGCAGCATCTGGAGGAAATCGAGGCGGAATCGCAGGAAGGAGGTTGACGCGAGAATTCACTTGCTGGCAAGGGGAGGGTGGTGCAAGTGTAAGGGCAGTTGGGCGCGGTTATGGTGGAATTGGCAGACACGCTACTTTGAGGTGGTAGTGGGGTAACCCGTGCAGGTTCAAGTCCTGCTAACCGCACCACTTTTTCTTTCCCCCAAAAATCCAATGACAACGCGCGGGCGCATCCAACTTTGGCTTTGGGTTTTCATCGCGGGCCTTGTTTTCAGCGGCCTGACGGCATTCCCCCTGGAGACAGAGCTTCGCATCTTTGCCGAGTGGATCAATGCGGACGCGAAGGCGCCGGAGTCGGCTTTCGCCTCCTGGATTGTCGGGGTCCGTGATGGATTGGCCGAGACAAACGCCAAGCATCCTTTCCTTGCCTACGGAACCGACTGGCTGGGGTTTGACCACCCGGTGATCGCGGTAGCGTTCGTGGGTCAGTTGCGCGAACCAATACGGAATGTTTGGGTGCTGGAGTTTGGGATGATCGCGTGCCTCATGGTGATCCCA
>CAZSXX010000202.1:0-8361 GCA_964611245.1 uncultured Verrucomicrobiota bacterium | reverse complement strand
GGCGTGTCCAGCCCTTGGTAAAACAGCGGCATCTGGATGTTCTCGATGACCGAGAGCTGGTGGATCAGGTTGTACGACTGGAATATGAACCCGATCTTCCGTCCCCGGGCCTGCGACAGTTCGTCGTCGTCCATCTGCGAGACGTCCTCCGCCCCCAGGTAGTACGCCCCCGCCGTTGGCCGGTCCAGGCACCCCAGCAGGTTCAGCAACGTGGATTTTCCGGACCCGGATGGGCCCATGATCGCCACGTAATCCCCCTCCAGCACCTCCAGGTCAACGCCCCGCAAGGCGCGCACCTGCACCTCACCCATCGTGTAGGTCTTCTCAACGCCCTCGATGCGGATGATCGCCTTCGCCGTCACTCCCCCGCCTCCGGGGTCGCCTGCGGCCTCGGCCCGCGCGGGCGCCGCCGCTCCGCCGGCGCCGCTCCTCCATTCTCGCCCGCGCCCTCGCGCCGCTGCATCCTGCCCTCCGCGGGATTGCCTTCCACAGGCTCCCTCGCCGGGGCGGGCGCCTCTTCGGTCGCGCTTCCCACTTCGTTCGTCGCCCGCGTCGGCGCCTCTTCGACCGCCTCGTCCCCAACCGCCGCCAGCAGCACAAGGTCATTCTCCTGCAGGCCCGAGGTGATCTCCACAAATCGGTCGTTGTACATCCCGGTCGTCACCGGGATCGGCACGACTCCCTTGCCCCGCTTCACAAAACACACATGCTCCCCCCGCAGCCGGGCCACCGTGTGGATCGGCACGCTCAGCACGTTCACCAGGTTCGTGATGATGATCTCCGCCCGCGCCGACACCCCGGGCTTCAGCGCCGGAAGCTCCTCGTCAATCAGCACGTCCGCCGGATACACCTTCAAATCGGGGTTCAGCCAGCTCTCCTGCGCATCCGGCAAAAGCGCCACCTTCCGCACGGTCCCCTTAAAACGCCGGTCCGGTATGTTCTCCACTAGGATGTGGACCGTCATCCCGGCCGCCACCTGCCGGACCCGCGATTCGTGGATTTTTATCTCCGCCAACATTTTCGACACATCCGGCAGCCGGATCAATTCCTGCCGTTGCCGCACCATCGTCCCCGCCTCAAGCACCCCCGGCGTGCCGTAATACTCATATCCGCCAAAGCTCTGTGAACTGGATCGGTATGCGGATTGCGTCCCGCCGCCAATCGACGCGCCTTGGCCGCTGGACATGCCTCCCCCCGACGACACGGATACTCCCGACCCGCTTCCCGCGCCCGACCCGCCGCCCTCCGCCTTCGATGACGCGATCGTCGAACTCGGCCGCAGCGACGAATAAGTCGCGAATCCACTCCCCCCACTGGCGCCCAACCCCCCGCCGCTCATCCGTCCCGCCCCCTGCGCCCCTCCGGCGGTTCCCGGCTGCGCGGCGGACGTGCCGCTGATCGCCGACGCGATCCGTTGATTGGCCGTCGCCACCGCCTGCGCCGTCGAGGATGACGCGCTCCCGCCGGATCCGCCTTCGGAGCCTGACCGCCCGCCCCGCCGTCCGCCACCGCGGAACTCCCCGTCCCCTCCGCCCGAGCCGCCACGGCTCCCGCGCGAACGCCCGTCGCTCGACCCGCCTGAGCCCCCGCCCCCCCACGATTGGAACTGGCTGATGGGCGCATACACCACCAGCCCGGCTTGCGGCGCCAGGATCTTGGTGTTCGCCAGCCGCCTCTTTTGCGTCCGCAGGCTCTCCTCCAACAGCGCCACATTGCGGTCGCTCGTCTTCACATCCGCCTCCGCTTGCGCCACCTCGTTGGAGGCCCTCTGCTTCAGTCGGACCAGCTCCTCGCGCGCCTGCGCCACCTTCGATTCCAGCAGCCTCACTTGGTTTGGCTGGTCATACTTCTGGATCAGCCGCAAATCCTCCTGGTACTGCTCCAGCGCCAGTTGCTCGCGTTTCAGGCTCAAGGCGTCGGCCTCCAGCTCCGATTTGGTCGCGTTCCCACTCTTGAAAAGCTCCTGCGTGCGCGCGCTTCGTTCGCCCGCGATCCGCACCTGCTCCGCCAGCACCCCAATCCGGGCCACCACCGTCTTGATCAGCAGGGGCGCGTCCCCGTCCCGGTACTTCTCCAAGTCCGACTCCGCGTTCTCGATCTTCAACTCCGCGTCCTTCACCTGGCTCTCCGCGAGGCTTTGGGCGATCTTCAGGTTCTCCGCCGCCTGCAGCTTTTGGAAGAGCCTCTCTTGGTGGGCCAGTTCCTGTTCATTCAGCCGGTCTTTCAATCCGGCGCTGTCCAACTCCACCAGCAAGTCGCCCTTCTCCACCCGCGAGCCTTCCGGCACGACATGGATCACCCGGTTCAGCCCGTCCAGCTCGCTCCGCACCACCGTTTCGTTCAGCGCCCGCAGCGATCCCTCCTCCACCACCGAAATCAGCAGGTCCGCCCTCTTCACCTCGAAAAACGCGTTCGGCGGGAACTCCGCCTCGCGCGCGCCCCGCCACGTGTCGCGAAAATAGTGAAGCCCCGCCGCCAGCAGCGTCCCGGCCACAATCCACTTCGCTGCGCGGCTCCCCGCCGTTCGGCCCCGCCTTTTCATAGCGGAACCGCGGCTTTCGCGTTGGGCGCCGGCGCCTTCGCCGCGGTGGCCGGGGCGGGCCGCGCCACCTCGGTCGAGAGCACGGATCCGCTCAGGTCAAGGTCCTCCATCGCCCGCGCCGGGGGCGTCAGCGCCACTTCGTCCCCTTCCTTCAACCCCGCGCGGATTTCGATGAACTGGTCGTTGAAATTCCCCACCGTCACCGGCCGCGCCACCAATTCACGCCCCTCCTGCACATAGCAAACCTGCTTCCCCTTCACCGTCGTCACCGATTGCAGCGGAACGGTCAGCGCGTTGATCAGGTTCGTGACGATGATCTCCGCGCGCGCCGAGGCCCCGGGTTTCAAGTCCGGCAATTGCTCCTCAATCATCACGTCCGTCGAGTACACCTTCAAATTCGGGTTCATCCAGCGGTCCTGCGAATTCGGCAGCACCGCCACTTTTGTCACCTTCGCCCTGAACCGCCGGTCCGGCAGCGAATCCACCGTCACATACGCGTCCAGCCCCGGGTGGATCTGCAGCACATGCGACTCATGCACCCGAATCTCCACCAGCATCTGCGAAACGTCCGGCAGTTTGATGATTTCCTGCCGCTGCCGGATTTGCGCCCCCTCCTCAATCAATGTCTGCCCCCGGTCCCCATAGCCGCTTGAGGCGTAGACCACCAGCCCGTCCTGCGGCGCCTTGATCTTTGCGTTTTCCAGTTGCTGCTTCAGCTCCTTCAGCTTCTCCAGCGTCAACTCCAGCGCCCGTTGGCTGGTCCGCAAATTCGCCTCCGCCTGCGCGATCTGGTTCGCCGTCCGGTGCTTCAGCCGGTCCAACTCCATTTTCGACTGCTCCCAGGCCGACTCCAGCCGCCGCCGGCTTTTCGGCAAATCATATTTCCGGTACAGCCGCAAATCCTCCTCCGATTGCTCCATCGATATCCGCGCCTGCATCAGGCTCAACCCATCCGCCTCCAGCTCCGACTTGGAGGCGTAACCCTTTTTGAAAAGCTGCTGGGTCCAGTCCAGTTTGTCCTGCGCCCGCTGCAGTTGCTCCTTGCGGATGATGATCGCGTTCGTCGCCGTGTTGATCTGCTGCGGCGCGTCCCCCTCGATGTATTTGTCCAGGTCCGACTTCGCGAATTCCACCCGCAGCTCCGCCTCCTTGATCTGGCTCTCCGCCAGGCTCTGCTGGATGCTCAGGTTCTCCTTCGCCTGGATGAACGCGAAATCATTGTTCTGGTACGAAACCTCCTGCTGGTTGACCCGGTCCTTCAGCTCCGAGGAATCCAGCTCCACCAGCATCTGCCCCGCCTTCACGTACGTCCCCTCCGGCACAATGCTGATGATCCGCGAAATCCCCTCGAACTCGCTCCGGATCACCGATTCCTTCACCGCCTTCAGCGCCCCGCCCTCCACCACCGAAATCACCATGTCCCCCCGCTTCACCCGGTAAAACTGCGCCTGCTCCGGCGGCGGTGCCTTCCATTTCCGGAAGGCGACATATCCCCCCGCGCACAGCGCGATGGCAAGCGCGGCCACGCCCGCGCGCAGCCACGTGCGCGGCTTGTTCTCTCCGGACTCCCCGCTATTGTTTGTCATTTTGAAAAAGCTCCTCCGGCGTGATTAAGGGTCCTGACGCGTCAAGCGGCGCCGGCGCGGCCGGGCCATCGGCCGCCGGAATCTCCCCCGCCGCCAGCCAAAACTTCTCCTGCTCCGTCCTCAAAATCCCCAAATCCAGCAACAGCCGCATCCGCGTCAAATGAAAGTCGATCAGCGCCGCCGTCGCCGCGTTGTACGCCTGCACCCGCGCCGTCTGCGCGTCCACCACATCCCGCACTTGGATTCGCCCCGCCTGCAGCGAAAGGTCCGCGCTCTCCACCCGCCGGTCCGCCAGCGCCTTCGCCCGGTTCTGAATCTCGTAGCTCTGCCGCGACTGCTCCAAAGTCCGCAGGTCAGTCCGGACGTCATTCTTCAAGTCGTCCAAAAACAGCGCCAAGCTGCGCAATTGCCGCTCAAACGAAATGATCGAGCTCCGGTACCCATTCCGTTCCGCCCGCCGGTTCAACGGCAGGTCAACCTGCACCCCCCCGTTCAGGTCATAGTCGTTCAAGTTGAACTTCTCGTAATCCGTGGTCCCTTGCGACCGCAGGGAGACATTTGAGAATAGCAGCAAATCCGGCTTCAGTCGATCCGCCGCCACCACAATTTTCCGCTTGCTGTCCTCAAACGTGTCGATTTCGTTCAGCAAATCAGGCCGCTTTTCCAGCGCGATTCGGTACGATTGGTCCTCCGACAGCGGCACCGGCAGCAATCCCACCGCCTCCAACTCCTTCAGCGCGTTCTCGTCCAGCCGGATTTCATAGCCCACCGGCAGCCCCAGCGTGATCTTGAACTGGTCCAGGCTGTTCCGGTACCGCTCCACCGCCAAAATGTAGCTGTTCCGCGCGGCCAACTCCTCCTGCGTCGCCAAATCCGCCTGGAACGGCGCCAGCCGGTCATACGACAGCGCCACCGACCGCTCCCTCAAGCTCACCCGGCTCTGGAAATTGTTGTACTGGTTCTTGACCGTGTCCTGCTGCTGCACCAGCCGCAGGTACGTCGTCACAATGTCGTACGCAAATGTGTCCTGGTAATAGCTGAACGACCGGATCTCATAAATCACGTTCCGCTCCGCCTGCGTCAAATTCTCCGCCGCGATCTTCGCCCCCGCCCCCCGCAACAGCGGCTGCGCCAGGCTCAATCCAATCGTTGACGCCGCCGTGTCCCGCCGCCCGCCCGTCGTGAACCGCAACAGGTCATTCGCCAGATCGATGCTCACCCGCCCGCCCGTCTTCAACAGCGTATCCATCCCAAACCGGTTGGCCGCCTTCAGCTCCGGCCCCCCATTCGCCGCCCGCTCCGCCGTCAACGTTGATCCCGCGAAGAATTGCGGCACAAACGCGAAGCGCTCCCGCGTCAGCGTCAATGCGGACAGGTACAGCGTCTCCTTCCGCAATTGGTACTGCCGGTTGTTTTGCAGCGCGATCTTCAGCGCCTCCGGCAACGTCAGCGTCTGCTCCGCCCCCCGCATCCGGTCGTCAATGATCTCCTGCGCCAAAATGTCCGACGGCTTCCGCTCCGAATACGGCGTCTCCACCCGGAAGTCATTGGTCTGGCCCAGCGCCTTCTCCTGCTTCTCGCGGATGATCTTGTAAACCTCCTTGTCCGCCGATTCCCGATAATGCTTGGCGGAGCACCCGGCCAGGAATATCACCCCGGCCAGGCAAAGCTTGATGTGTGCAAATCGGCGCATTGAAGTTCAGCTCGCTCGTGGATTCGGAAAGTGGGAGGGATGGTGCGAGTGGCGGGAGTTGAACCCACAACCAGCGGCTTCGGAGGCCGTTACTCTATCCAATTGAGCTACACTCGCATCCCCAAGCGTGCAAAGTAATTGAACCCGCCTTCTCGCGCAATCAGTTTTGGTTCGTGTCACTTCTCCTTCTTCTCCGGAAAATCGGTGTTCGGCTCCTTCAGCTCGATCTCCTTGATCCAGATGTTCCGGTAACGCACGTCGTGCCCCTCGCACTGCAGCTTCAGCCCACCCGGCCGGTCTGTGATCCCCTTCCCGCCGTCATTCCCCCCATCCATCCCGGAATTCTTCCCGCCCCACACCTGGCTGATCTCCACATTGTCATGCACCAGCTTGCCGTTGAAATACATCGACACCCTCGGCTTCTCCACCAATTTCCCGTCCTTGAATCGGGCCGCCCTGAAATTGATGTCATACGCGTTCCATTTTCCCACCCCGCGGTACTGCTCGTAGGGCGACTCGGATTCGTTGATCACCGCCCCCATCCCATGCTTGGTCCTGTCCCCATCCAACACCTGAATCTCATACCGGTTCTGCAAGTAAACCCCGCTGTTTCCCCCGGGCTTCATGATCAGGAACTCCACATGCGCCCGAAAATCCCGGTGTTCCTTCTTCGTCACGATGTCCGCCGTCCCATATTTCCCCCCCGCCGCCACCGGGTCATCCGTCATCAGGCATGTCCCGCCGTCCACCGGATCCTCCACAATCTTCCATTTGATCGGCAGCGCCGACTTGAATCCCGGCCCCTCCCAATAGGTCCAATTCTTGTCCAACGTCTCCCGCTTCCCGTCGAATTGGACCTCGGCCCCTTTCTCCGGCGGCGCCCCGACGCCCACTGCGGCGCGCAAATTGAACGAAAGCGCCGCCAACAGCGACACAGCCACACATAGATATGATTTCATGAATCCTTTGAATTGACGGAGGGCGGTCATCGCGAATTCACACGATAACTTCCCCTTCCCCTTGGGGCGAGTGTTTTCCCGATGGATTCTCCCTTCCTCCGGGAGTATCGTCCCTCCATGAAATCGTTTTGCCTTCTCGTCCTCGCGGGATTCCTGGCGTTCTCCCATGCCCACGCGGCCGATGCCACAGCCGACGCCGCTTGGGCGGACATCCTGAAGTCAGCCAAGCCCCCGATCCCCCCGGCGGAATGGAATCAGAAGGCCCCCACCCCGGAGCAAATGGCCGAGTTCAAAAAGAAAGCGGGTGACATCGCCGAGCAGGTCGCCGAAAAAACCAAGAAATTCTACGAAGCGTATCCGGACCACTCCAAGGCCGCCGAGGCTCGCACCCGCGAAAAGACGTTCCGCCAGCAGGCCGCCAGCCTTCGCGGCGCCAAAGAGGCCCCCAAGGCCGCCCCCGCCGGTCCAGGCGAGCCAGAAATGGATCCCGCGTTCAAGGCCAAATACCTCGAAGCCATCGCCCGCATCCGCGCCCTCCGCGCCGATGGCCCGCCCGCCGTCGCGGCGGAGTTGGAAAAATCCGGCCGCGCCCTCGGCCAGGAGTTTCCGAAAGAGTCCGCCCCTTGGCAAATGCTCCTGACCGCCGCCCAATACGCCTCCAGCGAAAAAGCCCTCGCCATTTACAAGGAAGTCGCGGCCGGCTCCTCGGATCCGGACACCCAGCAGGCTGCGGCCTCCAAGCTCAAGCAGCTCGATGCCCTCAACAAACCCGTCACGCTGGCCTTCAAAGCGGTCGACGGCCGCGCCATCGACCTCGCCAACATGAAGGGGAAGGTCGTCCTCATCGACTTCTGGGCCACATGGTGCGGCCCCTGCATCGCCGAGCTCCCCAACGTCAAAAAAGCCTACGACGAGCTCCACAGCCAGGGCTTCGAGATCATCGGCGTGAGTTTCGATGACGACTGCGATGCCCTCGCCAAATTCGTCGCCAAGAACAAAATGGCCTGGCCCCAGTTCTGCGACGGCGGCGGCTGGAAGAATGCCATCAACAAGGATTTCGGCATCAATGCCATTCCCGCCATGTACTTGGTCGACAAAAAAGGGATTCTCCGCGACATGTCCGCCCGCGAAAACCTCGCCGCCAAGGTCCGCGATCTTCTCAAGGAATGACCGGAGGCAAGCCGACGATCCGGATCAGGCGGCGTTGCCACCGCGGATCCGGATCCCATCCACTTGGCCCGCCGAGTTACGGCGTTGCCATCGACAGCAGGAACTCGATGTTCGACTTCGTCTTCTTCAGCTTGTTCAACATCAGCTCCATTGCCTCCACCGGCGGCACCCCCGTCAGCGCCCGGCGCAACACCACCACCTTGCTGTACTCCTGCGGGTGGTAAAGCAGCTCCTCTTTCCGCGTGCCGGACAGCTCGATGTTGATCGTCGGGAAAATGCGGCGGTCCACCAAGTGGCGGTCCAAGTGCACCTCCATGTTGCCCGTCCCCTTGAACTCCTCGAAGATCACTTCATCCATCCGCGATCCCGTGTCCACCAGCGCCGTCGCGATGATCGTCAGCGACCCGCCTT
>CAZSXX010000201.1:8048-8371 GCA_964611245.1 uncultured Verrucomicrobiota bacterium | reverse complement strand
CCCTGGGTTGGCTTGCGTTCGTGGCCCTTTGCTTCGCGGGCGTCATTCAGCTCAACCCTCCCACCCTCGCGCGCTGGACCGGCAAGTTCATCGTCCTGCTCGCGTTCGTTTATTTCGCCGTCGTGTTCCTTTTCTTCAAGCTCGATCCCGGGGAAAAGCGCCGCATGGGCATGATCGTCGTCCTGTTCGTCTCTTCCGCCATTTTCTGGGCGGGCTTCGAGCAGATGGGCTCCTCCTTTAACCTGTTTGCCGAACGCCACACCGACCGCGTCGTCTTCAATTTCGAGGCCCCCGCAGGCTGGTTCCAAACGCTGGGCCCGGTC
>CAZSXX010000201.1:0-8038 GCA_964611245.1 uncultured Verrucomicrobiota bacterium | reverse complement strand
ATCATCTCCCTCGCCCCGGTGGTTGCGGGCGCCTGGATCTGGCTCGCCCGCCGCAACGCCAATCCCTCCATTCCCGGCAAGTTCGGCCTGAGCCTCTTGTTCCTCGCGGCGGGGTTTGTCGTGATGGCCATCGCCGCCAAACTCGCGGTCGGCGGCGGCAAAGTCGCCCCAACCTGGCTGATCAGCACTTACCTCCTCCACACCATCGGCGAGCTCTGCTTGAGCCCAGTCGGCCTCAGCTCAATCACCAAACTCTCCCCCAAGCGCCTCGTCGGACAAATGATGGGCGTCTGGTTCATGGCCACCTCTCTCGGCAATTTGCTCGCTGGCGTGATGGCCGGCGAGATGAGCTCGGTCGCCGAGATGTCCTCGGGCTTCTGGCAGATCGCCGCTGGACCAGCCGTGGCCGGAATCATCCTCCTCTTCCTGGCCCGGACCTTCAACCGTTGGATGGGCGCCGTCCGCTGACCACGCTCAAAAACGGTCCGGCGCCAACAGGGACAGGTCGTGCGCTGGCGTTTCCCCCGCCAGGATTCCGGCGACAAGTTGCCCCGTGACCGGCCCCAGGCTCAGGCCCATCATCGCGTGCCCGGTCGCGATCACCAGATTGTCATGTCGTCCCGCCCGGCCCAGGTACGGCAGCCCGTCCGGGGAGCACGGCCGCAGCCCGCACCACGGCTTGACTCCAGCGAAGTCCTCCGCCGTGAAATCCGGGTAATACTTGAGCGAGGATTTGATGATCCCCCGCACCCGGACCGGATTGATCTCCTCATTCCGCCCGGCGATCTCCATCGTCCCGCCAAAACGGAGGGTCTCCCCCATCGGCGTCACCGCGACCCGCGCCTCCGTCAGGATCGCGCACAATTTCGGGAGCTGGCGCGGACTCCGCAACGTCAGGCTGTACCCTTTGCCCGCCTGCATCGGGATGTTCACCCCCACCTGCGCGGCCAGCGTCGGCGACCACGCCCCGCCCGCGATGACAAATTCATCCCCCTCAATGTCGGCGTTGGCCGCTTTGATCGTTCGTCCCTCGGCCGCGAAACCGGTCACCGGCGTGTTCCATTGGATGGCCACGCCCAGCGTTCCCAACTCGCCTTTCAGGAACGCCATGAAACGATCCGGCGAAAGGTGGCAGTCCTTGGGGAAAAAAATCGCACCCGCCACGTCCATCCGGATGTCCGGCTCCATCGCGGCCGCCTGCCTTGCGTCCAGAACCTCCGCCGGAACCCCCAGCGCCCGGGCCTTCTCGGCGAACGCGCCCTCCTCCTCCAGCGCATGCTCCGATCGGCACAGCATCAGCAGCCCCTTCTCCGTGAATCCGAAATCGTGCCCCCGCGCAAGCTCCTCGAAACACGCGCGGCTCGCGAAACTCAAGTCCCGCAGCAGCGGCGCCGCCCGCCGAACTTGCTCCGGATTCGCCGCCCGCCAAAACTTCCAGGCCCAGGCGAGCAATTCCGGATTCAAGGAGGGCTTGACGTAAAACGGCGACTCGGGATTCCACATCCATTTCAGCCCCAACGCCACCATGCCCGGCGCCGCCAGCGGCATAAAATGGCTCGGCACCACCATCCCGGCGTTCCCATACGAGCACCCCTCCTTCCCTTCCGGGCCCCCGTCAACGACGGTGACGTGAAAGCCCTTCCGCGCCGCATAATACGCGGCGCAAAGCCCAACCACTCCAGCGCCGATGATGACGACGCGCTTCACCGTCATTGCGGCAGCTTCGGCCGCTTGGCCATGCCGTCGTGAATGACTTTCAGGATGGCCTTCCGCTCCGCGCCCGCCAGCGGCAGCCGCGGCGCCCGCGTCCATTCCCGCCCCAGCCCCGCCTCCTGCACAGCCAGCTTGATGTACTGCACAAATTTCGGGTGCGTGTCCAAATGCAGCAGCGGCGCGAACCAACGGTAAATTTCCCGTGCCTCTTCCCACCGCCCCATCCGCGTCAAATCCCAAAACCGTTGGTTCTCCGCCGGGAACGCGATGCCGCTGCCCGCCACCCACCCGTCAATCCCCAGGATCGCGCTTTCCAGGGCCAGGTCATCCACCCCCGTGAAAATCGCGTACCGGTCCCCCAGCAGATTGCGGATGTCGGTGATCCGCCGCGTGTTCCCGGAGCTTTCTTTCAGCGCGACAAAATTCTCCTCGCCCGCCAACTCCGCGTACAGCTCGGGCGTGATGTCGTGCCCATAGCTGGGCGGGTTGTTGTAAATCATGATCGGCAGCCCCGTCGCCCGCGCCACCGTCCGGAAATGGTGCAGCGATTCCTCCGGGTCGGGCGATTTGTAGATCATCGGCGGCATCAGCATGAATCCGCTCAACCCCGCCTTCTCTCCATCCCGCGCAAACCGGATCGCCTCCCCCAAGCTCGACTCAGCCACGCCGCTCAACACCGGAATCCGCCCCCGCGCCATCGCCACCATGGCCTGGATCACCTGCCGTTTCTCCTCCGCCGTCAGCGATTGGTTCTCTCCCAGCGAACCCAGGAAGATCAGGCCGCTGATGCCGGACTCAATCAGCGCCTCCGCGTGCCGCGCCGTCCCGGCGAGGTCGAGGGCCCCATTTTCGTCCATTTGCGTGGTGATGGCCGGGAAAACTCCGGCCCAATTTGGATTTTTCATCGCTTGCGATCGTGCTGGCCGATCATTTCCACAATTGCCCGGAACGTCCAGACGGTTTGTCGCCCCCCCCAGTCCAAGCGGGAGGCCCAAGGGCATTTTGTTTTGGTTCATGATTTGGGAGAGGAGAAGGGCCAAGCTGAGGGTGGCGTTGGCTGCGAAGGACTCGCGCAGGTCGGAGTGGGACCGGTCTGGGTGGTGGTGGTTGAGCAACCCCACGGCGGTGCTTCGCAGGAGGGCCACGTTGGCCACGATGTTGGGTTTGCGGCTGCGCGTGCCACCCTCACCCCACAGGGCGTCCCGCCGCCAACGGTTCCGGTGTTCAACTTCAGCCCGATGTCCCCGGACCAGGTCGATCCACCCCTCGTGGGTCCGTTCGGCCTGGTCCTCGCTCGAGGGATTGTGGCGCGTTTCCAAGGTGCTTTTGCGGCTCCGCTTCTCGGTGCGGCGGCTCTGGATTCCCACAAGGGTCCGGGCGAAGGGGAAGTCGATGGCCATGGCACAGGCTTTTGCACAAGCGGTCCAAGCGGGACCGTCCCGTCCTCATGAAACTCCAGAGCCGCCGGACCAAGCTGCTGCGCAAGGATGGCGCGCGGAAAATCATCGCCCAAGCCCGCGCCCAAAGAGCGGGCGGCGCACGGGCCGCGGCGGTGGGGAAGGCCTTGGGTTACTTCGAACACAACGTGGCCCGCTTTCACTACGGCTCGTTCCGAAAGGCGGGCTTCTTCATCGGCTCGTGGTGGAGGCTGCTAAACGGTCATCGGGGCGCGCCGCAAACAAGCGGGCATGTTCTGGTCAGAGGCGGGCGTCGAAAACCTCCTGGCCCCACGCTGCATCGAACGGAGCCGCCACTGGGACCATTTTTTGGAAAACGCGCGCCAGCGACCACGCTGCCCGCAACGACTCCATCCCCTTGGCTGCCTAATGCGAAGTATTTTGCCCTGCGCCCGCGGCTCTGCTCGGTGTCCATTTATGATTGCATTAGGCCCTGAAATGCGCATCTTCGGGCGAAACGCAAATCGTTCTGGCAATGCACATACAAACGTCGGCGACTCCTCTTGGCGACTTCGCGTATCGACTCCTTTTTTGCTTTCTTTTGCTGGCGGCTTATCGCGGCGCTCCGATTCAGGCCGCGGCCTTTCCCTCCGTCCTTTCCGCTGAAACCCGTGGGAATGCCTATGGCCTAGTGCTCCGATTCGCGGGAGAGGTCCCCGAGGAAACGGCGACCAATGTCGGCCATTATCAGATTCCATCCGTGGAGGTTATGGGCGCCGTCAGGTTTGGCTCTCAACAGGTGCGATTGACCACCTCGTTGATTCCGGAAGGCCAGGTGCATTCACTCACGGTGGACCCCTCTGGCGCGCCGCAAACCGTCACTTTCCTTCAAACACACGGGGGCATTACCCGCAAGGAGTTTCGCGACATTGAAGGATCCAAACTCTTGGACCTGACCAATCACCTGAAGTTTCCAAACGCTCCGGACCTGGTCGATTTTGCGACGATTTTCGAGACACCTCCGGATGCGCGAGACAGCTACGGAGTCCAGTTCCTTGGCTACATCACGGCGCCGGTGACTGGCGACTACGTTTTTTTTCTCAATTCCGATGATGAAGGCGCGCTTTTTCTGAGCACGGACGGCAATCCGGCCAACAAATCTCTCGTGGCCAGCGAACCTCAATGGAACGAATCGAGGCAATTCATCATTGGCCAGAACCAGTCATCGCGCATCCACCCAGGAGCCGATTTTTTTGCAGGCGCACTTTTTGTCGAGGCCGAGGACTTTGATTTCGGGGGCGGGCAATTTATCAGCGATTCGCCGACGGGCATGAACGGCGCCTACATCGGTGGGGCCTATGGCGGCAAAGGGACCGCGGCCGACGCGGACATTGACTGGCACGAAGCGATTCCGGCCAACGCCAATCCGACGTATCGTCCTGCGGCTGGGGTCGAGTTGTTGGCGTCCGGCGGGTTCCTCGACGGCCATCGAGGCACGTTCACCGTACCGCAAAACCACGTCGTCGGCTGGAACGACCCGGACGATTGGAGGAACTATACGCGCGATTTTCCGGATCCAGTTCAGGACTATTTTGTTTTCGCCGCCGTCGCCTCCGGTGGGGCCGATATCGCCGCGCGGTTGGATGAAATTACGGAGGGCGCAGGGACGGCCACGCAAACGCTGGCGGAATTGGGAACCTTCCGGGCGCCGGCGACGGGTGGTTGGGACAAATTTACGCTTGTGCCGTTGCGCAACGAAGCGGGAGAAATCGCGCGCATCAACCTCGGCGGCCGGCACACGTTGCGCCTCACTACACTGCCGGGCAACCTTGATGCCGATTATTTAATGTTCACGCCCGCCGGCCCGGGCGAATTGGACTTGAGCCCGCTCCGGCCGAAGAACATCTCGGCGCCGATCCATTTTGAGGCTGGCCACCGCTACTACATTGAGGCGCTGATGAAGGAGGGCGGCGGGGGCGACAATTTGGCGGTCACCTGGCGCGTCCCGGGCGATCCTGAGCCGACCAACGGCGCGGAACCAATTCCTGGCGTTTACCTTTCGGGTCTAGAACCGATAGCGCCGGTCACCATCACCGCTCAACCGCGAAACCAGACTGTCGCCGAACGTGATGGGGTGACCTTCAGTGTCGCGCTCAGCGGCACGCCGAATTACGACTACCAGTGGTTCCGCGACGGCCAGATGATCGTTGGCGCAAACGGCCCGAACTACACGATCTCTTCCGTCCAAGTCGCCGATCAGGGCGCCGTCTTCCATGTCCTGGCCGGCAACGGGGTATCCAGCATCCCGAGCGCCGCCGCCACGCTGACGGTGAATGCCGACACCACGCCGCCCATGCTCGAATCCACGCAGTCCGTGTTCGATGGCAACAAAGTGATTGTCCATTTCTCCGAACCGATGCTCGCGAGCGACGCCATCGACCTGTCGCACTACTCGTTGAGCGGGGCGCTCACCGTTAATGCGGCCAGCCTGAGCCCCGATGGCCGCACGGTCACGTTGGCGACCTCGGTGCAGACGCCGGGCGCCGCCTACACGCTCACCGTCACCGGCCTGCGCGACACCGCCGCCACGCCCAACTTCGTCGCGCCGGGTTCCGCCGCGCAGTTCTCCGCCTGGGCTCTGGCCGACGGTTTTCTCCGGCTCGAAGTCTTCCGCAACATCGGGGGCTACCACGTCTCCGACCTCGTGAACCATCCCAGCTTTCCGGAGCAACCGGACGAGACCGGCTACCTCTCCGCCTTCGAGGCTCCTTCGGGCCTCGGCCCTGAGGTTGGGGCAAGATTGATGGGCTTTGTCACCGCCCCCGCGACCGGCGACTATTTGTTTTACCTGTGCGCCACCCGCACCGGGCAGTTGTTCCTCAGCGCTGACGAGTCGCCGGCCAACAAGGTCCAAATCGCCGCCGACTCGACCTGGGGCGCGGAGCGCATCTGGACAACTCCTCCCGGCCATCCGCGCGACGCGGTGAACATTTCCGCGCCCATCCCGTTAGTGGCAGGCCATCGTTACTACGTCGAGGCGCTGATGAAGAACGGCTCCGACTCCGTTGCCACCCTGGCCGTCGCATGGAAGCCACCCGGTGGCCCGGCGCCGGAAAATCTTTCCGCGCCGATTCCCGGTCAGTTCCTGTCCGCCTATGCGGACCCGACCGTCGCGGAGATCACGATCACCAAGCAGCCCACCGCGACGACCGTTGTGGAAGGCGCAACCGCGCGATTCCAAGTGCGGGCCACTGCGACGCCCGGCCCCATCACGTATCAATGGCAGCGCAACGGAGTGGACGTGCCCGGTGGCTCCTACTCCGACCTGTTCCTCCCGCGCGCGCCGCTCGGCGATTCGGGCGCGCTATACCGCTGTCTCCTGCGGACTCCGGGCAATCAAATCTTCAGCGATCCCGTCACGTTGACCGTCACGTCTGACACCACCCCGCCAGCCATCCTGAGCGCCGAAGGCAGCGTCGGCCTCACCAAGGTCACGGTGAAGTTCTCCGAACGCCTCGACCCGGCCGACGCCGCCAACCCGGCACTCTACGCCATCACCGATGGCCTTCTGGTGACCGGAGCCAGGCTGCTGCCCGACGGCCGGACCGTGCGGCTGCAAACCTCTCCGCAGACCGCCGCCCACGAATACACCATCACGGTGAACGGCCTTCACGATCTCGCGGCAATCCCCAACGCGACTGCGGTTGGCGCGTCCATCCGGTTCGTCGGGTGGGAGTCCGAGGAGGAGGTCGGGCCATTCGCGAGTTGGGCGGACTTGAAGCGCGACTTCGGCGCGGTGGGTGACGGGGTGGCTGATGATTCCGACGCTTGGCAGCGGGCGCTGGACGTGATTGGCAACTCCCCGGGCAACGATAACCACTGGGCGGTCCTCCATGTGCCGACGGGAACTTACCGGATCACACGCACGCTGAATTCCTTCTCCCGCTATGCCCCGGTGATCGTCGGTGAGCATCCAGAAACCACGATCCTGAAGTGGGCCGGTCCATTCAACGGCGCAATGCTCTGGATAAATGGCGTGACCTTCGGACGCGTCGCGCGGCTCACCTTCGACGGCCAAGGCCAAGCGCTCGTGGGCGTGGACCAACGCTGGGATGGTCGACAGTTCCCGGTTTCGGCCAACGAGTATTCCGATCTTATATTCAGAGATCTCACGCTTGGCATCCGAGGTGGTAATCCGGCCAACAGCGCCCTCGACTCCGAGAGTATTGTGAGTCGCTGCCAGTTCATCCGCTGTTCCGAGATGGGGGTTCAGATCGCCGCCGCCAACGCCCTCGACTGGTGGATCTGGGACTCGCTGTTCGAGGACTGCAAAATCGGGGTCGCCAATCCAGTGGTCGGGAACTTCCACGTTTACCGCTCGTTGTTCCGCCGCTCGACCGAGGCCGACATTGTCCATGCCAACTGCCAGCCCATGTCCGTTTACCTAAACACATCCGTCGGCTCCCGAGCTTTCCTAATTCAAAACTGCGGCGCCAACATTACGGTTCAGGGCAACACCATCGTGGACCCCACCGAAGCGACTCCAATCCAAATGGCCGCTGGCTCCCGGCTGCTCCTCCTGGACAATGTCGTACGTTCGCTTCCCATGCACGAGGAATCACCCTCGGTGCAGGCGCAGGGCAACCTGTTGGCTACAGGTAATCGGTTCACCGCTCGCAATCCCTTGGCGCCCGGCGGACGATTCGTTGCCTTCGATAACTCCGTAGTTACCGCCGATGCACTGGTGATTGAGGAACATGAGCTTCCCGGGTTCCGGCCACGCCGAGTCCGCCCGGTGTTTGACATCAGTTGGCCTCGAACCGAACCGCCAAGACCAGACTACACTCAAGACATCCAGGACGCCATAAACCAAGCCGCCGAACTGCGCGGCCAGCGACCGATTGTCCACGTTCCTTACTGGACATTTC
>CAZSXX010000200.1:0-8397 GCA_964611245.1 uncultured Verrucomicrobiota bacterium | reverse complement strand
AAGCAGTCACGCTGCTGGACCTGCCCGGAACCTACAGCCTGAACCCCCAATCGCTGGACGAGCAGATCGCGCGCGATGTTCTGCTCAACCGGTTGCCGGAAGTCACGGCTCCCACCCTGGTCGTCGTCGTGGTCGACGCGTCGAACCTGGAGCGGAACCTGTATTACGCCACACAGGTGATCGAGCTGGGTTACCCGTCCATCGTGGCGCTGAACATGACGGATGTGGCCGAGTTGCAGGGGCATTTTGTGGACCCGGCGGCATTGGCGGTCGAACTCGGAGTTCCGGTGCTGCCAATTGTCGCCAACTCGGGCAAAGGAGTCCCCGAGTTGCGCGCGGAAATTCTCAAGGCCGTGGAGTCGCCCCGCGCGCGGGAGTCGAGGGACCTCTTTTGCGAACTGCCGCCGGTGGCGCAACGGGAGTTGAACCTGGTGGAGCAGGCGTTGGTCCGGAACGGAAGGCCCGTTTCGCGGCGCGCGGAGGCGTTGCTCCTGCTGGGCGACCCGAAGCTGTCGGAGGGAGGGTCCTCATATCCCGCGCAGGCGAGGGACGCGGTGTCGGCCGCGCGTGAGCGGATGGAAAAGGAGGGGTGCGACTGGGCGAGCGTGGCGATCGAGGGGCGGTACGCCAAGGTGGGGGAGATGGCCCGGTTGGCGGTCCGCGATGAAGGGGGCGCCGGCGAGTTGTTCAGCGACAAGCTGGACCGCGTGCTGACGCACAAGTTTTGGGGCCTGGCGATCTTTGTCGTGATCATGGCCTCCATGTTCCAGGGAATTTTCACGTTCGCGCAGATTCCGATGGATTGGATCGAGGCGGTGATCGGGAAATTGGGCGAGGCGGTGGGGGGAAGCATGCCGGAGGGGGACTTGCGCAGCCTGCTGGTGGATGGCGTGATCACGGGCGTGGGGGCGGTGGTTGTGTTCCTGCCGCAGATCTGCCTGCTTTTCCTGTTCATCGGCCTTTTGGAGGACACTGGCTACATGGCGCGGGCGGCCTTCCTGATGGACCGGCTGATGAGCAAGGTCGGGCTGCATGGCAAGAGCTTCATCCCGATGCTCAGCTCGTTCGCGTGCGCGATCCCGGGAATCATGGCCACGCGGACCATTGAGAGCCCAAAAGACCGCCTGGCCACAATCCTGGTGGCTCCGCTGATGAGTTGTTCGGCGCGGTTGCCGGTGTACACACTCCTGATCGCGGCGTGCATCCCGGATTTGAAAGTGTTCGGATTCTGGAAGCTGCAGGGGCTGACCATGCTCTCGATGTACCTGCTTGGGATCGTGGTGGCGCTCCTGATGGCGTGGCTGTTCAAGAAAACCCTGCTCAAAGGCGAGCCGCCGCTCCTGATCATGGAATTGCCGCCCTACAAACGGCCGGTGGTGTGGGTGGCGCTGCGACACATGTGGGACCGATCAAAGCTCTTCCTGCAACGCGCGGGCACGGTGATCCTTGGGATCAACATCCTGCTGTGGTTCCTGGCGACCTACCCGCGCCACGCGGAGATCGCTCAGGATTTCGCCTCGCAGCGGCAAGCCTTGGCGGCGGCGGGCGCGCCGTCCGAGGAGGCGGTGAAAAAGCTGGACGAAGCGGAGGCGGGCGAAAATTTGCGGAGGAGTTTTGCGGGTATGGCGGGGCGGGTGATCGAGCCGTTGATCGAACCGCTTGGATTTGACTGGAAAATTGGAATCGGGCTGGTGGCGTCGTTCGCGGCGCGCGAGGTGTTCAACAGCACGATGGCCACGATTTACAACCTGGGTTCGGGCGATGATTCCGTGGAGGGCACCGACGCGCTGGCGGACACGTTGCGGGCGCAGCGGCGCGCGGATGGGACTGTGCTGTACACTCCGCTCCTGGGCGTGACGCTGATGGTGTTCTATGTGTTCGCGCTGCAATGCGTGAGCACGGTGGTGATCGTGCGCCGGGAGACGAATTCCTGGCGCTGGCCAATCTTCCAATGGGCCTACATGGGGGCGCTGGCGTGGGGATTCGCGTTCCTGACCTACCAAGGCGGGCGGCTGTTGGGGTTCTAGTTTTTTCCGCTGTTCGAGGGGAGGGGGCGGGGGGTATGGTCCGCCATCGCCGCCATGACCGCCGATATTTCCTACCGCCGCGCGATCCGCGCCTGGGTCCTCTACGATTGGGCCAACTCGGCGTTTGTCACGACGATCATGGCCGCGATCTACCCGATCTTCTTCCGGTCGCTGGCGGTGGCGGGGGGGGAATCGGAGGCGGACGCCACCGCGCTGTGGGCCTACACGAACGTTGGGTCGCTGATCCTGGTCGCCGTCTGTGGCCCGTTCTTGGGAACCCTCGCGGATTGTGTGCCGGCGAAGAAGAAGTATTTCGGCTGGTTTCTGACCCTGGGCATCGGGGGCACCTGCATGATGCCTTTCTTGGGGAAGGACGATTACGTGCTGGCGGCGGTGTGGTTCGGGATCGCGAACATCGGGTGGTTCGGCGCGAATATTTTCTACGAAGCGATGCTGCCGCACGTGGCCCGGCCGGAGGACATGGACCGGGTGTCAACCATGGGTTACGCCATCGGCTATCTGGGCGGCGGAATTCTGCTGATCTTCAACCTGCTCTGCACGATGCGGCCGGAGTGGTTCGGCATTCCCGACAAGGACACGGCGGTGCGGATCGCGTTCGCGAGCGTGGCGGTCTGGTGGGCCCTGTTTTCGATTCCGTTCTTTCTCCACGTGCCGGAGCCGCCCTGCGGGCCCAAGCCGGAGCACGTCTGGCGCGAGAGCGCCCGCCGGCTCATCGCGACGGCCCGCGACGTGAAACGATACCGCCATTTGGTCATCTTCCTGGTGGCCTTCTGGATTTACAATGACGGGATCAGCACCGTCATCAAGATGGCGACCGCCTATGGGGATGAGATCAAAATCCCCTTCGAGAGCCTGATCATCGCGCTGGTCATCACGCAGTTTGTCGGCATCCCTTGCGCGATGGCGTTTGGGAAGCTGGCGTCGCGGATCGGGTCAAAGCAGGCGATCTACCTGGGCTTGTCGGTTTACGTCCTGATCGCGGTGTTTGGGTTTTTCATGCAAACGGCCGCGCACTTCTACATCCTGGCGGTGACTGTGGGCCTGGTGCAGGGGGGGACGCAGGCATTGAGCCGGTCGCTCTTCGCGGGCATGGTCCCAAAATCGAAGGCGACGGAGTTCTTTGGTTTTTTCAGCACGGGCTCCAAAGTGGCCGGACTGGTGGGGCCAGCCCTCTTTGGCGTGATCGCCCAGGCCGCCGGGAGCAGCCGCCCGGCGATCCTGTCCGTCGCGGTCTTTTTCATCATCGGCGGATTCATCCTGACCCGCGTGGATGAAGTGGAAGCCCGCCGGATCGCGGCGGAGACGGACGCCGCAGCTTAAATCAGCTCGCGCCGCAGGAGATCGAGCGCCTGCTGGCTGGTGGCGAACTTGAAGGTCTCGCGGTCAAAGGGATTGCGCATTTCTTTGACGAGGGTGGGCCCGGCCGGGCGGGCCAGGGCGATGAAGACCGTGCCGACCGGTTTTTCGGGCGAGCCGCCGGAGGGGCCGGCGATCCCGGTGACGGCGAGGGCGAAGTCGGCGCCAGTGTTGGCGCGCGCGCCGTCGGCCATCTCACGGGCCGTTTCCGCGCTGACCGCGCCGTGCGCCGCGATCGTCTCACGTTTGACGCCGAGGAAGGATTCCTTCGCGGCGTTGCTGTAGGTGACCAGCCCGCCCAGGAAAACCGCCGAGGCGCCGGGAATGTTGGTGATTCGGTTGGCGATGTGCCCACCCGTGCACGATTCGGCGAGCGCCAAGGTCCGGCCCGCCGCGGACAACAATCGGACGACAACGGCGTCCAACGGATCGGTTTCCGCGCCCACAATAAAACTGCCCATTTGGCCGCGCACAATGGCCTCCGCCTCCGCGACCAAGATGCGGGCGCTGTCGCCGCGGCCGACCAGGCGGACATCCACTTCACCGACCCGGGCGCAATAGCCAATCTGGAGGCCACGGGCCACGAGGCCCGCCAGGAGCGGCTCAATTTTCTCCTCAACAGCGGACTCACCCACACCTGCAGTTTTCAGCACCCTGCAGTCAAAGGCGGCGGGCGGAGGCAGCGCCGCGGCGAGGAACGGAACGACGAGGTTGGTGAACATGGGACGGAGTTCTCGGGGCGGCCCTGGCAGCATGATGAGCCAGCCCCGGGGTGTCTCCATGGCAAGGCCGGGGGCCGTGCCGTGCGCGTTGGCCAAGACGGTCGCGCCCGCCGGCACCATGGCCTGGACGCGCGTTTTGAAGGGCATGGGCCGCTTTCGGCCGGCGAAGAATCCTTCGATCGCCGCGAGGATGGACGGATCCTCGTAAAGCGATTTCCCCAGCAACTCGGCGATCATTTCGCGGGTGATGTCGTCGGAGGTCGGGCCCAGGCCGCCGGTGGTGATGACCAACTCGGCGCGGGCCATCGATTCGGCGACCGCCTGCTTGATCGCGGGCCCGGAGTCGCTGATGGCGACCTGGCGCGTGACGGCATAGCCGCGGTCGGAGAGCTGCCGACAGAGCCATTGCTGGTGGGTGTTGAGGACGAAGCCGAGCAGCAGCTCGCTGCCGGTGTTGATGATTTCGATGTTCATCGCTTTTGGTGAAGGTGGGCCCGGAGCCATGCGATCGCGCGGAGGAGGGTGACGGCGCCGAAGACCGCGCTGATGTGGCTGTGGCGCATGCGCCAGATTTCCGCGCCCCGCCACTGGTTCGCCAGCTCATCCAAGGTGTCGGCCGGGACAAACAGGTCGCGCTGGCCCGCCATGATCAATGTGTTTTTGACGGTGGGGCGCAATGCGCCCAGGCTGAATTGATCGAGCGGGAGGGGATGGCTGCCCCAACCGGCGCGGGCGGGGGCGGCGAAGGGGAGGGTGTCCATGGCGATGTCCATGCGGGCGACGGGATTCATCAGGATGGCGTTCTCAAACGGCTGCGGATGGGTGGCCAGAAGCCCGGCCAGCCAGCCGCCCAGGGAGTAGCCCCAAAGCGAAACCGAGGGGCAGCCTTGTTCCAACAGCCAAAGGCGGAGTGCCAACGCGTCGGAAAGGCAATGGCGGATCCCTTCGACCATGGTGGCGGCGTCGTCGGAGATGAGGTTGTGGATTTCGCCCGTCCTTTTGGGCCGACGGCGCCCGTGGAAGGGAAGCTCAAAGGCGAGCGCGTTGACGCCACGCGCCGCGAGGGTCATTTCGAGGAACGGAAAGCTGCAATAATAACCCATCTCGCCATTCCAGCCGTGGAGCATGAGGACAGCCGGGCGGTCCCTCCAGTCGCGCCCCGCGCGGCGGAACCGGCCGGGAACTGTCGGGCTGTCCCAGGGGGCGCGCACTGGGGACGGAAAGGTGAAGCGAGTTTTGCTTTGAAAATCGAGCCGGGCGGGCGGGACCGAGGGGGTGAGAAAATCGGGGCGCGCAAGAAGTTCGCGGGCGCGCTCAAGCTGCCCCGGTTTGCTCCAACCGCAGCCCACGCTCGCCGTGGCGGCGGCGATGCACGCGCGGTCGAGGGATTGCTGAAGGAAGGTGATCACACCTCAGAGTTCGCCGCTGCACCAGCGCTCCCCCGCGCGCAGCACGCGGTGGGGCTGCCCCAGTTTTCGGCAGGCTTCGGCAAAGGGTTCGGGCGGGGCCGTGTTGAACTCGAACATCTCAAAATGGCAGGGGATTGCCATGCGGGCTCCAATCCGGCTGGCAAGGGAGGCCGCTTCGGGACCGTTCAGGTTCCCGGCCACGCGGCGCTCCGGCGCGGCGCCATTGATGGGGAGGAGCGCGAGGTCGATGGGGAAATCGGCCAACGCCTCGACCATCCCGTCGTGCAGGACAGTGTCGCCGCTGTGATAGATGGTCCAGGGACCAAACTGGACCACATATCCGAGGAAATGGCAGCGTCCAGCCGAATCACGGTCAACCTTCTCGTGGGCGGCGGCGATGCCATGGAAGGTGAACCCGGCGGCGGTGGCGGTCTGGCCCGCGTCAAGACCAATCGGAAATTCGGCGGGGCATGCCAGGCGGTGGGCTACGAATTCGCGGTTGGCCTCCGGGATGATCAGGGACAGGGAGGGGTTCGCGAAGAGGATTGGCCGCAAGGTTTCGGCGTCGAGGTGGTCGGTGTGGTTGTGGGACGACGTGACAGCGGAAATGAAATTCAGTTTTTCGGGCGCGACCACCCGGGCGGTCATGCGCACGTGCGGCTTGTCCGTCGCGGCGTACTTTCGGGTGAGGGAATCCGAAAGGTACGGGTCGAGCAAAAGAAATCGATCATGCCAGCGCAGGAGAAATCCACTCTGGCCCAGCCACCAAACGAAAAAATCTTCCTCGGAGGCGGCGGATTGGACGTCCGCGAGGAAGGCTTCGTCCTGCAAGGCGGGCTGGATCATGGGAGGCTGAGCTCGCGGCGGACCATTTCAATGCCAGCCACCATGTTGCGCAGCTTTTGTTTGGCGGCCCAGCGGGCGGTCTGGCTGAGGCCGCAGTCCGGCGCGAAAGCGAGGCGGTCGGCCGGGGCGTGCTTCAGGCAGAGGCGGACGCGGTCGGCCACGTCCTCCGGTGTTTCGATGTAGTAACTTTTCACGTCGATGATCCCGACCGCCGCGGTTTTCCTCTCCGCGATGGCGGAGATCAGCTCGAGTTCCGCGAATTCGCGCGACGCCATTTCCACGTGGATTTCATCGACGGCGAAATCAAGGAAGGCGGGGAACATGGGCGCGTAATGGCGGAGGCCGACCGCGCGCGCCTTGAAGTTGCCGAAGCAAAGGTGGGTCGAAAGGCGGCATTTCCCCACGACCGGCTCGACTGTGCGGTTGAAGATGTCGACGAACCGCCGGGGATCCTCCTTGTGGGCGTAGCAGCTCATGGATGGCTCATCGACGGTGATTTCGCGGCAGCCCGCAGCGACAAGCGCCTCCAGTTCCGCGCGGACGATTGGCAGGAGGGCCTCGGTGAGCGCGTAACGATCCTTGTAACCGGCGCCGGGAAGCAGGCGTCCGCTCAAGGTGTATGGGCCGGGAACGCTGGCTTTGAGCGTGGGGCCGACAGGTGCGATCCGCTTCAGGCGCGCAAAATCCTCGACTGTTCCCAGCCCGCGCGGGGCCAGCAGCGGGCCAATGACGCGGTGTTTGCCGCGCTGGTCATGGGCGGGTGGGCCGAAGCGGCGGGGCGAGGCGGACTCCAGCTCAATCCCTTCGATGAACCCGTAGAATGAGAGATTGAAATCGAGCCGGGTCTGTTCCCCGTCGGTGATGACGTCGAGCCCGGCCTCCATTTGGTCCGCCAAGGCGACGCGCACCGCGTCGTCGACCAACTCCGCCCGGTCCGCAACGCCAAATTCGCCGAGGTGCTGGACGGCAAATTCCAGCCAGCCGGGGAACGGATAACTGCCGATCACGGTGGATCGCAACGGGCGCGAATTCATGGGCCGAGAATAAGGTCCGGCCGGGCGCCGCGCAAACAAAGTTGCGCCCAACCACCGGCCCGGATCGGGCCCCGGTGTTTAGGCTTTCGCCTGAATTGGCATGCGTTACGATGCGTCCATTCAAACATTGCCATGAAACTAGCGATCACTGTCCTTTCCAGCCTGGCGGCCGCGTCAGCCTTCGCCGCCGAGAGCCAACTGCTCCTGCACTCCTTCGCCAAGGTGCAGTTGACCAAGGAATTCTGGAGCGAGGGCGCGACCTTCGGCGACTACAACAAGGATGGGGTGAAGGACATCGCTGCGGGTCCGTTCTGGTACGAGGGGCCCAGCTACGCCAAGCGGCATGAGTTTTATCCCGCGACGCAGAGTTTTGTCCTGAAGAAAGCGGACGGAACCGAGGAGAAAATCGCGGGATTTGAGGGTGGGCTGGGAAAAAACAACGCCTACTCAAAGAATTTCCTGATGTGGACCCATGACTTCAACGACGATGGCTGGGATGACATCTTGGTCAACGGTTTCCCCGGCGAGGACACCTCGTGGTACGAGAACCCAAAGGGCCGCGACGGGCACTGGCAAAAGCACATCGTGCTCGAAGTGACGGACAATGAATCGCCCGGGTTCGAGGACATCACGGGCGACGGCAAGCCGGAGATTCTTTGCAACTCCGGCGGCTATTTCATCTACGCCGAGGCGAATTGGAAGGACGCGACGAGGCCGTGGAAGGTGAATCGAATCACGCCCAAGGGACCTTGGCAGCGGTTCACCCACGGGATCGGCTTTGGCGACGTGAACGGGGACGGGAAAAAGGATTTGATCGAGAACGAAGGCTGGTGGGAGCAGCCGGCGTCGCTGGCGGAGGGCAAGGAATGGGTCAAGCATCCCTATCCATTCAGCACCGGCGGATCCCAGATGTATGCCTACGATTTTGACGGCGACGGGGACAACGATGTGTTGACGGCGTTGGCGGCCCACGGGTTTGGGC
>CAZSXX010000199.1:4688-8405 GCA_964611245.1 uncultured Verrucomicrobiota bacterium | reverse complement strand
GCGCTCGGAGGTGGTCGGCACGCAGATGAGGCCGCGGCCGAATTTGGCCATGAAATTGACGGCGGCGGGGGTGACGTGCTCGGCGGCCATGATCAGGTCGCCTTCGTTTTCGCGGTCCTCGTCGTCGACGAGGATGACCATCTTGCCGCGTTTGATGTCGGCAATGACCGCTTGCATTGGGTCAAATTCACTTCGCATCGTGCTCAAAGGAGTTTCTTGAATTCTTCCGGCGTCAACCCCGCGTCTCGGGCGATCCCGCCCCTGGTGAATGCGTTGATGGACGAATGGCGCGGAATTGTCGGCCGAACTGTGCCATTCGACATAATGGTGTGCTTTCCCTCCCTCGCGATCCGGAAGCCGAGCTTGGCAAAAACGCGAACTGCCTGCCCGTGCCCAATGCCAGGAAGTTTTGGCATCAGACTGTCACCAACGTTTCCTCGACCGCTTCGGCTCCGCTCTCTTCGGCTTCCACCTCCAGCCATTCCCAGATGGCGGACTTGATGTCGTCGATTGCTTCCTGGCGGGTCGCGCCTTGCGAATGGCACCCTGGAAGCGCCGGGCAACTGGCCGCCCAGCCTTCCTCCGATTGCAACAGCCGCACTTTGTATTCCACCTTGAAACCCTACGCAAAAGCATCAAGCCGTGCAACTCTGGCGACGACATTGAAAAGTCAAACATCCCGCTACCTCCCGCTCCGCTCAACAGTATTGTTCAAAAACTCCAACGCTTTGCGCGAAAAACGCCAATTCAGGAGCGAGTCAACCGCGAGGTATTGATGCAGCCCGATGATCAGCCAAAATACGATCAGATAGCTTGTCTTTAAGCACTTGTGACGGAGTTGGCGTTGGGCAATGAAAGCGCCAGGCCAGCCGCCCAAGAGTTCGGTGAAATGCAGCTCTGCCTCCGATATTCGCCACTGATTGGCGCCCGCCCGGTCTTTGTCCTGCCAATAACGCCAGTAGCTGAAGAGGCTGATGCCGACTGCATAACCGAGGGTCCCGAGCGGGTTTGCGCCATACTGCAGCAGCGCAACGCCGGGCGGCACCATCAGGCAGACCAGCGCGACGACCGCAAAGGGTGACACCCTCCATCTTTTTTCAGTTTCCTCCCGAGGGGCCAGCCCGTGACGGGACGCGTGCTTTGCGCAAGCCCTGCCTTGGGAATCTTCGCCAATCGAAAAATGAATCAAATCTCCGATCTCAGGGCGTTTCGAGGTAAGGATATCATGCCGATGCAAGAACACCTTGGAGTTGCCCACTTTGAGATACCCGTAGCCCTTTTGGTAATCCCATTCGACGATTTTCCCGATAATCGTTGAATTCGTTTTGGAGGGCATGGCCGGACACTATTTTTGTTCCTGTCACCAATGCAACTTGCGAATTCTAGTTCGACGACGTGACTTTTATTTTGCCGCCTCAATCAATTCGACCGCTTTCCGCAAGGCTTCCGCGAGCTTGCCGGACTCCTTGCCGCCGCCGCGGGCGTTGTCGGGGCGGCCGCCGCCTTTGCCGCCGACGAGGGGGGCGATGGCCTGGATGATTTTGCCGGCCTGGATTTTGGCGGTGAAGTCCGGGGTGACGGCGGCAACGAGGCTGACGTTTCCATCAAGGGCGCCGGCGAGCAGGATCACGCCTTTGAATTCGCTCTTCAATGCATCGGCGATGGTTTGCAGGGTGTCGCCGTCGGCGGCGCCCATGTGCTCGATGATGGCGGGGATGGGGCCGGGGCGAACTTTGCTGAGGAGGCCCCGGGCGTTTTGTGAGGCTTCGCGTTGGCGGGCGGACCTGAGCTGTTTTTCGAGTTCCTTTTGGTGCGCGAGGAGGGCGTCGATTTTTTTGTCCAACTCGGCGAGCGGTGAGTTGACCTTGCCGGCGAGGTTGGCCAAAAGGTCCGCGTCGTGCCGGGCCAAGTCGTAGGCGAGATTTCCCGCCACCGCCTCCACACGGCGGACGCCGGCGGCGATGGCGCTTTCGGCCACGATGCGAAAGAGGCCGATTTCGCCGGTCGCGCGGGTGTGGGTGCCGCCGCAAAGTTCCATGCTGTAGCCGTTCAGTTTTTGGGGATCGCCGCCAATCTGGACGACGCGGACCTGGTCGCCGTACTTTTCGCCGAAGACTTGGGTGATGTCGGGACGGGACTTGGCGTCGGCGTTGGAAATTTCGGTCCAGCTCACGGGGGCGTTTTCGACGATGCGCTCGTTGACCAATTTTTCGATGTCACGGATTTGCTGCGGCGTGAGCGGGGCGCTGTTGAAATCGAAGGTGAGTTCTTCGGGGCCAACGTAGGAACCTTTTTGGAGCGCGTCTTTGCTGGCGATTTCGTGCAGGGCCCAATGGAAAAGGTGCGTGACGGTGTGGTGGCGTTGGATGGCGGCGCGGCGCGTGGGATCGACGGAGAGTTGGACGGTGGCTCCAACCGTGGGTGCGTCCGGACTGTCGATGAAATGGAGGAAGGCGTGGCCCGCTTTTTGGGTGTTGGTGACGCGCCAAAGATTGCCGGAGCCAGTGATTTCCCCGGTGTCGCCGAGTTGGCCGCCCATTTCGGCGTAGAACGGAGTGGTGTTGAGAATAACGGCGGTCTTGTCTTTGATGGCGACGACTTCCTGGACGGTGGCGTCGGATTGAAGTTTATCGAAGCCGATGAAATGGGTGGGGGTGGCGGTTTCGACGCTGCTGACGCTGATGATTTCTTTCTTTTGGGAGGCGCGGGCGCGGGCGCGTTGTTCGTCCATTAATTTCTCAAACCCAGCCGTGTCGACGATCATTTCCTTTTCACGGGCAAGCAACTCTGTCAGGTCCAGCGGAAACCCGTAGGTGTCGTAAAGTTGAAATGCGTTGCTCCCATAAAACTGTAAATCCGTGATCCCAAGTTTCGCGAGCTTCGCAGTCGCGTTCGTGTTTAAGTCGAGTACGTTATCCCCTCCCTCAGTTGCTTTCTGATTTTTATAAACAATGGTGTAGCCCATCCCGAGCGTTTTCTTAATAACCTCGTCCGTAATCTGACGAAACCAACACGACTCGAAGTATTCGATTCCACGATCCAAGGTCTTATTAAAAGCCTCCTCTTCTGCGCGGATGACTTGCCCAACGTGATTCCTCTTCCCCTGAATCTCCGGGAACACATGGCCCATTTTTTCGGCGAGGGTGTCGACGAGTTCGGAGAAGAAGGGTTTGTGGAAGCCGAGGGTGCGTCCGTATTTGACGGCGCGGCGGAGGATGCGCCTCAAAACGTAGTTGCGGTCGGTGTTGCCGGGGAGGATGCCGTCGGCGATGGCGAAGCTGAGCGTGCGGATGTGGTCGGCGATGACACGGAAGGCGACGTCGATTTTTTCCTGTTCGGTGTCGCCGGTGGAGCCGGATTTGGGGAGGGTGGAACGGTATTTCTTGCCGCTCATTTGTTCGAGCTTGTCGAAGATGGGGCGGAAGACGTCGGTTTCGTAGTTGGAGATGATGTCAGTGAAGGTGGTGAAGCCTTTGGTGCATTGGATGATGGAGGCGACGCGCTCGAAGCCCATGCCGGTGTCGACATGCTTGGCGGGAAGGGGAGAAAATGTCCCGTCCGGGTTGGCGTTGAATTGGATGAAGACGAGGTTCCAGATCTCGATGCAGCGGGCGTCGCCTTTGTTGACAAGGGCGCCAGCGGTGTCGCCGTTGGGGGTGAGATCGACGTGGATTTCGGAGCACGGTCCGCAAGGGCCGGTTTCGCCCATCATCCAGA
>CAZSXX010000199.1:0-4678 GCA_964611245.1 uncultured Verrucomicrobiota bacterium | reverse complement strand
AATTGTCCTTTTTGTTGCCGTTGACGATGTGGACGGCGGGGTCGAGGCCGGCGGCGCGGAATTTCTCCGCCCAGAAGTTCCAGGCGTCCTGGTCGAAGTCGCTGGGGTCGTTTTTCGATTTGTCGGGGTTATAAACGGTGGCGTAGAGGCGGTTCTTGGGGAATTTCCAGATTTCGGTGATGAGTTCCCAAGCCCAGTCGATGGCCTCCTTTTTGAAGTAGTCGCCGAAGGACCAATTGCCGAGCATCTCGAAGAAGGTGTGGTGGTAGGTGTCGAGGCCGACGTCTTCGAGGTCGTTGTGCTTGCCGCCGGCGCGGATGCATTTCTGGGTGTCGGCGGCGCGGCCCGGGGTGTAGGGGCAGGGTTGCTGGCCGAGGAAGATGGGGACGAACTGGTTCATGCCGGCGTTGGTGAACAGGAGGTTCGGGGAGTCGGGCATGAGGCTCGAGGAGGGCACGATGGTGTGCCCCTTCGACTTGAAGAAATCCAGGAACGACTGGCGAATTTCGGAACTCGTCATATATAGAGTCGGCGACGTTACGGGATGCGGATGCGAAAGTGAAGCGCGGAAGCGCCAAAAAGCGGCGGGACGGAAGGGAAACCAGAAGGTGAGGAAGGCCCCAGGGGAGGGGCCGATTGAAGGGCTCCGAAGGCTAAGCCTCGAAGTCGTCGGTGATTTTCGATTGCCAGCGCGCGGGCGGGGCGGCGGGCTTGGAGGGAAGCGGGGCGCGGGAATGGCGACGGCTTTCCCAGACTTCAATGGAGGAGGCAAACACGGTGGCGATGCCGACGGGCCAGGCCCCGATGCTGCGGGCCGCCGTGGTGGGACCGCTGTCCTGAGGCGCCGGATGGGAGCAAAAACGGCATGAGGAATGGGCGCAGGGGGAGAAATTTCGAGGGGCGTTGGGCGGCCGGGAGAGGCCGAGCGCGCGGCCGAGGCGGGAGGCCCATAGGTTGGCCCAACCGTGGAAGGCGGAAGAAAATTGATCCTTCATCACGAAGGATATCGGCGAACCGCATCCAAAACATTAGCGGCCACCCTGAGGGGATTCAGGAAGGGAGGCCTTGGGAGTCCACGGTGGAGTGGAGTTCGCCCTTGGCGAGCCGGGTGCGGATTTTGGCCGCGGCCCCGACTTGGGCGGCGTCGCGAAGGATGGCGCCCGTGGCGGCGTCCGTGGTGATGGAATAGCCACGAAGCAAGGTTTGCTCCGGCCCGAGGAGGCGCAGCTGCGACTCCACGGAGGCCAACCGGTGGCGGGCCTCGCGCAGGCGGGTGTGGGCCTGCTGCCGGAGCGCGCGGCGCACGACCTCCAGAGCGGCGGATTCGCGGTGGAGCCGATCGGGGAGGCGCAGGGCGATGAAGCGGCGCGCCGCGTTGCGGAAATTTTCCTGGGCGCGCAGGATGGTGGCGAGGACACGGCGGGCCATGGCTTCGCGGAGTTCGTCGAGCCGTTGTTGGCGGGCGCGGAGGACGCGGGTGGGTTCGCGGCGGTCGAGCTCGCGCCGGGCGCGGGCCAGTTCCTCGCGGCGCCACCCAACCTGCTGCGCCGCCAAGCGCCCGAGGCGGGCCCGCATTTCAATGAGGGCCTGGCGGATCGAGCAGGCGCCTTCGGTGATTTGTTCCGCGGCGGCGCTGGGGGTGGCGGCGCGGAGATCGGCCGCGAAATCGCTGATGGTGAAATCAATTTCGTGGCCGACGGCGCTGACGGCCGGCAGCCGGGACGCGACGATGGCGCGGGCGGTTTCCTCCTCGTTGAAGGCCCAGAGGTCCTCGAGGCTGCCTCCGCCCCGGGTGAGGAGAATGAGGTCCAACGGGCAGGATGGATGGGCGGCGGACCAATCATTGAGGAGGCGAAGGCTGCGCGCAATTTCGGGGGCGGCGGAGGGGCCCTGGACGCGGCAGGGGGCGAGGAAAATTTCGAGGGTGGGCTGGCGGCGTTCAACCACATGCAGGACATCGCGAAGGGCGGCGCCATCCAAGCTGGTGACGAGGCCAAGGCGGGCGGGGCAGCGGGGAATGGGCCTTTTGCGCTGGGCGGCGAAGAGGCCCTCGGCGTTGAGTTTTTGCTTCAGGCGCTCGAAGGCCGCCTGGAGCTTCCCCTGCCCTTGCAGCTCGACGGCGACCACGCGCATTTGATACTGGCCGCGGGGCTCGTAAACCGTCATCTCGCCCTGGAGCACGACGGTCTGGCCGTCCTTCAGGAGGGACCGGTCGACGGCCCGGGCGTCGGCCTTGAAGAGGACACAACTCACCTGCGCGTAAAGGTCCTTGAGCGTGAAGTACGCGTGGCCGGAAGCCTGGACGCGGAGGTTGGTGATTTCGCCCGAGACCCAGGCGCGCCCGACATTCCCCTCCAAAAGGGCGCGAATTTTAGCGGTCAGTTCGGCGACGGAGAAGACCTTGCGGGCAGGTTGGGCGGCTGCGACGACCGGCGCGCTGAAGTCCCACTGGGTTTGGAGCGGCTTCGCCATCAATGATCCCGGCTGTAGCGGTCCGGAGCGTTGGCGGTCAGATTGTTCAGGGGCTCGGAAATGCGCTCGATGGCGGTGGCCCGGCCGGATTTTTCGTCGACGGTGATCAACGCGCCCTGGAGAAGGATGCGGCCGGTGGCGACGGTGAAGCGCTGGGGCTGGTTGGTGACGAAGCGCTTGATGATGGGCTCGATGTCGCGGCCGAGCACGCTATCGTGGGGGCCGGTGAAGCCGGCGTCGCAGAGGAAGGCGGTGCCGCCGGGAAAAATTTGTTCGTCCGCGGTCTGGACATGGGTGTGGGTGCCGACAACGGCGCTGACCTGGCCATCGACCATGCGGGCGATGGCGATTTTTTCGGAGGTGGCCTCGGCGTGCATGTCGACAAAAATGATGGGGGTGGTTTCACGGAGACGGTTGACCTCGCGCTGGATGACCCAAAACGGATTCTCGAGGTCGGGCATGAAGGTGCGGCCCTGGATGTTGACAATGGCGACGGGGGGGCCGGTCTCGCGCTGGAAAAAGGTGCTGCCCTGCCCCGGGGTGTTTGGGGGGTAATTGACGGGGCGGAGGAAGCGCGATTCGTTCTGCATCAGCGGATAAATTTCCTTCTGGTCCCAGACGTGGTCGCCGGAGGTGATGATGTCGACGCCCGAGGCGAAAATCTCCGCCGCGGTGCTTTGGGTGATGCCGGAGCCGCCGGCGGAATTCTCGCCGTTGGCGACGCAGAGGTCGACGGAATGGCGGGCGCGCAGCTTGGGAGTGAGCTCGCGGACCGCGCGCCGCCCGGGCTCCCCGACGATGTCCCCGATGAAAAGAATCTTCAAGGGCGCAAGATTAGCGGGAGGGGAAAGGCAGGCAAGCGTGGACGCAAATGGCCTCGCGTCGAGGGCTGATTCCCGGCATCATGCGGGCAATCCGAGGTATGAAGCTGCTCTTTCGATGGCTGTTGAAGTTGTTGTTCCGGTACGAGGCGTTTGGCGTGGAGGGGCTGAAGGCGACCGGCCCGGTGCTGCTGTTGCCCAACCATGTGTCGTGGATCGACTGGCTCTTCCTGCTGGTGGTGATGGACGACGACTGGAAATTCGTCACCTCGAGCGTGACGGCCCGGACAAGCCCGCTGCACCGCTTCCTGATGATCAACGAGCACACGTTCCCGGTGGATCCGAGCTCGCCTTACGCGGCGAAGCGGATGGCGGAGTTCCTGGGCCAAGGGGGGCGCCTGGTGCTGTTCGCCGAGGGGCAGCTTTCCAAGACGGGGACGCTGATGAAGCTCTTCGATGGGACGGGATTCCTGCTGCAGAAAACCCGGGCGAAGGTGATTCCGTGCTACCTGCGGGGGGCCAAGCGGATTTTGTGCTCGCCGAACAAGGAGAAGAAGCTGTTTTTCCCGAAGGTGACGGCGCATTTCGGGCCACCGACAGTCCCGCCCCACCAGGAGCACGCCAGCGCCGCCCAAGCGAGGGCGGCCCTGACGTCGTGGCTGCGGGACCGGATGGTGGAACTGCAATTCGAGACGGAAATGCGGTTCGGGCCTGGGCACATGCTGGACGCGATCCAGGAGGCGGCGCGCATCCAGCCGGGGAAACGGGTGTTGGAGGACGTGACCTTCCAGCCGGTCACCTACCGCCGGCTGATTGTGGCGACGGACTTGATGGCGCAGGTGTTGAGGAAGGCGCTGGACCGGACGTCGCGGAGGACCGGGGTGCTGCTCCCGAATGTGAACGCCACGCCGATCACGCTGATGGCGTTGTGGAAACTGGGCAAGACCCCGGCCGTGTTCAATTTTTCGACCGGGTCCGCGATGATGCTGAGCTGCGCGGAGTTGGCGGGATTGAAGCAAGTGGTGACCTCAAGGGCGTTCATCCAACGCGCCAAACTGGACATGAAGCCGTTCCGGGACGCGGGGATCGAGCTGATTTTCCTGGAGGATTTGCGGGCGCGGATCGATCCGGTGCAAAAGCTCTCGACGGCGCTGCGGCAGTGGATTTGGCTGAAGCTCTGGCGGGTGCACGACAGCGGGGAGGCGACGGCGGTGATCCTGTTCACCAGCGGGTCGGAGGGGGCGCCCAAAGGGGTCGAACTGTCGCACCGCAATTGCTTGGCGAACATCCGGCAGATGCTGGCGGTGACGGACCTCCAGGACACGGACCGGCTGTTCACGTGCCTGCCGCTGTTCCATAGCTTTGGGCTGACGGTGGGGACGCTG
>CAZSXX010000198.1:4344-8414 GCA_964611245.1 uncultured Verrucomicrobiota bacterium | reverse complement strand
CCTACCGCCCCGCCTCAACCCCCACCTACTGCTACGACGTCCACGCCACCATCCCCACCAACTCGGCATCGACCACGAGAAACTCACCTTCCGCCACGACGGCATCGACCGCCGCCTCACCGACGTCCACGGCGAGGTGGTCCGCGATATTCTTGCGGCATGATCTCGCGCCCCTCCCCTCCTCAGTGTAAACTCCCGCCATGATCTCCAGGCGCACCTTTCTCGCCGCGTCCTCGCTCGCGTTTCCATTCGTCTCGCGCGGCGCCGCCAAACCCATCCTCCAACTCGGCCTCCTCGCCGATCCCCAATACCTGGACGCTCCCGCCGCCGGCACCCGCTTTTACCGCCAGTCCATCGGCAAGCTCGGCGCCGCCGTCGAACATTTCAACACGCTCGACCTCGATTTCTGCGTCAACGCCGGCGACACCATCGACCGCGACCTCGCCAGTTTCGACGCCATCCTCAAGCCCCTCGCGCAATGCCGCCACAAATTCCACCACATCCTCGGCAACCACGATTTCGAACTCCCGGACGACCAGAAAGGCGGCGTGCCCGCCCGCCTCGGCCTCACCCGCCGCTACCACTCCATTACCCAGTCCGGCTTTTGTTTCCTCATGCTCGACACCAACGACGTCAGCCTTTACGCCCAGCCCGCCTCGGCCCCCGAAACGCGCGTCGCCCTCCAGGCCCTCAACCGCCTCGCCGCCACCCGTGTGATCCACGCCCAGCCCTGGAACGGCGCCGTCGGCCCCGCGCAATTGGATTGGCTCGATGAAACCTGCCGCAAGGCCGCCGCCGAAAAACAGAAGGTCATCATTTTCTCCCACCACCCCGTCCTCCCCTCCCCCCACAACCGCAACGCCTGGAATTCCGATGCCCTCGCCTCGCGCGGCGCCTTGCATCCAAACATCGTCGCCTGGATCAGCGGCCACAACCACGCGGGCGCCTACGAGCTTCGCGGCGGCCTCCCCTTCATCACCCTCAAGGGCATGGTCGAGACGCAGGACACCAACGCCTTCGCCACCGCCCGCCTCTTCGCCGACCGCCTCGAACTCACCGGCCACGGCCGCGAAATCTCCCGCGAAATTCCCTTCCGCGGTAGCTGATCCCCCTGGGCCCGCCTCACCGCGGCGCCGTCGGGGCCGCGGCCGGCTTCTTCGGCGGCAGCAGCGCGATGATCGCCTGCTGTTGCTGGTACCAATCCCGCAACGACCGCGACAGGACCGACTCGCTGAACTCCCGGAAGTTCTGGATGTTCAACGCCGCGTCCACCTGTTCACGAAGCTGCTTGTGCAGGTCCGCCTTCGCGTCCGTCGCCCATCCCTTGAACGTCCCCACGTCATCCGCCAGCGCCCGCGCCGCCGCCATCCGCGTCTCATGGTCATACCGGTAATCCGCCACTTCCACCGTGCTCTTGTCCACCTTCCCCTTCCGGATTTCCTCTGGGTTCACCGTCGTGATGATCACCTTCGCCAGGTCAATGATCCGTTTCTCCAATTGCGCCACGATGTCATCCTCCGAAACCGCGTCGGTCGCCTTGACCCCAAGATCCCTCTTTGGCTTCTCCAGCGTCTGGATCGCCCGCTTGATCACTTCCTTTTCCAGCTCCGCGAAAAACTTCCGCCCGCGCTCCAAGATGAGCGTTTTCTCCTCCTTCGTGAACGTGTTCGTCTTCGAGTCCAGCCCGATCCAATTCGTGTAAACGGGGGATTCCAGCAGCTTCCCCAACCGCTCCGACAGCTTCTTGGCGTCGATTTTCTCCGCCGCCACCACTCCCTTCGGCTCGCCCTTGAATTCCAGTTTCAACTCCACCGGCAGCGCGGACAGGATCAACCGGTCGATTCCCCCCGCCTTTTCCGCCTGCTCGTTCAACCGCTTCCAGTTCGCTTGGTGGATCTCTTTCCGGTTCAGGTCGCCCACAAAATCAAACTCCCGCTCCACCTTCAGCGACCGCGTCGCCGCGTTGAACCAATTCAGGATTCGCCCAAGCTCCGCCGCGAACCTCCCCGCGTACGCGTTCGGGCTCAAGTTCACTTTCGCCAGCGGCAGGCTTTCCCGGGGATCGCGCGGCGCCTTCGCCCGGATGAATTCCTCGATCACGCTCTGCGGCAGCGTCCGGATCAACTCCCCAATGTTGTTGTAGCTGTCCATCACCGGATCCGGGCCGTAGTCGAACGTCCTCACGTCCGCATACACCGCCGTGTCTTGGTCCGTCGCAAACAACGTCTTCTTCTCGGTCGGCTCCTTCGAGTCAAAATAGCCCCACTGGATCGCCGCTTTGTCGTACGGGAACGCCTCCTTGGACTCCTTGATCTGGTGGCCGATGAACAGCCGCGACTTGAACACCGTGTAGTCCATCACCGTTTCCGCCGTGATTTGGTTCGTGGCCGCGTTGGTCAGCGAATTGTCCAGGTAATGCCGGAACCACTCGTCCAACTGCTTGTGCGTCATGTTCGCCGTCAGGCTCGACGCGAAATTGTGCCGCAGCCCAAGGATGTGCCCAACCTCATGCGCCACCACTTTCCGCACATAATCCTGCGACATCCTCAACACCTGCGAGTCGTCCAGCATCTCCACCGCAAGGACCGCCTGCAGCCCCTCGGCGTACTGCTGCGCGAACGCCGTGTTGTCGATCTCGCACAGGCTCGACGGCTGCAGGAAATCAATCCCCAGCCGCGCCGGATCCTTCGCCGGACCCGCCTCGATCGTGCTCCGCGCCAGCCGCAACAAATCCCGCACCCGCGCGATGCTGCTGAACGCGAACACGCTCGTGATGTACGCCTGCCCATGCTGCGCGTCCCCCGACGCCGGGTCCACCAGCGCGTCCGCGTAGGCGAACGTCGCCGTGTCCCACGGCACCCATTGGATGATGTTGTGGGCCGAGTCCGGCGCCGTCACCCCGGGCGGCGCCTTGTCCGCTTTGACGATGTCCTTCCCAAACGCCCGGTTCCAATAAAGGATCCCTTCCCGGACCGCCGCCTGGTACTCCTCCGGCGTGTTCGCGCTGTAATAAAATTGGATCGGCTTGGCCGGGTTGAACCGGACGATCTTCCTCGTCTGCCTCCCCGTCACCGCCTCCAGTTGCGGATGGATCTCAAAATACCGCACATACTGCGACTCCACCGCACCCTGTTCCTTGTTCGGCGTCTCCGTCGGCGTGTAGGGGTTCACAAAATACCGGATCTCATACCGCTCCTCCCGGTTCTGGTCATTCTGCCGGTCCCGCGCCTGCACCGACTGCCGCACCACCAACCGCTCCCCATCCAGCCGGACCTCAAACACCCGGCTCTGCGTCACCTCCAGGCTCCGAGACCGCGACGCCGCGTCAAACGCCCCAAACCCAATCCAGTTCCCCGTGAACACCCGGTTCATCCCACGGTTGAAATCAATCGAGATCGTCTCCTCGTTCTGCTCGATGATCGGGAACGACGCCAACAGCCGCCGCACCGGCAAATCCGTCGTCACCACCAGCCCCTGCGGCGATTCATACATGTCCACCCCGTCATGGAACAATTCAAACCGCACAATCTTCCCCGAGAGCCCCGTGCTCGTCGCCGTCACCGCCTGCGGGATCACCGACGCCGAAAGCAGGAAATCCTTGCCCAGGGACGACCGCGGAATCCCCACGCCCAGCTTCGGTCCAGCGCTCAACGCGGCGGCCCTCGCCCCCTCGGCGCGCAGCCCCGGCGCCGGAAATGCCACGGTCCCAAGCAACAGCGCGAACACGGCGCGTAAAGCTCCCGCCGGCAATTCGATTAACTTCATAGTGGAAAAGACTGCCCTCGCTTCGGGGCCCGCGCAAGTTCAGTTCGAGTTGAGGCCCTTTTTCGCCCTCGCGTGCAACTCCCCGAGCAATCGCGTCGCCACCCCCACCAATTGCTCCCCCGATCCCGCCGCGCACCGCGCGCTCACCGGCTCATAATTCCCCTCCGCGTAGCTGCGCCGGTCCGGGATGTATCCAATGCTCCCGTTCGCCAACTCCGCGATCATCGTCTGCCCGAACGGCGAACGCTTCTTGATCGCCAGCCCCAGCTCCACAAAAACCTCCCCCGGCAAACTCACCCACGCCA
>CAZSXX010000198.1:0-4334 GCA_964611245.1 uncultured Verrucomicrobiota bacterium | reverse complement strand
CCAGCGCGATCACCTGGACCTCCACTTCCAGCGGCTTCCCCTCGCGCCCCGCCACGTCCAACACTTGGTAAGCCTTCACCAATTTCATGAAATTCTCCCGTGTCCGGTCGTTCCCCGTCCGCACCGTCACCCGCGCATCCTCCGTCTCCTCCGCCGTGATCGGCGCCAGCGGCAGCCTCACCACCTCCGACGCCACCCGCAGCGGGGCCGCCTTGATTTCCCGCAGGTTTTTTTCCGCGAGGAAAACGCTCGCCGCCAAAATCGTCCCAAGCCGCTCCGCCTCCGCCCGCGTCGATTGTTGCCGCGCCCAATTCACGTCCACGTGGTTCAAATTCCCGCACGCCCCATTCGCGAACAGCGTCACGCAATTCGTCCCATGGTACTCCCCCATCCTCCGGCTCAGCGCCCCAGGGTAGTCCGCCGAGAACAGCGCCCCGCCCACCGTGTCCGGGTGCATCGCAAAATTGACGTAGGCCGCGAATGCCGGAACAAGCTGGCTCGGCGGATGCGCCGGCTCAAACAGGACCAATCCCACCTCCGGGTCCGTCACCCCGGCCACCAGCGCGACCTCCGGGTTCAACTTCCCGGGGTTCCACGCCACCGTCCCGTCCTTCATGTAAAACCGCCGGTTGAACGCGATCGTGTCGCACGTCCCCTTGGCCACCGAAACCATCGCGTTCGTCAGCCCCGCCACCGCGAGCCGCACGCTCTCCGCGATCTTTTCGGGCAACGCCGACGAATACGCGCTCGTCACCTCGTTCCCGCCAATCGCCGTCTCCGTCGCCAGCGCGCTCCTCGCCCCCCGGTCCGCCAACTCCGGCCCCGTGTGCGCGTGCGTCGCCGAAATCATCACGTTGGACCCCGGGATTCCCGTCAACTTCTCCACCCGCGCCCGCGCCTCCCGCGTCAAACTGAACGTCGTCGAAATCAAGTCCAGCGTCACCAGCGCGACCCGCGTCGTTCCATCATCCAGAACCAGCGCCTTAGCGTGAAGGTCGTCCATCGTCCCCTCCGCCCCCCGCGCGTGGTAATACCCCGCCATCGGCGCCCCCGTCGGCGGCGTGATCGCCACCTTCCCCGCCCCCGCCCTCAACACCGCCGCCGCCGCGGCCTCAATTTGAATCGTCGCCAAAAGTGCCAATAGGATCGTGTTGCGCATCCTCAAACCTTTACGGGACCCCCCTCCCGATTGCAATCCTCTCCCGCCCTCCCGGACGGCGTTCCGCTTGAAATGCCCACCCCAATGCTCTAGCGTCCCGCCCATGAATTTGCTCCGGCACACCGACCGGGATTTCGCGGCGCGCCGCTCCACCCTCGCCGCCGCCTCCAGCCTTTTCGATCCCATCATCGAAGGGCGCACCCGCGCCATCATCGAGGATGTCCAAAAGCGCGGCGACGACGCCCTGCTCGAGCTCACCTCCCGTTTCGACGGCGCCAGCCTCCTCCTTTCCCAACTCCCCGTCAGCGCCGCCGAGCGCTTCAACGCCTCCCTCGCCGCCGACGAGTCGCTCCGCGCCGCCGTCCAACTCGCCCACCGCAACATCGAGCGTTTCAGCCGCAAGGCCCTCCGCAAACCATGGCGAAGCGTCAACGCCCAGGGCGTCCGCGTCGGCGAAAAATTCGACCCCTTCCAGCGCGTCGGCGTTTACGTTCCCGGCGGCACCGCCCCCCTGGTCTCCACCGCCCTCATGACCGTCACCCTCGCCAAAGTCGCCGGCTGCCCCGAGATCGTCGTCTGCACTCCCCCCGACAAAAACGGGGAGATCAACAAAGCCCTCCTCTTCGCCCTCAACACCGCGGGCGCCACTGAAATCTACCGCCTCGGCGGCTCACAGGCCATCGCCGCCATGGCCTTGGGCACCCCGACCATTCGCCCCGCCCAAAAACTCTTCGGCCCGGGCAACGCCTATGTCGTCGCCGCCAAACGCCTCCTCTTCGGCCGCGTTTCTATCGACCTCCTTCCCGGCCCCAGCGAAGTCCTCGTCCTCGCCGATGACACCGCCAATCCCCGCTTCGTCGCCGCCGACCTCCTCGCCCAGGCCGAACACGGCTCCGGCCACGAGCGCGTCTGGCTCCTCACCACTTCCGGCAAGCTCCTCAAATCCGTCCAAAAGGAGATCGACCGCCAGCTCCCCGGCCTTTCCCGCCGCGAATTCATCGAGAGAGCCCTTCGCCAAAACGGCTGGCTCATCCAGTTGAAAACCATGGACGCGGCCATCCAGCTCGCCAACGAGCTCGCCCCCGAGCATTGCGAAATCATGTGCGCCCGCCCCGACAAAGTCGCCGCGCGCCTAGTCACCGCCGGCGCCCTTTTCATCGGCGCCATGTCCCCCACCGTCCTCGGCGATTACGTCGCCGGCCCAAGCCACACCCTTCCCACCGGCGGCGCCGGCGCCTCCTTCGCCGGCCTGACCGTTGACCAATTCCAGCGCCGCACCAGCGTCGTCGAGTGCGGCCGCGCCTCCCTCAAAAAATCGCTCGCCGCCGTCCAGAAATTCGCCGCCGTCGAAGGCCTCGACGCCCATGGCCGCTCCGCCGCCATCCGTTTGGAAAAAGGAAAAAAGTGACCGCCCCCAACCCGCAAAAACTCGTCCGCCCCCTCGTCCAGGGCCTCCACCCGTACGTCCCCGGCGAACAGCCCAAAATCCCAGGCTTGGTCAAGCTCAACACCAACGAAAACCCCTATCCTCCCTCGCCCAAAGTCATCCGCGCCATCAAAGCCGCCGTGGATGGCCGCCTCCGCCTCTATCCCGATCCCAGCGCCCTGGCCCTCCGCGAAAAGCTCGCCGCGCTCCACCGTTGCGCCCCGGAGAACATCATCGTCGGTAACGGCTCAGACGAACTCCTCACCCTCGCCGTCCGCGCCTTCGCCGACCCTGCTCCCACCCCGGCCCCCGCGCGCTCCATGGTGCAATATTTCACCCCCAGCTATTCCCTCTACCCGGTCCTCGCGGCGATCCAGGGTGCCTCCACCAACGCCGTCCCCCTTCACCCCGATTTCACCGCTCCAACCCTCGCCGAGTTGAAACGCGCCAAAGTCTGGAATTTCAAGGCCGCCCTGTCCCTCGTCACCACGCCGAACGCCCCCAGCGGCCAGGGCATTCCCACCTCCCAGCTCGACGCTCTCTCCGCCGCCCAAAAAGGCGTCCTCGTCCTCGACGAAGCCTACGCCGATTTTGCCGACGAAAACGCAATGTCCCTCGCGCTCAAATTCCCCAACGTCCTGGTCGCGCGCACCTTCTCAAAGGGCTATTCCCTCTGCGCCCTCCGCATCGGCTACATGGTCGGCCACCCTCTCCTCATCGCCGCACTCCACAAAATCCGCGACAGCTACAACGTCAACGCCCTCGCGCAAGCCGCCGCCCTCGCCACCCTCGACGACCTGCCCCATTACCAGGTCAACCATCGCCGCGTCCGCATCAACCGCGACCGCTTCGCCCTCGCCCTCGCGCACTTGGGATTCGAAATCATTCCCAGCCAAACGAATTTCCTGTTCGTAAAGCCGCCCAAATATCCCGCTCAGGAATGGCTCGAGAAACTGCGCTCCAAAAACATCCTCGTCCGCTGGTTCGACACCCCGGCGACCCGCGATTTCCTCCGCATCACCATTGGGACCGCGAGTCAAATGGACTCCACCGCGTCAACGATCCTGCGCCTTCTCCGCTGACCCCCCGCCCATCAACCCCTCCAGTCGCTTCACCACCTGCGGCCAGTCGTAAGACCGCTCGTACGCCGCCCGGGCCCTCTCGCCCAGCCCACGCCGGTGCGGCTCATCGCCCAGCAATTCCAGCACTTTCCCCGTGAACAGGTCCGGCCGGTCGAACGGGACCGCCACAAACGCGTCGCTCTTCCGCAGCGTCGGGCCCGTCGCGGAGCCAATCGTCGTCACCACCGGCATCCCATGCGCCAGCCCCGCCATCAGCGAACCGCGCCGCTCCGACGCCCCATCAACAAACGGCAGCGCCACCACATCCGCCGCTTGGATCGCCCCCGACACCTCCGCGCTCGGCAGGAAGGAATGCGCCGACAACCACCGCCTCTCCTCTCCGTGCGTCGCCACTTTCAGCGCGTCACCGATGACAATCAATCCCGTGGGCCCCTTCTTCATCGCCGCCCGCCAAGCCTCAAGTATCCACGGAAACTGCTTCGGCGGCGAAATCGACCCAAAGAACAGCAGCGCCCGCGTCTCCTTCGGCCAACCGCACCGACGCCGCCATTCCTCCCGATGCCCCTCCCCGGCCCGTGCCACCGGGATGTTCGACGGCGACGGCAGCAAAACCGACCGCCCCAGCGCGGCCGGATGCTTCGCCACCCACCGCTCCAGCCACGCCTCC
>CAZSXX010000197.1:0-8424 GCA_964611245.1 uncultured Verrucomicrobiota bacterium | reverse complement strand
GACTTGGGAGGGGATGCCCAGGCGGCGGGCCAGCCGGTCGGCCTTGATCAACGGGGTGTAGCCGACTTGGAATCCAACGGTTGGATCCTGCGCGACCGGCAACAGTTCCCGGTAGCGCCACATGGTCTGCGCCCGGTTTTCGATGTTCCGCCGCGTCAGTGTTTTCGCGATGCGGGCGTAATCGTAAGCGACCTCCAGCGGGCCGAAGTCAAATTCGCAGACATGGGTCGCCTCCAAAGGATATTCGCGCGCGCACTCGCGGCACTTGAGCGCCTTCCTGCCGGGCCGGGGCGAAAAAACCCCCTTCTCATTCGCGGATAAGAAGAGGTTGAAACAGTCGCGCGCTCTTCTCATCTTCCCCACTTCGGCAAGCGCAGTGAGCTGGATTTGGCACCTGGACGCCCGGGGACGCGCCCCGAACCGGTTGCCGTGGTGTCACAGGGCCAGTCCCTCGACCACTCTGAATGAGACCGTTGATTCCAACGGATGCCCAAATACTGCGGGACCCGGCGCGGCCTGTCAACCCTTTGCTCCGGGTTCCACCGTGCCGAACGAAGTTTTAGATTGGTTCAAGTCTTGCTCGATCTATTAGCTCAGAGCAATCTGGATTCGATGTGTCTGTGGCGAATATTGTGGGGCGTTGCCTTCGGCATGGCCCTGACCGGCGGACCATGCTTGGCGCAGGAATCCGCGCTGGGCGGCCAACCGGCCCGGCCGGTTGCATTCCGCAAGGAAGTTTGGTCGACCGACCACGGCCTGCCCCAAAACACCATCCAGGCCCTGGTCCAGACCGCAGATGGGGCCCTCTGGATTGGCACCCGCGGAGGGTTGGCGCGGTTCGATGGACTGGAATTCAAGATTTTCACCACTCGAACGTCGCCTGCGATCCCATCGGACGCCATTTTTGACTTGGCGGAGGCGGAGGATGGAACGCTGTGGATTGGGACAGCCGATGGCCTCGTCCAGTGGAACGGCGGCGTGCGCCGTATTTTCAGGGAGGCTGATGGCCTGCCCATATCGCGGGTGGAGATGGTGAGGCCCCTGCCCAATGGGTCCGTGTGGGCCCACACCGGCCGGGGTTCGGCGTTTTTGGAGAACGGCGCCTTTGTTCCCCCTCCGGACGCGCTGCAGGCTGTCGGGTTCACTTCCAATGCGGGGCAAGTCTTGTTCACGAGGGGACAAACGTTTTGCTTTCAAACCCCAGCGGGGGTTTTCGAGTTGGAGCAGGGATCATCCAGCCCGAGGCGCCTGGGCGATCCGGCGTTCATCTCGACGGGTCCAGTCCGCGCCGGTGATTCAGTCCTGTTCGGTTCCGCCAACGCCGTTTTGGCGTTGCGCCGGGATGGCTGGGAAGGCATTGCGACGTTGCCGGGTGGTGGGCGCAACCCCGTTGTTGCCTTGGCGACAGACGGGCTCACCACCCTGTATGCCTCGATGGGAGGGGGCTTTCTGGACGTGAAGCCACCGGCCAATGTTTCGAACCGCATTCACGACCCGTATTGGCCGCGGTTCGGGCCAAGCGAGGTGTTGCGGGACCGGGAAGGCAGTTTGTGGATGGGCCGCACGGACGAGGGCCTGATCCAACTTCGGCCACAGCCAGTGCGGACGGTCGACGCGGTGTCGCTGCTCGCCAGCCTGGATGTGTGGTCGATCACCCCCAGGGCTCAGGGAGGCGTTTGGGTCGGGAGCTCCGGTGGCCTTTTCTGGGTGGACGACGACCTGGTTGCCCGCAAGGTGGAGGGGCGTTTCTCAAGCCAAGTGGTGCGCGCTCTCCTCGAGGACCCGGACGGTGGGCTTTGGATAGGATATGGAGACGAGAGAATTGACCACTGGACGCCGTCGGTCACAACATCTTGGCAGGTCAGTGGCGAGGTGACCGCTCTTGTGCGCGACCGGTCAGGGGCGCTCTGGGCGACAACCTATTCGGGGGTCAAAAGGTTTCTGGATGGCGGATGGCGGGAGGTGGAAAACGACACCGGTTCCCCATTGACCCGCCCGTGCGGCGTCTTCGAGGATCCAGCAGGGACGTTGTGGATTGGATCGGATGGGCAGGGCCTGTTCCAGGCCAAAAATGGCCGGATCACCTCGCGTTTCTCGACCACCAATGGCTTGCCTTCCAATTTCTGTTCCGTGGCGCTGCGGGACGAAGCGGGGGCGCTCTGGCTTTTTTCCACCGCCGGGGTGATCCGCCACAAAAATGGAGTGTTCTCGGCCGTCCAGAAAAAGGATGGCCTGCACGATGACACCATTCTTTCCATCATCGCGGATGGCCACGGGAATTTTTGGATGAGCACACTTCGCGGAATTTTTTCCGCGGCCAAACGGGACTTGGACGCATTCCTTGACGGGAATCTCAGCCGGGTTGCCGATGGAATGGGTTCCGCTGAGGGAAACGGGGACCACCTTCCCAATTCATGCGTGACCAGTGACGGGAGGGTATGGTTCTCGACCATGAAGGGTATTTCCGTCATCGACCCGGTTGAAGCCCATCGGAACCGGCGCCCTCCCATGGCCGTGGTCAGCGAGGTTCGCGCCAACAACACTCTTCTCTTCTCCCAGGATGAACCCGCCACGGCCTCGGCATGGGAAAGTGGCGCCGTCGTCAGGCCTGGCGGAGGCCGGATTCTGGAGTTCCACTACACCGCCAACACCTTCATCGCTCCGGAAAAAACCCGCTTCAAATACCGCCTCCTCGGCGTCGAGGACCGATGGACGGATGCGGGCGCCCGCCGGGTGGCCTATTATCCCAACCTCGCCCCGGGCAAGTACCAATTTCAAGTTGTGGCGACCAATTCCCGCGGCGACTCCAGCCCGGCCACCCCGCCATTCGTCATTGCGCTGGAGCCGTTCTTCTATGAAACGAAGGGGTTTTACGCCGCATGCGCGCTCGCGATCCTGTTGGCCGGGGCGGGCCTGCAAGGATATCGGCTGCGCGTCCAGCGGCGCATTCTGGGTCTTGAACGGGAGCGGCGGCTCATCCAACAACGGGAAACCTTCGCGCGGGATGTCCACGACGATGTGGCTGGGGATCTCACCACAATCAACATGCTCGCCGAGATGGCGCGCGACCTGAATGGCCGGCATTCACCACCTCAAAAAGAGCTCGAGGAGATTGGCCGCCTCGCTTCCGAGGTGATCGACAAGACCAAGGACATCATTTGGTCGACCCACCCCCAATCCGACACGCTGAGTGGTTTGGCGGCTCGACTTCGGACCTTGGTGGACCAGGCGCTTCCGGAGTCCAAGTATGGCCGGGTTGTTTCTTTTCCTGAAGACCTGCCAGAGATGCCGTTGGCGCCGGGGACGCGGCGCAACATCTATCTGGCCGCCAAAGAGGCCCTGCACAACGTCGCCAAACATGCGGCGTGCGGGAATGTCGAGGTTCGCTTGGAGCTCATCGGTGGCCAGATTACGATCGAAATCATTGACGACGGAGCTGGGTTCGATCCCGCCAACACGGGGCTGGGTCATGGACTGAAGAACATGCGTGACCGCTTGCAAGGGGTGGGAGGCAGCGCTCAAATCATCTCCGAGCCCGGCAAGGGGACGCGGGTCCTTCTCGCGGCGCCCATAAAATAAAAAAATGCGGCGTGCTAGCCCAGCACGCCGCAGCCTTTCGAAATCCCCCGCATGGAACTGCTGGATTCCTTCCGTTCTGCCTTTTGGAGCGGCAAGACAGCGGCCGGTGTTTCCGGTCGGCCGCCGCTTGCTATGCGGACCCTTTCGAGCCCAACCGCGAACCCTCGCGATTCGCCGCAATGTTTGCCCGGCTTGGCCGAGCCGCCTAGTCAGATGAAATACGCACGGAATTTCACGTAGGGGGGCTTTCCGTGCAGCCTTCTCAAATGGCCAAGTTTCAACACGTAAGTCATTGTTAATTGGCTAGATATAATGTTGCAGGTGGTTTTCTCTCCCGATATCGTCCCCGAGGCCAATGAAACGAATCCGCGTTGCCGCCGTCGAAGATCATCCGAAGCACCGGGCTTGTTACGAATTGCTGCTGGGGAAAGCGGCGGATTGCACGCTCATCGGCAGTTTTGCCGCGGCGGAAGAAGCATTGGTCGAGCTTCCCCGGCTCAAGCCGTCCGTCGTGCTGATGGACATCAATCTCCCGGGCATTTCCGGGATTGAATGCGTCTCCAAGCTTTCGCCATTGCTGCCAAAAACAGACTTCCTGATGTTGACCGTACTGGAGGATGTCGAAAGCATCTACGCCGCGTTGAGCGCCGGTGCGTCCGGCTACCTTCTCAAAAAGGACGTCGTGCGCGGCCTCGTCCCTGCCATCCGGGAACTTGCAAATGGAGGGGGGCCAATGAGTTCAGAGATTGCCCGCAAGGTTCTCCATTCTTTTCGCCCGTTGTCGGCGGCTTCCGCCTCCGAGTCCTCCCTCACCCCGCGCGAAACTGAAATCCTGAGTTGGCTGGCCAAAGGACTCTCCTACAAGGAGGTCGCCGAAAAAGCCAACTGCGCCATGGGAACTTTGCGAACCCACATCCCACGCATCTACAAGAAGTTGCACGTTCACTCCCGCGCGGAGGCGGTCCACCAACTGAAAGCGGGACGGCGGGCCAAGCCGTGACCGGTTTTGGGCCGGCCGAAAAGCGATTTGAGGATTCGTTGGATTCGGCTTAACCTGCGCGGACGATGAGAATCGGTGAAAAAGTGGTCTGCATTGATGGCAAGTTCCCGCTGGGGATCGAAAAGTTTTATGTTGGTCTGCCTAAGGAAGGGCAGGTCTATGTCATTCGGGACATGATTGACGGGGGGACGTGGACGGGAGAGCCGGAAATGGCGGTCTACCTCGTCGGGTTGCACAACCCCAAAAGCGACAAGGCGCCTTTTTTCGAGAGGGGATTCAGCATCAAAAGATTCCGGCCTTTGGATGAAGTCCAAGGGCGCGCCGCGAAAGAGGAAAGCAAGGAGGCGTTCGCGGTGAATCCGGGGTCCGCGTGAGCCAAGCGGCGTGGATTCTAAAGGTGAAACTCAATGCCCCGTTGTGCCGTTCGCATGGCGGGGCTTCAGTTCGCCGGCCCGAATCGCGAGGGGAAGCCAGTTTTGCCGCGGCGGCAGGGGACATGTGGCGAAATCGGTGAAGCCGCATGGAGGCGTGTAGGCCCGGTTGAAATCGACCACGACCCGGTTGCCCGGCCCCGGGGGGGCAACGTAAAGAAAACGCCCGGTGGGATAGGTCAAACCGCCGGCGGTCCGATCCCTGAACATGACAAAGAAATCGGGTTCCCCCGGTTCGAGGGCTGCCTCCAACCGGTGTTCCCGCCCACCCGCACGGAAGCGGATGTAGCCAGGGCAGGGGAATTCCTGGGCGGCGCCCGTCACGCCTGGAACACGGATCAATCGCGGCGCAGTGAATGCCACAAACTCGCCTTCGATTCGCCACTCCGGACTGTGTGGGAACCATTCCAGGCCGGTGAACGCTTTTCGGCGGGGAGCGTCCGAATCCCACACGCGCAATCCAACCCGCTCTCCCCGCTCGACCACAATCATGGAAATCGACCCGGCCTGCAGCTTCGTCGGTGGTGGCGACGCATCCGTCACCATTTCCGTTTGGGTGGTCAACTGACCGGCGACGCGAACCTCGCAACCCTCAGCCGCCGTGAACGAAACAGTTTTGCCGCGGCGCGTGAAAACTCCGAGGTTTGGTGGAGCCGAGGCGGACCGGAGCACGACTTGGTTGGTGGCTGCGCTCCCCGTTGAATTGGCGCCCTCCTCCAGCCAATGCAGTCCGACCAAGGCGGTCCACCCGTTCGTGCCGCCAATCGAACCATTCCGTCGCGCCTGCCATGAAATCCAGTCCGCTGGCGGCGGAGCCGGATGGGGAGCGGCGCAGGCGGCCATCAGCAGCACGGCCAGCGCCGAAAGCAGGAGCCGAAGCGGATTCCAGGTTCTCATGGTCGTTGCGGGGAATGAGCCGTGCTCGCACGGGCGGGCGCAGGTTAGCGCCCGCGCCGGAGATATTTCAATCCGCAACGGCGTCGGCATTGTCTTGAGAAGCCGCGTGTGCGCGGCTAACCTGCCCCGGTGCATCCGCGCCAGCGATTCATCATCGGGGCCTTGGCCCTCTTCGTGGGGGGGTGGATCCTGGCCGCCGCTGGCGTCTATTGGGCGCGGCATTCCAAGACGACGGCGGAGAAGGTCCAGGCCTACCTCCAGGAAACGGACTTGGCCGGGCTCAGCGCGGATCAACGCGCCAAGGCCCTCGCCAACTTGGCCTCCATGTTGAACCGCCTCCCGCCGGACGAACGTCGCCGCGCCCGGGCCGACCGCCTTTGGTCCGGCTGGTTCTCCGAAATGTCCGACGGGGAGAAAACCTCGTTTATCGACGCCACCATGCCCACCGGGTTCAAGCAAATGCTGGGCGCGTTCGAGGAGTTGCCCGAAGCCAAACGGCGCAAGGCGGTCGAGGATTCGCTGCGCCGCTTCAAGGAGGCGCGGGATTCGGCCTCAACCGCGCGCGGTGAGTTCCCAGCCGGAGACACGAACCAGCCGCCCTTGAGCCCCGAGCTGCGCCAGCGCATCGTCACCACCGGGCTGAAAACATTCTACTCGGAAAGCTCCGCTCAAACCAAGGCGGAGCTGGCGCCTGTGCTGGAGGAAATGCAGAGGGCCATGGAAAGTGGAGGGCTCTTCCGCAGATGAGACTGGCCGTGCCACGCCTCGCGTTTTCGCTGGTCGAACTGCTTGTCGTCATTGCCATCATCGGGATTCTCGCCGGCTTGCTCCTGCCAACGATGGGAAAAGCCAAGGCTGCGGCGCTTGGGACCTCGTGCCTCGGCAATCTTCGGCAAATCGGCGTTTCCCTGCAAATTTACGTGGAGGAAAACAACAACAAAATGCCCGTGATGCGCGACTTCGTCATCACCACCAACGAACCGGCCCAGCCTTCCCCCACCATTGACGCCGTGCTCGCCAAACACCTTGGGCACACCAACATCCTCCGGTGCGTGTCGGACACAGACCGCTTGTATGAGCGAACCGGCTCCAGCTACTCGTGGAATTCCCTCCTCAACGGCCAAGACGCGGACCGCCTGCGCGTGTTCAACATGGACTTTGAGTCACATCAAATCCCCGTGCTCTTCGACAAAGAGGGATTCCACCGCGCCCGCGGCCCCGGCCGGGAAGTGAACTATCTTTACGCGGACGGCCACATCAAAAAACTTCTCGAGATCGAAGGGACCCTCCGCAAATGATCCGCCTGGAGGGTGTCGGGAAAATTTTCGGGCGCCGCCCGGCGGTGGAGAACCTGGACCTTGAAGTCCCCCGCGGTTCCATTTACGGGCTGCTCGGCCACAACGGCGCCGGAAAAAGCACGGCCATCGGCATGATGCTCGGGCAGGTTTGGCCCACCGCCGGACGGATCGAGATTTGCGGCCACGACGTCATCCGTTCCCGGCGGGCCGCCCTCCAAAATGTCGGCGCCATCTTCGAGTCGCCCGCGTTCTACGATTACCTCAGCGGCTGGCGCAACCTCGAGATTCTGGCCCACTACTCGGCCCGCACCCCGGCCCACCGAATGCGCGAGGTCATCGATTGGGTCGGCCTGACCGGGCGGGAGCAATCCAAGGTCCGGACCTATTCCCATGGCATGCGGGCCCGGCTGGCCCTCGCGCAGGCCCTCCTGCCCAAGCCGGAGCTGCTGATCCTCGACGAGCCCAGCGACGGGCTTGACCCCGAAGGAATCCATGAGATGCGCCAAACCATTCTCCGGCTGCGCGCCGAGCTCGGCCTGACCATCCTCCTCTCCTCGCACCTGCTGAATGAGGTCGAGCAACTGTGCACGCGCATCGGGATCATGAACCAGGGCCGCAAAGTTTTCGACGGCGACGTCGCCTCCGCCAAACAAGGCCCGCGCTGGACCCGCCTGCGGGTGGGCGATTTCGCCGCCGCCGCGGCGCACCTTCGTTCCCATGGCCTGATCGGCGGCGAGCGGGATGGCCAGTGGGTCAGCCTGAGCGATGGCGTCGGCAGTGACCTCGTCGTCAAGCGCCTGGTCGAGTCCGGGATGCCGGTGTTCGAGGTCGCCCAAGAGGAGCAAACGCTGGAAATGTTTTACCTCAACTTGATGAAGCAAACGCATCGCCCCAAGGAGGGTCCGTGATCCTCCTGCAATTGAAGAACGAGCTCTGGAAGCTCTTCGGCAAAAAGCGGACCTACATCGGCTTTGGCATGTTCCTGGTGGCGCAAATCGTGATCACCCTCGTTTTCCGCTATTCCCGCGCCTCCAACGGCATGGTCCGCACACTCGAAGGAAACGGCTACATGGCCGGCCAATTCATCTCCGCGTTGACCATCGCCACCGTCATGCTTTTCCCGATCGCCTACATTCTCCTTCCGCTCTACGTCTCGCTCATTGGCGGTGACCTCGTCGCCGACGAAGCGGAGGACGGGACCCTCCGCATGATCCTCTCC
>CAZSXX010000196.1:1715-8427 GCA_964611245.1 uncultured Verrucomicrobiota bacterium | reverse complement strand
CCCCGGGTCGGCTGCGGAACAGCGGATTCGCGGCGTGGATGGCCCGTCCAGCCAGATCGGCGGCGTCACCGATCCCCACATGTTCAAGACCGAGCTCAACCGTTACCACGGCCGCAACGTCCGCGAAAAAGGCTGGCTCCGCGGCCGCCTCGGCATCCGCGTCTCCGCCCGCCGCGTCATCCATCTCAAAAACAAACTCTTCCGGCCCCCATCCTGAGCTTGTCAATCCTGCCCTTTCACCGCAGCATGCCGCATGCCCACGGTTGCTGAACAACTCCGCCAGGCCCGCGAACAGCGGGGGTGGACCGTCCATCAACTCGCCGACGTCACCAAAATCCGCACCGACCACATCCGCGCCCTCGAGGAGGGCAACTACAACGTCTTCGCCGCCCCCGTTTACATCCAGGGCTTCGTCCGCACCTGCGCCAATCTCCTCAAGCTCGACGTCCCCGCCGTCATGGCCACCCTCGACGCCGAACTCGGCAAAACCGCCCAGTTCCGCGAGCATCCCCGCCTCACCGGCGAATCCCGCGGTGTCCTCGACTACATCATGCTCCAGTTCTCCAAGATCAACTGGCGCGTCGGCATCCCCATCATCGTCCTCGGCCTCGTCATCATCTCCAGTGTCGTCACCTGGCGGACCATCCAGCTTCGCCGCACCGCCAACCCCCTCAAAGATCTAGGCCCCGGCGTTTATCAGCCGAAAAAGGGGGAAACGATTCTGGCCCCTGTCCTTCCTCCCCAACAACCCACCCCCACCCGCGCCACCAATGTCGGGCGGGCAAACCGTTAATTTTCAGCTATCTTTCCCGCCATGAGGAAACTGTCTGTCTGGTCCCTTGCCCTGTTTCAACTGCTCTTCGCGGCCTGCAAAAAAGAGGCCGATCCCTCCGCCACCCTCCCCCCGCCCTCCCAATCCGACACCAACCGCCAAGTCTACCAAGTCCGCGGCGTCGTCCGCGAACTCCTCTCCCCCACCCGCGCCAAAATCGAGCACGAGGAAATCCCCGGCTACATGGCCGCCATGGTCATGCCCCTCGACGCCAAAAACACCAACGAGTTCGCCTCCCTCACCGTCGGCGACCAAATCTCCTTCGACATGGTCGTCACCGCCGATGATGGCTGGATCGAAAAAGTCCGCGTCGTCGGCAAAACCAGCCTCTCCCCCCAAACCAACACTAACCAGGTCCCCCACGTCCGCCGCGTCCGCGAGGTCGAGCCCCTTTCCGTCGGCGACCCCATGCCCGATTACCCTTTCACCACCGAGGACGGGAAACCCCTCCGCCTTTCCGACCTGAAAGGCAATGCCGTAGGCCTCAGCTTTATCTTCACCCGCTGCCCCTTCCCCACCTTCTGCCCCCGCATGAACACCAACTTCGAGGTCGCCTCCCGCGAACTCTCCAAGCCCGGCGCCCCCACCAACTGGCATTTTCTCAGCCTCACGATCGACCCCGAATACGACACCCCGGCCCGCCTCAAGGAATACGCCAAGCGCTACCAACGCGACCCCAACCGCTGGCGGTTCGTGACCAGTGAGATGATCGAAATCGACGCCATCACCGAGCAGTTCGGCCTCGTCTTCGCCAACCGCAACAACACCATCGACCACAATCTCCGCACCGTCATCATCGACGCCGCCGGCGTCGTCCGCCAAATTTACATCGGCAACGAATGGGACATCTCCGAATTCATCGCCGAAATGAAAAAAGCCGCCGCGCCCGCCCCGTCTGCCCCCTGACTTATTCCTCCTCCGGCTCCGGCTTCGCTGGCTGCGGTTTCGCCACCGCGGCCTTCGCCCCTTTGCCCGCCCCTTGGTTCACAAATCGCTCCAATATTCCCACATACCCGCTCAGCATCGGGTTCTCCTCCTCACCAATCTCCGCCTGCAACTCCCGCAACTCCTTCAAGGAATCCCTCGCCTGCGACCGCAGATCCTCAATCGACAATTTCCCCGACGCCAACCCCTGCACCATGTCCGTGAAAATCGCGTTCGCCTCCGGCGTCGCCGTCGCCAAAAACTCGCCCTTCACCTGCTCGATCGCCTTCGGATCCAGCGCGATCCCACGCCCAGCCGGTTCGCCCTTTCCCGCCGCCACCGGCGCCATTCCCTCCACCGGCGGAAGGTTCGTCCCAAAATAAATGCTCGCCACCTTGGACCGGGGAATCTTCAGCGTCCCCACGATCTCGCTCTGCACCAACACCTCCTGCCCGCTCACCGACGCCACCGTCCCCACATACCGGTCTCCATTGGAGAGGTGGATGATATCCGCGCGGCCACCGCTTTCCTTCAGCCCAAGCAGCAACACCGCCAACACAACAATGCGACGCATGCCTCACTGTAGCACGATGCGTGCTATTTCCAATCCTGCGAATTCCTCTCCGGGACTTCCCGGATTCTTCCATCCTTCCACGCAGCTAGCATCAATCCTGCTCTCGTCCCCCAGTATCTGATGTCTTTCGCCATGGCAATCTCGCCCCATTCGCGCGCTTGTTCACCGCCTCGGGCACTGCTAGCTTGGCACGTGCCCTCGGTTCTCCGTGCCACATTCCTCTTCGCGCTGATTTCTTTGTCCGCGTTCGCCAAGGACATCCGCCTTCGCAACGAGCTCATCCGCACCCCCGACAAAAAGCCCGACGCCGCCGCATTGGCCCAGGCCACCGAATCCCCCGTCAACGCCCTCTTCCTCCTCCAATTCTCCCAACCCCTCACCGACGCCCACCGCGCCGAACTCCGCCGCCTCAACGTCGACCTCATTCAATCCATTCCCGAGGACGCCTTCGTCGCCCGCCTTTCGGGTGTTCGCCCCGGCGCCATCCGCAGGCTCCCCTTTGTCCATTGGCTCGGCCCACTCCGGCCCGAACACAAAATTGACCAACGCCTCGCGGACCTGAAACAAAAGCGCCCCGTCAGTTTCCTCGCCGCCCCCAACGCCCCCGAACTCGAGCTCGCCCTCCTCCGCAAAGGCATTCCCGGCCTCGTCAGCGGCCCACGCACCTCCGCCGGCATGGTCCTGCGCGGCCTCGTCGACGCCAACCAGCTCAACGCCCTCGCCAACTCGCCCGCCATCCTCTGGATTGAGCCCGCCCCGCGCCCCAAGCTGTTCGACCAGGCCGCGGTGGAGATCATCGGCGGCGAATCGGAGGCGGGCGGCGTCCATGTCCACAATCTCGGCTTCGACGGCGCCGGCGTCGCGGTGGCCGTCGCCGACAGCGGCCTCATGGAGGGCACCGCCGAGGGCATGCACGCCGACTTGGACGGCCGCGTCGACGCCTTCTTTCACTATGGCCGCCTCACCGACGCCGCCGATGAGCACGGCCACGGCACCCACGTCGCCGGCATCGTCGCGGGCGACGGCTCCATCGGTGAGGCCGATGAGTTCGGCTATCTGTACGGCCTCGGCATGGCACCCAAATCCCACATCATCGCCCAGCGCATGTTCGACGGGCTCGGCGGCTACGAAGCCCCCGAGAGCTTCGAGCAACTCACCCGCAACGCCGTCCAGGCCGGCGCCGTCATCGGCTCCAACAGTTGGGGCGACGACACCCAGGGCCGCTATGACCTCAGCGCCATGGAGTTCGACGCCCTCGTCCGCGACGCCGACAGCCAAACCCCGGGCGACCAGCCCTACATCCTCGAGTTCTCCGCCGGCAACGCCGGGCCAGGCGAGCAAACCATCGGCTCCCCCGCCGTCGCCAAAAACGTCATCGCCACCGGCGCCTCCCAAAACAACCGTTTCGATTTCTTCATCTACGCCGAGGGCGAGGACACCATGGCCGACTTCTCCAGCCGCGGCCCCTGCGAGGACGGACGCGTCAAGCCCGACCTCGTCGCCCCCGGCACCTGGATCGCCTCCCTCCAATCCTCCGCCGCCACCGACGAAAACGCCTGGCTTTCCATTTCCCACAATTACCAATACCAGGGTGGCACCAGCCAGGCCGGCCCCCACGCCTCCGGCGCCGCCGCCATCTTCGTCCAATTCTACCGCGCCACCCACGGCGGCCTCACCCCTTCCCCCGCCCTCGTCAAAGCCGCCCTCATCAATTCCGCCGTCGACATGGACCCCGAATACGGAACCGGTCCCATCCCCAACAACGACGAAGGCTGGGGCCGCATCGACCTCACCGAATTGATTGGCGGGCAGCGCTCCTACGAATTCATCGACCAGTCCGAGACTCTCGTCCAAGGCCAGGTCTTCCTGAAACAATTCTACGTCGCCGACTCCTCCCTCCCCCTCCGTTTCACCCTGGCCTACACCGACGTCCCCGGCAGCCCCCTCTCCATCCCGGCCCTCGTCAACGACCTCGACCTCGAACTCATCGCCCCCGACGGCGCCCTCTATGCGGGCAACCAGATGATCGACGCCGAATCCGTCCCCGGCTCCCCCGGCCGCGACGCCGTCAACAACGTCGAATGCGTTTACATCGCCAGCCCCGTCATCGGCGAATACACTCTCCGCGTCCGCGCCCGCCGCGTCGTCCAGGATGCCCGCCGCGAAACCCCCGCCATCGACCAGGATTTCTCCATCGCCGCCTCCGGCGCGTTCCCCGACGGCGGCCATGGCTTCGTCTCCTTCGACCGCCGCGCCTACTCCGCCCCCGCCACCATCGGCCTCAAGCTCATCGATTTCGACCTCGCCGGCCAGGCCGAGGCCATCGTCACCATTCACACCGACTCCGAGCCCGCCCCCCTCTCCCTCACCCTGCGCGCCTCCGGCACGGTCGGCGTCTTCACCGGCTCCGTCACCACCGCCCTCGGCCCTCCGCTGGCCGACGACAAATTGCAGGTCAAACACGGCGACGCCATCGTTGCCACTTATCAAGACGCCTCCCCTCTCGAGACCGTCCAGGCCATCCGCCGCGCCGACCTCCTCCCACCCGTCATTTCTGAGGTCTCCTCCCGCAATCGTTTCGGCCAGGAGGCCGTTTCCTGGACCACCGACGAGCCCGCCAACGGCCTCGTCCTTTACGGCCCCAACCGCTCCTTCAATCAATCCGTCTCCACCGCCGTCTTCCGCGATAACCAATCCCTCACCCTCACCAACCTCATCGAAGGCGTCACCTACGATTTCAAGATCATCAGCATGGACGAGGCGGGCAACTCCGCCACCAATGACAACAACGGCCAGGCTTTCTCCTTCGTCGCCCAGCCCGCCTCCGTCGTCCTCCTCGTCAACAACTACGTCCACGGCCCCAACGACGAAAGCGAGTTCATCCCCCTCTCCTCCTACACCGACGCCCTCGACCGCACCGGCGTCACCTATGAAGTCTGGGACATCGCCACCGATGGCCAGCCCCAACTCGCCGACCTCCTCCCCTTCCGCGTCGTCATCTGGCGCATTAACGACAGCTTCTACGACACCACCAGCATCTCTTTCTCCCAGCAATCCACCCTCGAAACTTACCTCAAGCGCGACGGATCCCTCCTCATCGCCTCCATGGAGCTCCTCACCCGCCTTGGCGACACCCCCTTCCGCACCAATGTCCTCCAGGTCGCCGAGTTCGTCGTCTCCGATGACATCTTCTCCTCCTGCGCCACTTGCGACCAGGACCACGGCATGCCCATCCTCGAAGGCCTCCCCGGCGACGCCATCGGCTCCGGCGTCCAAGTCCAAATGGACTACAGCCGCTATCCCGTCTTCGAGCTCGAGCCCATCGCGCCGGACATCGGACCCGACCTCGCCGACACCTTCACCGCCACCACCAACGCCGTCCCCATCTTCGTCGACCAATCCTCCCGCCGCCCCACCGGACTCCGCTGGCCCCGCGACCTCAAATCCCCCGGACGCCTCGTCTTCCTCGGTTTCCCCCTCGACGCCATCCCCATGGATGGCCCGCCCCCCAACAACCGCGTCAACATCCTCCGCAACATCCTCAGCTTCCTCGCCCCCGGCGTGCAGGGCTTGGGCACAATTTCCTTCGACCGCGTCGCCTATTCCGTCCCCGACCGCATCAGCCTCGTCGTGGCGGACTCCGACCTCGCCGGCCAACACACCGCCTCCGTCCAGATTCGCTCCACCACCGACCCCGTCGGCATTTCGGTCACCCTCACCGAGACCCCCCGCCGCGGCGTCTTCGAAGGCTCCCTCACCCTTATTGCCCCCGCCTCCACCCCGCGCCCAGGCCAGCTCCGCGCCGGCGACGGCGATGTCCTCAACGCCGAATACTGGGACGCCTCCGCCGCCAGCCTCGTCCGCGTCAGCTCCTCTGTGGACACCCGCCACCCCGCCATCCTGCGCCCCCACCACGAGGTCGATTACGAATACGCCATCGTCCGCTGGAGCAGCGACGAGCCCTCCGACTCCCTCGTCCAGTTCGGCGAATCAAAATTCCTCACCCGCACCGCCTTCCGCTCCTCCCTCGCCTTCGACCACGAATTGGTTCTCCACACCCTCCAGCCCGACCGCGCCTACTTTTACCAAATCGTCAGCCGCGACAGCGCCGGCAACACCACCGTCGATGACAACAACGGCAAACTTTACACCTTCCGCACCCTCAAGCCCCGCTCCGTTCCCTGGAGCGATGACATGGAAGGCCCCGTCGATGGATGGACCGTCGAGACCACCGAGGATTCCGAATACGAATGGGAGCTCGGCGTCCCCAACAACGGCCTCGACACCGCCGGCCATTCTGGCTCCAAAGCCTGGGGCAACAACCTCCACGGCGTCCCGGGAACGACCGTCACCGGACCCGACCCGATGTGGCTCGTGCGCTT
>CAZSXX010000196.1:0-1705 GCA_964611245.1 uncultured Verrucomicrobiota bacterium | reverse complement strand
CCCGGGAACTTACACAGAAACCGCCCTCGTCAGCCCAGCCTTCATGCTCACCGGCGGCAACCGCGCCACCCTCAACTTCTGGCACAATTACGACTTCGGCGCCGAGGCCACCTACGAGCGCGCCAGCCTTCAAATCGTCACCAACTCCCAAACCACCCCCACCATCCTCGCCGATTACGGCGACATCTCCTCCGGCTGGGAACTCGAGGAGATCGACCTCACCCCCTACATCGGAAAGGTCGTCCAGCTCGTTTGGTTCTACCAACTCTTCGACATCGGCGAGGAGGTCGTCCCCCACCCCGGCTGGCTCATTGACGACGTCTCCATATCCATCCGCATCGAAAGCCGCGGCTACCTCGTCGCCCAGGCCAACCTCTCCCAGGCCTCCTACGCCATCGACGGCCCATCCCCCGCCTTCGGCTCCGGCTTCAGCTTCACCAACCGCGCTGCCCTCTCCGGCTCCTACACCGTCACCTTCGACCCCGTCCCCTATTACATCACTCCTCCCCCGCAAACCAAAACCCTCGCCCCCAACGGCTCCATCGTCTTCGACGGCAAATATGAGATCACCGACTCCAACCACAACCTGATCGCCGACGAATGGGAGGCCCAGTTCTACGGCTCCGTCCCCGCCCTCAACGACGGCCGGGGCGACGCCGACGCCGACCGCGCCACCGATTACGCCGAATTCATCGCCGGCACCTCCCCCATCGATCCCGCCAGCAAACTCTGGTTCGAGCCCCCCATCTTCCTCCCCGACGGCCGCATCCAGCTCAGTTGGTCCGCCAAACCCAACCGCGCCTACCGCGTCATCGGCTCCACCGACACCTCGGCCTGGACCGCCTACACCCCATGGATCCGCTCCAACGGCTCCCGCGTCGTCCAGACCCTCCCCCCCCTCGGCTCCACCTCCGGGCACTACTTCCAAATCGAAGTCCGCCCCTGACCGTTCGACCAGGCTCTCCCTTCCCGCTCCCCGCCGCTACATCGCGGCCGCCTCCGTTTCCCGGTCCCCCTTCATCTCTCGGTCCACCTCAAAATCCCCGTCCTGCGACTCCACGCACGCCGGCAGCTCAAACCAAAACCGGCTCCCCTGCCCCACCATCGACACCCCCCCCACCTTCCCCCCCATCCGCGTCACCGCCTTCTGCACAATCGCCAGCCCAATCCCCGTGCCCGCATACGTGTCCCGGTCATGCAGGCGCTCAAATATCCGGAAGATCCTCCCGCAATGCTCCGGCGCGATCCCAATCCCATTGTCCTCCACCCACAGCCTCACCGCCCTCCCCCGCCTCTCCTCCCGCACCGTCACCTCCGGGATCACCCCCGGCGCGCAAAATTTCACCGCGTTGCAGATCAGGTTCGTGATCACCTGCACCACCATCGGCCGGTGCCCGACCGCCGGGCAGCTCGCGCATTCCACCCGCACCCGCGCCTGCCGCGCCTGCAACTCGTATTCCACCTGCTCCAAAGCCTCCTGCACCGCCTCGTCCAGCAGGATCGTTTGCGCCTCCATCTTCAGGAATGACAGCCGGCTGTAAGCCAGCAACTCCTGGATCATCTGGTCCATCCGCGCCGCCGACGCCCGGATCCGCTCCGCCGCCTCATGCCCCGCCGGGTCGAAATGCGCCCCAAAATCATCCACCAACCCCGCCGTCAGCCCCTCCATCGCCCGCAGCGGCGCCCTCAAGTCATGCGCGATCGT
>CAZSXX010000195.1:2533-8440 GCA_964611245.1 uncultured Verrucomicrobiota bacterium | reverse complement strand
GGTTTGTCCACATCGCCCCGGGGCATGGGTTGGACGATTATTTGCTGGGGCGCTCGGTGGGGCTGCCGATTTATTCGCCGGTCAACGATGACGGCGCGCTGGATTACACCGCCGACCTGCCGCGCGAGCAGCAGATGCCCGAGGAGATGGCCGGGAAATCGATCCTGGAGAAGCATGGCAAGAGCGACGCGAACGTGGCGGTGATCCATGAACTGCGCGTCCAAAATGCGCTGCTGCACCAGGAGAATTACCACCACAGCTACCCGCATTGCTGGCGGAGCAAAACGCCGATCATTTTCCGCGCGATGGACCAGTGGTTCATCCGGATCGACCACGAGCGGGATGGGCAGCCCTTCCGGAAAAAGGCGGCGTCGGCCATTGGCGCCGTGCGGTGGGTTCCCGACTGGGGGCGCAGCCGGATCGAGGCCGCCGTGCTGTCGCGGCCGGATTGGTGCATCTCGCGCCAGCGGACCTGGGGCGTGCCCATTCCGGCGTTCTACGACGCGGCTGGAAATCCAATCCTGGACGGCCGGATTGTGCGGGCCGCGGCGTCGCTGATCGAGGAGCATGGGTCGAACATCTGGTTCCAAAAAACGGCGGCGGAGCTTTGGCCGATGATCAAGCCGGCCGGTTGGCTGGGCGCGGAGCCCGTGGCGAAATCCAACGACACGCTGGATGTCTGGATTGACTCCGGGTCGTCCTCGCGGGCGGTGTTGATGCGGAGGCCCGAGCTGCAACGCGCCGGCGCATCCGGGGTGGATCAATGGCAGGCGGACATGTACCTGGAGGGGAGCGACCAGCACCGGGGCTGGTTTCAATCGTCGTTGCTGCTGTCGCTGGCGGCCAACGGGGCGCCGCCCTACAAAACGGTGTTGACCCATGGCTTCATGGTCGACGCGGACCGGGAGAAAATCTCCAAGTCGAAGCAGGGCCAGGGGGGCTACGAGAAGCCGCAGACGGCGGAGGCGTACGTCAAAAAGTACGGCGCGGACGTGGTCCGGCTTTGGGTGGCCTCGCAGGATTACCGGAATGACATCGTGGTGAGCGACGAGCGGATCAACAAGGTCAGCGAGACGTACCGACTGCTGCGCAACACCATCCGCTACCAGCTCTCCAACCTGTTTGATTTTGACCCGCGCGTGCACACGGTTCCTTTCGAGGACTTGACGGGGCTGGACCGGTGGATCCTGCGCGTGTTCGGCGAGCTTGAGCAGCAGGTGTTCGACGCCTATTCCCGCTACGAATTCCACGTGGCCTACCAGAGAATCAGCCAGTTCGCGGCGGTGGAGCTGTCAGCGACCTACCACGACTTGGTCAAGGACCGGCTGTACACGGACGCGGCGGATTCGTCGCGCCGCCGGTCCACGCAGAACGCCCTTTTCCATATTGTGCGGCGCTTTTGCCAGATGCTCTCCCCGGTGCTGATGTTCACCACCGATGAGGCCTGGGATTTCATCCCGGGGTCCAAGCCGGGCGGATCGGTGCACCTGACCGATTGGGCGCCGATGGCCTTCGCGGTGGGCGAGGAGGAGGCGGGGCTTTGGAAAACGCTGTTCACGGTGCGCGAGCAGATCCTGCCGGGCCTGGAAAAAGCGCGGCAGGCCAAAACGATCGGCAAGGGGCTGGACGCCAAGGTGTCGTTCACCGCCCCGCCGGAGACCTGCGCGCTGCTCAACGGCGCGACGGGCGAACTGCGCGAGTTGCTGAATGTCTCGCAATTGACGGTGGGCCCGGCCGCCAATGGGGCGACCGACGCGGTGATCGCGCACGCGGATGGGCAGAAGTGTGAGCGTTGTTGGCACTGGGAAATGGACATTGGCGCGTCGGCGGCGCATCCGATGTTGTGCGGGCGGTGCGTGGCCGCGCTGAGCTGACCTGACGCATGGACCCCAGCGCCGTCCAGCACTTCGAGCCGGGAACGCTGGCGCCGGCCCCGCGGGAGAAACAGCGAAGGGCGCTCTTGGCGATGACCCTGGGGCTGCTGGGGGCGCTCTGGGGGGTGCTGCTACTGAAGGTCAGCTCGGACTGGGAAATTGTCCCGGAATACGCGTATGGATGGAGCGTCCCGTTCCTGGGGTTGTTCCTGTTCTGGAAACGTTGGATGACCCGGCCGGAGCCCGAGCCGGCGCCGCCGCCGCCGCTGGCCTCCGCAGCGGCGCTCACGGCGTTGATGTGTTACCTCCCCGTCCGGCTGCTCCAGGAGGCCAACCCGGATTGGCGGATGGCGACGTGGGCCCTGTCCCTGCAGGTCATCGGCATCACCCTGTTCGCGCTGTATTACGCCGGCGGGCGCAAATGGCTGCGGCATTTCTGGTTTTGCGTCGCGTTCTTCCTGGTGGCCGTGCCGTGGTCCCGGGGGGCGGAGCAGCAACTGACCCGGACGCTGATGCCAGTCTTGGCGCAGGCGACGGTCGAGGCCTTGGTTTGGTTCAACATCCCATCCATCCGCCAAGGGAACCTGATTGAGATCGCAACCGGCGTGGTGGGCATCGACGAGGCGTGCAGCGGCATCCGGTCCATCCAGGCCACGCTGATGGCCTCCCTGTTCCTGGGAGAGCTGTACCGCTTCCGGTGGAGCCGCCGGTTTTTCCTCATCGCCGCCGGCGCCCTCCTCGCCCTGGCCTCCAACGGGGTCCGCGCGTTTTTCCTGGCCTACGTGGCGGCCCGGGAAGGCATGGCCGCGACGGCGCGGTATCACGATCCGGCCGGGTTCACGATCCTGTATGTCTGCTTTGGGGCGCTCTGGGCCCTGGCCTTCCTGTTCCGCGGGAGCATCGTTCTCCGCGGCGCGGCGGGACCCGTTGGCCGGGCGCGCGCCCTGCCCGGCGGGGTGCTGGTGGGGATCATCGCGTGGATCGCCCTCGCCGAGGTGGGGACACAGGCCTGGTATCTTGTGCATGAAAAGAACTTGGTGGCCACGCCGCGCTGGACCATCGAATGGCCCGAGCGGGCCGGGATGCGGGAAATTCCCATGCCCGAGGCGGTCCGGAAGACGCTGGGCTTTGACGAGGGGCGGGGCGTGGAATGGGTGGAGGCCGACGCATCCAAATGGGCCCTTTTCTTCCTGCGCTGGAACAGCGGGAACCCAACGATCAAGGGGGTGAAATACCACAAGCCGGACATTTGCATGCCGGCGGCGGGGCGGGTCCTGAAAAGCGACCTGGGGGTGGAGATGCTGGACATCAACGGCCACAAAATCCCGATGCGCTGGTTTTTGTTCAACGAGTACGGCCGCCCGCTGTATGCGTTCTATTGCCTGTCCGAGGATTGGACCTGGCCTTCGGCGCAGCCCTTTTCGATGGAGAACAATTCGCGCTGGAGCTTGGTCCGACGCGCGATGGAGGGAAAACGGGGCGAGTTCGGGCAACAGGTGGTGCAGGTGTTCATCTCCGGCGTCGACCGGGACGCCGCGGCCCGCGACGCCTTCAAGGCTCTGATGGAAAAGGCCGTGAAATGATCACGGCTGCACCGTGATCTCGGACCAGGCCATGCCGATCTTGGCGGCGTAGGCGGCCAGCACCCGCTCGTGCTCAATCAACACGACGCGGACGACCGAGGAGTCGTCGGCGTGGCCCCACTCCGACACGGAATCCGGGATGAGGTCAGTCTGCCGGTGCGCGTAAACAAGCGCGAAGGCGGCGCTGGCGATGGTCACGAAAGGCAGCTCGTCGGCGCTTCCTTCCACCCAGTCCTCAATCGCGTTGGCCAGGAATTCAAGCTGGTCCACCAGATGCGGATACTTGGGGGCGTTGATCTGCGCAAACTCGACTTTGAGGATGGGCAGCTTCTTGTGCACGCCCCGGAGGATGGCCGGAGTGATCCGGGAGGCCCCATGGTGGACGAATTTCGCGATCTCAGACATGGGGCGATGTTCGCGAACTGGGGCGAATCTGACAAGCGGGTTGTGCCGAGCCTGGCGCTCAGGCTTTGGCGCACGCGGTGGATCGTGCGGGACGGCGGGCGGGGGCCACGCTATCCTTCGCCCCATGCTCGCAATACTCGCCCTGCTGCTGCTCTGCCTGGCCTCCTCCCGCGCCGCCGTCCCCGACACCCCCTTCCTCCAGGACCGCTCGGAGAAATTCCCGGCGGAGGGCGAATTGGCCGGGGCCACCCTTCGGCGAGTGCATGTCAACAAGGACGGGATTGTCTACGTCCTGACCGACCGCGGCATGGCCCGCCTCTTTGGCGATCGGCTCGCCCCGGACCGCAGTTTCCGTCCACTCAATGGGAAAAAGATTCTCGATTCCGCGCTGGCGAAGGGAGAGGTGTTTTACCTGCTGGAGGACCTGCTGATCAGCAACGGGTTCGCGGGGACTTATGCCATAAAGCTCCCGGCCCGCCAGTTCGACCGGTTGGCCGTGGCGGAGGACATGCGGGCGCTGGTCACCGGCCCCAGGGGCGCGGCGATCATTGAGAACGGGGAAGTGCGGCGGCTGGATCTGGCCGGCGCTCCCGCCGCCACCGGCAACCGGCTTTGGATCCTCACGCCGAACGGGGCGCTTGAAATTGGAAAGAACGCCGTGCGCCACGGGCCGGAAACAGGGGTCCATGCCATCGCGGAAAGCCCGGAGGGCCTCGTTTTTGGCCTCACGAACGGGTTGGCCGGACCCGGGGCATTGCGGAGTGGCCCGCTGCCATGGAACGAAATCACGGCCATCTCCCGCGCGCCCGGCCCGATCCGCTGGGTCGGCACCAGCCGGGGCCTGGTCCGGCTTGAACCGGGCGCGGGCCGCCGGCCGGGCTACTACGCCTCGCGCCGGTGGCTGCTGGATGATTTCGTCGTGGATGTGGCCACGGACGCGGCCGGAAATGTGCATGCCCTGACCCGCCTTGGACTGAACAAGATCGCATTTGACCCCATGACGCTGGCGGAGAAGGCGGCCTTTCTGGAGCGGAAGATCCGGAACCGGCACATCCGGTTCGGCTATTGCGCCGAGCTGCGGCTGGCGCGCCCGGGCGACCCGGCCTCGGCGGAGATGATCGACACGGACAACGACGGCACTTGGAGCAATTATTACATGGCCAGCCAGGCCTTCCGGTTCGGGGCCACCGGCGACGCGGAGGCGCATGCGCACGCGTGGGAAACGTTCGCGGCCTTGGAGCGCTCGGAGCGGATCAATCCGCTGGGCGGCTTCCCGGCCCGGACTTTCGAGCGGCTCGGCTTCAAGTTCTCCGATGTGGACCGCTGGCGCGACGCGGGCGATGGGCTGTGGGAATGGAAGGGGCACACCAGCAGCGATGAGATCGCCGCCCATGCGTTCGGGTGCTCCGTCCTCTATGAGGCGGCCGCGCGCGCGCCGGAGGAGAAAGCGCGCATCGCCGCCTTCATTGGCAAGATTGCGGATCACATCATCCGGAACCACTGGCGCCTGATCGACGTCGACGGCAAGCCGACGCTCTGGGCGCGGTGGAATCCCGAATATGTGAACTGGTTCCCGCACACCATCGTGGACCGGCGCCTGAACAGCGCGGAGATTGTCGGGCTGCTGCAATTCGCCCACGCGGTCACCGGCAAGGCGGTTTACCGGGAGAAGGGCATGGAATTGCTTGGGAAGCATGGCTACCTCGAAAACATCGTCAGCGGCATGCGCCTGATCGCGGAGACCAAGGGGTTCATCCATGAAGGCAACGACATGGGGAACGAATGGAACCACTCGGACGACCTGCTCGCGTTCGTCTCCTATTGGTTCCTTCACCGGCACGCATTCAACGCCGAATTGAGGGGGAAATACGCGGAGGCCATCCGCGACCACTGGGAGATTGAGCGGCACGAGCGGAACCCGATCTGGAGCTTCGTTCACGCCAGCACGAAGGCCCGGGAATTTGGATTGGAGGGCGCGCTCTGGACGCTGCGGCGGTTCCCGTTGGACATGGTGGATTGGAGCGTGCGGAACTCCCACCGCCTGG
>CAZSXX010000195.1:0-2523 GCA_964611245.1 uncultured Verrucomicrobiota bacterium | reverse complement strand
CTGGACATCACCAAGCAGCCGCCGAACTTCCGCGACCGGCAATTGGTGGAGCTGCTGCCGCCCGGCGAACGGCGGATGACCCGCTGGAATTCGCATCCTTTCGTGCTCGATGGCGGGAGCGGCGGGTCGATCGAGCTGGCGGGCGATGAATTCCTGCTGCCCTATTGGATGGGGCGCTACTTGAAGGTCATCGCGCCACCAAAACCGGGGCCGCGGGCTCAAGCCGCCTTGCCTTGATCTTGACGTAGGGCGGCAGGTGCGCGCAGCGGTGCTCGAACGAGCCCTCGGGGGCGAGCGGGTTCGCGGCGGCGTTGGGCTCGACGAGGTCCTCGACCACGAAGCCAGCCCGGCACATCCCGCCCACGATCGCGCTCCAGGAATGCAGGAACTCGATGGCGTCCGCCTCCCGGTGCAGGCACGGGAGGACGGGCGGGAGCGGGCCGGTGCGTTCCGCGGGCTCGCGGATGGTGTAGCCCCGCCCGGACGGGAGCGTGTCCGCCTGCAGGCTGGCCGGCTGTTTGTGCTGGCTGATGTACAGGCCGCCCGCGCGCAGGACGCGCGCGGCCTCGCGGAAAACCGCGCGGATGTCCGCCACGTAGCAGGTGCTCACCGGCTGCAGCACCACCTCAAAACTGCCCGCCGGGAAAACCGACAGGTCATCCATCGAAGCCTGCACCGCATGGATTGGCAATTTGTGCCGGCGGGCCACCGCGCGGTCCTGGTCCAGCATCGCGTCGCTCAGGTCCACCACCGTGACGTCCGCCCCGGCGGCGGCGAACATGGCGCTTTGCAGGCCGCCGCCGGAGGCCAGGCAGAGGACTTTTTTGCCCCGCACATTCCCGCCCAGCCAGTTCTCGGGGTCGAGGATCGGGAGGGGGTCGCGCAGGTCGCGCGGCAGGATGGCCTGGGTGTGGCGGTCATGCCGCCGGGCCCGTTCGTCCCAGGCGCGCTGGTTATGCTCCAGCTCGCGCCTCACGGCATCGACTTGCCATGCAGCATGGTCAACGAGATGAAATGGCCGAGGCCGCTCAGGAACGCGACGATGAAAATGCTGACGACGAACAGGCCGAAACCCTTGGTTTGCTCCGGTTTCATGTTCACGGCCACGCCGTGATACAATGCGCGGACCGCGAGGCCGGCCCCAATGCCCCAGGCCAGCCAGCTGTGGATGAGTGGCACGCCATCCAGCGCGTGCATCAGGAAGATCGGCGCCGAGCCATAGGCCAGTGTGCTGAAGGAGGCGGAGAAGCCGACCTTCGTGTTGAAGCTTTGGGCCACCGACAGCAGGAACCATGAGCCGCCAAAAAGGAATGCCAGGTCGCAGACAAGGTGGGTGACTGAATAGCGAAGAATCCGCTCCACCGCCACGTTGACGCGGCCGAATTCTCCAAGGGCTTCCCCAAAGCGGTGGATCGCGAACGCTTCAATCGCCAGCGACCCCACGATCAGGGGAAGCGTCGAGAAAAACAGCACAAACAGGAAGTTGCGGTTTTTCTCGGAAATCGTCAGCCAGACGCTTTCCGGCGAGAATATCATTTGGAACGCCCGAATCATTCGCGCACACTCTAGGGACCGTCCACTGGCCCCACAAGGGAAAGTCTGGGCCGCGTCAGACCGAGCTCAGAAGCTTGCGGATTTCCGCCAGGCGCGCTTTCGGTTCGCGGCGGGCCAGCCGGGGAAACTTGCCGCCCACCTGGATGTAATCCCCATGGCGCGTCAGCATCAGCTTGTCCTCGCGGGCCTCGACCACCGTGACGTTTTTCTGCGCGGCGATGAGTTTCAGCTCGGTCACCTGCAGCAGCAGCTCCACCGGCGCCGGCGCCTTGCCGAACCGGTCCCTCCACTCCTTGCGCAGCGCCTCAAGCCCCTCCATGTCCGCCGTCTGGGCCAGCTTCCGGTAGGCCTCGATGCGCTGTTGCGAATCGGCGATGTGCTTCAACGGAATGTAAGCGGGCGCTTTTGGAATCGGCTCAAAGGGGACCGGCTCGAACACACCCGCCTTTTTGCGCCCGCTGGAATAGGTGGCGGTTTCGCGCGGCACGGAAATATTCAGGTCCGGCGCCCCGGCGCGGGTGGGCTTTTTGCGGGCTCCGGTTTCCTCGCCGGGGTTGAGGGCGAGGAAATCGAGGCGCATCTGGACTTCGATGCGCGGCTTCAGCTTCTCGCCCTTGAGCGCGCTGACGCTTTGCTTGAGCAGTTGGCAGTACAGGTCGAAGCCGACGGCGGTGATGTGGCCGCTCTGCTGCGGTCCGAGCAGGTTGCCCGCGCCGCGGATTTCCAGGTCGCGCATGGCGATCTTGAAGCCGCTGCCCAGGCTGGAATATTGCTTGATGGCGCTGATCCGCTTGCGCGCGTCGCTCAGGAGGGCGGCGTGGCGCGGCAGCAGCAGGTAGGCGTAGGCCTGGTGCTTGTAGCGGCCCACGCGCCCGCGCAGTTGGTACAGCTCGCTCAGGCCGAAGTGGTCGGCACGGTTGATGATGATGGTGTTGGCGTTCGGGATGTCCAGGCCGCTCTCGATGATCG
>CAZSXX010000194.1:2484-8456 GCA_964611245.1 uncultured Verrucomicrobiota bacterium | reverse complement strand
CTGAGCACTTCGCCGATGGGATTGGCGATCGCCGTCGTGCTGCTGCCCGCATAAAGCAAGCCAACCGCACGCGGATTCGAGGCCACATCCTCGACCATCAAAGAGCCCGAGTCTCCGCCCTTGAGAAACGAACTGCCTTTGTTCGAAATCACGATCTGGCCTGTGAACGTCTTCGTGAACGCGGCGCCTCCCGCGCATTCATTGTCATACGCGACACTGATCGTGGCGTTGAGGCCCGTGATTTTGGCCCGCGTCAACCCGGTGGTGCGCCCGCTCTTCTTCACCGGCTTGTTGATCGCCGGGGACGCCGTCTGCGATGAAATCGTTCCAATGGCCAAGATCGATCCATTCGAATTGACCACCGTCAAATCCGCCTGCGCCACGCCCACGTCCACATTATAAAGGGGCAAGGCTCCCAGTTTGACCAGCGTGCCGGCGACCTGGCTGTTCGCGGCGTTGCAATTCACGTCGATCAACGCGGGCTGGATCACAGGATTTCCCGTGCTTGCGATGAAATTGTTGCCTCCCATCACGATGTCCGCCTCCAGGACATGGTAATTGCTCAGGATGAATTTCACCCCATTCACCTGGACCAAAGATCCCAGCGTCCCGCCGCAGCAATACCCATTCGCAAGGTCATATTGCCACCCTCCCGAGGTCCCAAGTTGGATGGGTGGCGTCTGCCGCGCGGTGTGGCTCACCGGTGGCCCTCCGCCCCCACCCGGCTTTCCCAACGCCCGGAATCGATCCGTCACCTCCACCTGGACCGGAATTCCCCCCACGGGCCGGCCCAAGCCGCGGACCAGCGCCGCCGTGTTCCGTCCGCCCTCTTCAACGTAGACAACCATGGACACCTGCCCCTCCCCATTGACTCCAACCGCTGTGCCCAAGACGTTCTCTGTCCTCATCAACTCGGGCGTCGCCGCCCGCTGCACCGCGAGGGCCGCCCGGACGCTTGCATGCGTTTCTTCAAGCAAACCATCGGCTGGAGCGCCAAAGGCAGGAGCAGCGAAAAGAACTCCGGAGGCCAAAAGGGCGCGCAGGAAACTGCGGCGAGAGGTGATCATGGCCGTAGCATTGGCAAAAAACCCAAAAAATCAAGCCAATTCGACTGAGAAATCCAGGGCCCGCATACTTGTCCATCCTGCCACCACCCTTTCGCGGGCGATTCCTCAAGCACCTCCGTTTTAAGCCGATACATCCTGAGGACTTTGGGATTATGTCTACATTCGCCATCAATCGATCGACCTTGAATCGCCGCCGCGTCCTCTTTGTTGATGACGAATCGTTCGCCCTTGAGGTGCTCCAGCGCGTCTTCGAGCCTATGCGCAACGAGTGGCACATGGAATTTGTGACCAGCGGTCCCGCCGCCCTCGAACGCATGGAGCAGGTCCGTTTTGACGCCGTCGTCACCGACCTCAAGATGCCCGGCATGAACGGCGCCGAACTGCTCGAGCAGGTCATGCGCAACCATCCCGCCGCCTCCCGCATCATCCTCTCCGCCCAGGCCGACGAGGACCTCGTCTTCAAGTCCGTCAACACAGCCCACCAATTCATCTCCAAGACCGCCGATCCCAAAACCCTCGTCAAAAAAATCCGCAAGCTCGTCCTCCTTCGCCAATCCCGCCTCTCCCTCGAGCTGGTCGAGATGATCTGCGCCCTCGACCACCTCCCCAGCGTGCCCGCCGTCTATTGTGAGCTGGTGGAGGCCTTGGCCGACCAAAACGCCGACCTCGCCGACATGGCCAAAATCATCAGCCGCGACGCCGCCATGGGCGCCAAAGTCCTCCAACTTGCCAACTCCGCCTTCTTCGGCCTTCGCGGCGAGGTCGCCAGCATCCTCGAGGCCATCACCTTCCTCGGCATCGAGACCGTCCGCTACCTCGTCCTCATGGTCGGCGTCTGCGCCCAGTTCAAATCCAACCAATTCGGGGCCGGCTTCGTCGAGCGCATCTGGAGCCACAGCACCCAGACCGCCAACCTCGCCCGCATCATCGCCGAGACGGAGCACACCTCCCTCGCCCTCGCCGAGCAAGCCTTCGTCGCAGGCCTCCTCCACGACATCGGCAAGCTCGTCTTCGCCGAGAACCTCTCCAAGAGCTACCGCGACGTCATCGAATTCGCCAAATCCAACAACCAGCCCATTTGGAGCGTCGAACGCCAGATTCTCAAGGCCACCCACGGCGAGGTCGGCGCCTACCTCCTCGACCTCTGGGGCTTGCCTGAAGGCGTCACCAAGGCGGTCGCCCTCCACCACGAGCCGGTCGTCGACGAGCAGGAATCCCTCACCCCACTCGGCATCGTCCACGTGGCCAACCATTGCGCCCACGAGCTTTCTTCCGGCCCCGAAAGTGGCCTCGGCGACCTCAACCTCGAATATCTCGAGGCCGCCTCCCTGTCCGACCGCGTTCCCATCTGGCGCGAGGCCATTGACCAGACCATGCGCCAGGCCGCGGCCTAACCGCCGGGCTAGCCCCTCCCCCGCTGCCGCGCCGCCTCGTACAGGAAAATCGCGCCCGCCGTCCCCACGTTCAGCGAGTCAATCCCCGCCTCCATCGGGATCGCCACCGCCTCGTCGCAGGCCCCCAAAAGCTCCGGCGTCAGACCCGCCCCCTCCGCGCCCAGCACAACGCACGTCGGCCCGCGCAAATCCGCCTCCCCAATCCGCCGCTGGTCCGTGTGCGGATGCGCCGCCACGCACCGCACCCCCATCGCCCGCAATTTCCCGACCGTCTCCACCAGCGGCGCCCCCTCCATCGCCGGCAGTTTGAAAATCGTCCCCATCGACGCACGCACCGACCGCCGCAAGTACGGCGAGCACGACGTCTCCCCCGCAATCAATCCATCCACCCCAAACGCCGCGCAATTCCGGATCAATCCCCCCATGTTCTCCGCGCTCGACACCCCCTCCACCGCCGCCAGCAACAAACTGCGCCCGTTTCCGCCCGCCACAATCTCCTCCAACCGCGGCGGCGTCGGCGCCCGTCCCACCGCCAGCGCCCCTTGGTAAATCGCGAACCCAATCAAGGTCTCCAGCAGAGGCCGCTCCGCGATGAAAACCCGAATTTTCTCCGGCCGCGCCTCCAGCAACGGCTCCAGCGCCGTGAACCAACGCTCCAGCAGCAGCGCCGAATCCACCGTCAACCCACTTTCCAGCAGCCTCCGCACCACCTTCTCCCCCTCCGCCACAAAAATCCCCTGCCGCCGCTGCTCATACTGCCATTTCATCGAGCGGTACGGCTCCAACTCCAGAAAATCCAGCGTCTCAATTTTGACCTTCTCAACCACGCAGAGATCGAATTCCCTTTGCGCGCCAGTGGCAAGGAAAAGGCCGGGGAATTGCTCCCCGGCCTTCGTTCTAATATCTACGCCGCTTGATCAGGGGACGACCGTCCGGTAGTACCGCTGCGGCGCGGCGACTCCGTTCGTATCCAACCAGAGCGTTGGGCTGGCTTGCAGAACCACGTCGGCGAGTTTCTTCCAGGCATCCGCGGGGTCGAGAATGGTGCGATACTCGATCGTGACGATGCCGCCGGGCGTGCCGCGCAAAACCACGGCGGGCATCAGCGCGATCTGCGGGTTGGTTTCCAAAACCGGGCGAACTTTGATGATGGCCGGAGCGCTTGTGATTCTCCCTTCCGGGCTCGTGACTCGCACGGTCAACGAATCGCCCGCCTGATTCACGTCGAGATCGTACAGCGTGATCCACGATTCCGTGGCGCCAGGGATCACGACTCCATTCCAGAGCCATTGGTAGCTGAACGGCCCCGTTCCCGCCGCCGCGGCTCTGACCGTGATGGCCGAGCCGGCGCTGGTTGTCTGGCTGCGCGGCTGCACGCGCAAGCTCGGCGGCGCGCTCAACCGTTCGATTCTCATCGCCGCCAACTGGCCGCGCTCGGCCACTTCGCCGCCGTCGCGTGTATGGGCCTGCACGTCGAACAGGAACCAACCCGGGCCGAGCAATTCCGACGCGTCCATGATGCCGGAGGATTCTTCATCGCGTGTCAAAAAGTTGGCGCCAGGCGCGAAGAACTTCGGATCGGCCGCGGCCAGCTCGGTTAACGCGCCTGAATCGGGTTCGAAAATCCAAATTTTCGCAAGCCGATCGCTGTTGCCCGGGTCTTCCTGGATCAAAATGCGTCCATCCTTCGTGAAGCACATATTGTCCATCATCACCGGTTGCTCATCGCTCAACCCATTGCCAGTTCCAACGGGCCCTTCCAGCGCGACTTCAATGATGCCGCCCCATTCCGGATGCGTCACATCGTCAAAGATCATGCGCCACAGCCGCGTCGGATTCGTCACATTCGTCCCCGACAAACGGCCCGTCGTGATGAAGTAAAAATGATTCGGCCGGGTCGGATCCCAACCGCCGTCTTCAACGCGCTGGAAGTTCGTGATCTGCGCCAGGCTCTCCCCGTCCAGATCCACGCCCGTTCGATTGGCCACATTGCCGAAGTCATAAAGCGAAAAATTCGCTCGCAACTGGCGGGAACTTGCCCCCAGGGCATTCGGCGTCGATTCGCTCTTGATCACCGTCCCGAAATCGTCCACCCGCACGCCATAAAGACTGCCGCCCTGCAATCCCGCTTTTTCCAGATCCGTGCCGGACCCGCGTTTCATGCCGATGTACACGTAGACCTGGCTGTTGGTCAGCTCGCTGTCATCCAACGCCATCACAATTGTTTTGTCCTGCACGAACGGGTTCGCCACGGCATTTTCCCACGCCATCTTTCCGAGATAGGGCAGCTCATACGCGATGCCCTTTTCCGGCCCGCTCACGATATGCGCGAACGCGCGGCCGTCCTGCCCGGGCCGAAACGCTCCGCCGTCTTCTTCGCCACTCATGAAGATGCGCGTCATCGTGCCGTTTCCAGTGATCGGATTGTAGAACGCGGTCGGCGCCGGAAGGTCTGCCGAACAAAGGCGTGAAATATGGAAATCGGTGACCGGATCGAAATTGCGGTAGGCCGCGCCGGACCAAAGCTTCAATCCGCCTGCTTTAACGAGGTCCTCTCCGTTTGTCGCTTCCAGCGTGTTTTTGTTCACGCGCCAGGTGGAGACGAATGCGCCCTTGCCGCCGTAAGCGCGTGTGATGCCCCGCGCAGAATTATCATTCGTCGTGATTACACCGGTCACGGAGTTCGTGACATACGTTTCAAATCCCATCCCGCCAGGGAGATTGCCGCCGCTCAATTCATGGTTCATGAACAGTTGGAAAGTCCCATCCCCATTGTCCAACCCGCCCAAACCGTCCGGAATCCCGACCATTTGATATGCCGTCGGAGGATTCGTGCTCACCGTCAGCATCGAATGGATCGAAACGTGGTAACCAGCCGCTCCTGCGGCTTTGACCGAGGGCTTGTAATAAGGCTCCACCGGAGTGCTCGGCGCGTTCAGCGGACGCTGCGCCACTTTGACGAGATACAGTTGGCCGCGCTCGACCAATTCCCCTGTTTCCCGCAAATGAACTTGGATATCGGAGAGCGCCCAACCCGGCCCAAGGATTTCCGACATGTCCATGATCCCCGAGGATTCCTCGTCGCGCGTCAAAAAGGCCGACCCATTCGTGTCGAAAAGCTTCGCGTCCGACGTCAGCAATTCCGTCAACTCGTTGGTAATCGGATCGAACATCCAAACCTTGGCGAGGCGATCGTTATTGCCCGGATCTTCCGTCAGCAATATTTTGCCCCAGGCGAAACCCATGTTGTCGAGCATCACAACTTGCGCGTCGGACATGCCGTTATTGACTCCCACAGGACCTTCCAGCACGAGGTCAATCATCCCGCCCGCGGTCGGGTTCGCAACATCGTCGAAGCGCAGGCGCCAGAGCCGGGTCGCATTCGTCACATTGTTCGTCGGCGAGTTTCCAGTCACGCGACCCGTTGTCGTGTAATAACAATCGTTCGGGCGCGCCGGATCCCACGCGCCATCTTCCACGCGCTGAAACGACGTCGAACTGGCCAGGCTTT
>CAZSXX010000194.1:0-2474 GCA_964611245.1 uncultured Verrucomicrobiota bacterium | reverse complement strand
CTCATGCGAGAGGTGCGCCGCGTTGCCATAACTCTGGAGCTTGAACCGCGCGGTGATGACCTTGTTGGAAGTCGCCCCGCCGAAGACCCATTGATTATGTTCGCTCGGCACATACTGGCCGTCCAGCTCCACACGAATGCCGTACGTGATGCCGTTAGCCAGGCCCGCTTTCTCGAAATCCAAACCGGTCGTCTGCTTCGTCCCGATATACACATACACCTGGCTGTTGGTCAGTTCACTGTCGTCCAGCCCCATGACCAGCGTCTGGTCCAGCGCCATCGGATGCGCGACTGCGTTCTCCCAGGCGAATTTCCCCAAATACGGAATCTCCCACGCCTTCCCGGCGTCAGGTCCAGTCGCCACGTGCGCAAAGGCCCGTCCGCCCTGCCCCGCGCGGAACGGACCGCCGTCCTCTTCGCCCGCCATGAAGATGCGATTCTGCGTCCCCTTCCCGGTCGCCGCATTATAGAAGGCGCTCACCGGCGGAAGATCCGCGGAGCACAGGCGCGAGACATGATAATCGGTCGCGGCGTTGAACTCCCGGTACGCGACGAGGTTCGTGTCCCAGACATACAGCGTCTTGGTCAGGTCTTCGCCCGACACCACACTGAAGTCCGCTTTGTTAAAAACCCATTTCGAAACGAAGGCGCCTTTCCCGCCATACGCGCGCGTGATCCCCAAGGCCGCATTCACGTTCGTCGTGGTCACGCCTGTAATCGCATTCGTCGTGTAATTTGTGGTTCCCAAACCGCCAGCCAGATCGCCGCCGCGAATCTCCTGGTTCATCAACACGGTGAACGTTCCATTCCCATTGTCGTACGCGCCCAGGCCATCAGGTATGCCAACCATTTGATAGCCATCGGTTCGGGCCGGATCTTTGACCGTCAAAAGGGACCTTACCGAAACATCGTATCCCTTGGCCGCCGCCGCTGCCGCAGGTTTCACATACGGCATGATTGACGTGCCGGGCCCCGCCTGCATTTGCGCGCCCTGGGCGCTGCCCGCCATGAGCGCCGCCATTGCGCTCCAGCACGCCGTTCGCAATACGGCGCGGACTTGATTCGTTGTTCTGTTCGTCATATTTGTTCGCTTGGTTCGATGCGCCAGTGCTGGCGCGCGTCGAATCTCGGCAGCCGCAGTGACGAACTCGCGAAGCCAGTGAAACAGGATCGATACGATCTCGCGCGCCTTTTCGTCGGGAAGGAGAACATTTGTGTTTTCCGTGTTGCGGCCAAGTGACGGCACGCGGCTGCCACGAAAAAGTCGCATGTTCGTAAATTGCCGCCCCCCCGGCTCCGCCATAAACTACCCCATGCTATTACGCGCGACACTCGCGTTCGCCCTCTGCTTCATTCCTGCTCGCGCCGCCATTATCGCCGGCCCTTTCGTTAACCCCGACAACCAGCACACCTACTTTTTGCTCACGCCAACGTCCTGGACTAAAGCCCAGCAACAAGCCCGTTCGCTCGGCGGAAATCTGGTTACGATCAACGACGTCCTCGAGTGCGTTTGGATTGTCGAAAATTTTGTTTACTTCGGCGGCGCCCCAACGCCCATGTGGATCGGCCTCACCGATAAAGATTCCGAAGGCTCCTTCCGCTGGATCAGCGGCGAAACTTCCGGTTTTCGCAATTGGCACGCGGGTGAGCCAAACAATGACGCAGGGCTCGGGACACCGGAGAATTATGCGTTCATTTTCCCTGGCCAACGTTTCCGCGGAAACTGGAGGGATGCCAACGACTCCGCGATTTCCGACCTCGAAACCGATCCAGGCCGTTGGACCACCGGCCCGGATGGCGACATCGGCTGCTTCGCGCTGGTCGAAATCAACGCGCTTCCCATCCCTCTGACCGTGTCCGCGAATCAAACCAGCAACGAACTCGCAATGACCTTCGCAACCTCTCCCGGCGCCACCTACCGCCTGTTCAAAGCGGCCAGCCCGGCATCCTTTTGGTGGGCCGACGGCGAGCCCATCCGCGCCGAATCAACTTCGCTCGCCATTCGCCGCCCGCTTGCCGATCCCGCTGCAATTTACCGCGTCCTGCAATTCCACGAGTAGCCGCGCGCTTGCCTCCCGACCGCACGGTCCATATCCTCGCTGCATGCCATCCTTTGATATCGTCTCCGAAGTGAACTCGATGGAAATCGAGAACGCCGTCAACCAGGCCAAAAAAGAACTGGTCAACCGCTTTGATTTCAAAGGCTCCAAAGCGGAGATTCTCCTCGAGAAAAACGAAATTAAGCTCTCCGCCGAGGACCAGTTCAAAATCACCGCCCTCCAGGAGATTGTCATGGGCAAGCTCGCCAAGCGCCTCGAAAGCCTGAAAAACGTGGACAAAGGCGACCCCGACATTTCCCCCCTGGGCCACGCCCGCATTTCAATCAAGATCAAGCAAGGCTTGGAGGCGGCCGTCGCCAAGCAGGTCACCACCTTCATCCGCGACACCAAAGCGAAGGTCACCACCCAGATTCTC
>CAZSXX010000193.1:0-8457 GCA_964611245.1 uncultured Verrucomicrobiota bacterium | reverse complement strand
GGATGGTGGCGATGACGTCGCCCTCCATGATCTGCATGTGGTAGATGTCGTAGAGCAGCTTGAAGCGGTCGGAGCCAACCGCTTGGCAAAGCTCCGCGCCCCACGCGGTGTGGTCGCACTGGTAATCCTTGTGGTTGACCTTGCTGTTGAGGAGCTCCATCACGATGGTGACCTTGTGCTTCTCGGCGGATGGCATCAATTTTTTGAGGCCCTCGGCGCAGATTTTGATCCCGTCACCGTCGGCCTGGCCCGCGCGGTTGCCGGAGAAGCAGATTAGATTGGTGAGCCCGGCTTTTGCGACTTGCGGGATGACCTCCTCGTAGGATTTGAGGAGCGCGTCGTGGTGCTCGCGCCGGTTCCAGCCCTTCTCGATGCCCATGCCGGCGCCGTTGGCCATGGCGCAGGTGAGGCCGTGTTTTTTGAGGGTGTCCCACTCCTTGGGCCCGGTGAGCTCCACGGAGACGATGCCCATCTCTTTGGAGGCCTGGCAAAGGTCGTCGAGGGAGACCTTGCTGTAGCACCATCGGCAGACCGAATGGTTGATGCGGCCCTTGCGCTCGACCGCGCCATGGGAGGTGAAGTCGCCAAGGGAGAAGGTGGCGGCGCCAACGGCGGCGCCCTTGATGGCGGAGCGGCGGGAAAGTGCTTTTTTCATTGGAGAAGCATGTGGTTGATGGCCGCTAGTACATCCGGCTGATTCGGGAAGTCAAGGCCAAGACGCGGCGCCAAACCCGCTCAGGCGCGGACCACCGGGGGCGGCTTGTCAGGCTTGGAGCAATTCCCGGATCACCCGTCCGTCGCTCAGGGCCAAGGGGCGGCCGACAGGGGTCATGAGCTCCTTTTCGGGGTCGATGCCGAGGGCGTGTTGGATGGTGGCATGGATGTCCTCGACGCGGACGGGCTTGTCCGGGGCCTTCTTTTCGCCCGAGGGATCGGTGGCGCCCATGACGTGGCCGCGGCGGATGCGGCCGCCCGCGAGGGCGATCGAGAAGCCATAGGGCCAATGGTCGCGGCCGCCCACGGGGTTCAGTTTTGGGGTGCGCCCGAACTCGCCGCCGCAAAGGACGATCGTGGAATCAAAAAGGCCCCGCTCCTTAAGGTCGTGGATGAGGGCGGTGAAAGCGGGGTCGAGGATTCTGATCTTCTTGCCCTGGAGCTCGTGGTTGTTGACGTGGGTGTCCCAGCCGTCGAGCGTGACTTCGACGCAGCGGACGCCCGCTTCGATGAGGCGCAGCGCCGCGAGGCAACCGCGCCCGAAAGAGGTGTCGCCATAGGCGGCGCGCTGGACGGCGGAGGCCTCCTTGACGTCGAAGGCCTTCAATTGGTCCGAGCTCATCATCTTGAGGGCGCGGGCGATGGTGAGTTGGTGGAGGGTGGTCTCCTGGTCGAGGTTGGCGGGGCGGCCACGGGCGAAGGCTTTCTCGACGACGGCAAGGTCTTTGAGGCGTTGGCCGACGCGGTCCAGGGCGACCAAAGGCGCGACGTCCTGGATCGATTCCTTGGGATCGCCCACCTGGAAGGCGTCATATTGCGCGCCGAGATACCCGCCACGCGCGGGCCATTTGTCGGGGAGGATCGAGATGTGGCGGGGTATATCCATCTTGTCGTCGGCGAGTTCGTGGCAGACCACGGCGCCGATGGAGGGATGGACGACGGTGGGGCTGGGGCGCCAGCCGGTTTTCATGTTGTAGGCGGCGCGCTCATGGTCGGCCTCCTTGCTGGTGACGGACCGGACGATGGCCAGTTGGTCGAGAATGCCGGCCACCTGGGGGAGCCCATCGCCAATCTGGACGCCGGGCAGGACGGTCTTCACCGCTTTCGTGCCGTAGGAGATTTTGCTTTCGGGATGGGGGTCGAACGTCTCCAACTGGCTGGGGGCGCCGGCCATCCAAAGAATGATCACGGAGCGGGCCGGGGCGCCCTTGGGCGATTTTTCCTCGGCCCGGGCCAGGAGCTGGGAGATGGGCGTGAGCCATGCGGAAAGCCCCGCCGCCCCGGCCGTTTTGAGGAGCGTGCGGCGGCTGAAGTGGTCGGAGCCGCCGCAGCCGCAACCGTCGTTGTTCAATGGTTCCATGAGAATTCGGTGGAGTTGATGAGGGTCCAGTAAAGGTCCTCCATGACTTTGGCGCGCTTGGTTTCGCCGCGTTTTTGGAGGCGGTTGGCGAAATAGGACAGCTCGTCGGGGTCGGGGCGCCGGGTGAGGAGCGCGAGATAGGCGGTCTGGACGGCTTTGTCATCGTCCGGCTCGAGGACACTGATGCGGGTGGCGGAGTTCATCACGAGGTCCTCCTTGGTGCGCTCATGGACCAGCTTGCCGTTCATCAAAACGAGCCGCTGTGGAATGGTGCCATCGGCGAGGTCCAGTTCGCGTTCGCCGGCATCGCCATAGCGCTTGATGAAATCGTTCTGCTGGAAAAAGCGGACCATGCGGACCAGGACGTGTGATTCCGCGTTGATGGTCTTGAGATTGGCGGCTTGGACGATGGCGCCAGCGACCTGCTCGGAGCGGAGGCGGGTGAGGGGAAAGGAGGCGAAGAGGGCTTCGTGCCGCTGGGAATAGGGGTGGTCCGAATCGGAAGAGCGGCTTTCAAGCTGGAAGGCGCGGGTGGAGGCGATGAGGCGGAGGAGCCGCTGGAAGTCGAAATCATGGGCGATGAAATCGTCGGCGAGGACTTCCATCACGGCGGGGAGCTCGCCCTCGACGGGGATGCTGTCGACTGGGGAGTGGAGCGGCTGGTTGAAGAGGAGGGCCCAGGCGCGGTTGACCAACGCGCGCGCGAAGGGTCGATTGTCGGGGTGGGTGACCCAGCGGGCGAGGCGGTCGCGCAGCGGGCCCTCCGCGGGCATCAGTTTTTCGTTGAACGGGGCCTTGGCCACGACGGGGACAAATTTCGATTTGCCGTGGTAGCGGTGCTCGTAATGCTCCGAGGGGTCGTCGCGCACGCCGGTCATCGACATTTCGGATTGCACGAAGAAGGCGGCGAGCTGGTGAAAATCGCTTTGTTTCCAGTCGCCGCCGCTGAAATCGTTGTGGCACTCGACGCAATCCAGCCGGACGGCGAGAAAGGCCTTGGCGACGCGGCCGGCCAGCTTGACCTGGTCGGGCCCTTCGGCCTCGTTGTTCTGGTCCACGGTGGCGGTGATGAAATTGACTTCGGGCTTGGAGGTCCAGATGCCCTCAGCCGTGATCAACGTCCGCACGATATCGTCATAGCGTCGATTGGCCATGAACTGATCGCTGAACCAACTGACGAGGCGGCGGCGGCGGTAAACGACGAACGGGCCGTCCTCGACCCCGACCGTGATGCGGGCGAACCGCTCCGCCAAGTAGTCCCCGTAGCGGCGGTCCTCAAAAAGGCGGGAGAGCCACCATTGGACCCGGTCCGGTTCCGGGCGGGATTCGAGGGCGCGGATTTCCTCGAGGGACGGAATTGTGCCGGTGAGGGCGAGCGAAAGGCGCCGGGCAACGGAAAGGCTGCTGGCTGTGGCGGCGGGCTCCACCGCCGCGGATTTCCATTGGAGCGCAAGGGCTTCATCCACGCGGCCAACCGCCCCCCGAAACTCCGCGGAATTGTGCGGGGCCATGGAATGCGATTTTGGCTCTGGGAAGACGGGGCGCTCAAGGAACCGGGCGGTGACCCACCCGGCGCCGGCCAGGCAGATTCCAAGGAAGATGGTGTTGCGCGCCCAAAGGTTCACGGGAATCAAGTTTGCTTCATGGATTCAATGGGCGCATGTTTTGGTGAAAACTGAAACAAACGATAGCACATTCTGTGTCTTTGACTCGCGGTGATGACAGATTGTTTCAGGAATCATGATGGAAAACGCGATCGACGCCACGGAGCCGCCCCCGGACCCACCGCTGTCAGGCCCTGAATCGGCCGTTGTGAAGGATGCCCGTCCGTGGTTTCGGCGGTGGGCCTCGGCGCTCGCCTCAGGATTTGACTGGCTGTTCGGCTTGACGGCATTGGCCATGGGCCTCGCGATTTTCTCCGTCGTGCCGGGGCTGAACTTTCTCAGCCTTGGATACATGGTGCACGCCAGCGGGAGGGTGGCCGCGACCGGGCGGCTGCGCGACGGGTTTGTTGGAATCCGGAAAGCGTCGCGGCTTGGGAGCTTCATGATCGGGGCGTGGATCGTGGCGTTGCCCGTGCGGATCGTCTCGAGCCTGTGGAAAGACGCGGAGTTGGTGGCGCCCGGCGGGCCGGTGGCCCAAGCCTGGCGGATCGGGCTGATCGCGCTCACGGGGCTGACGATCCTCCACATCGTGTGGGCGGGAATGCGGGGCGGGCGTCTCCGGCATTTTGCCTGGCCGGCGCCCAAAAGATTTTTGCGGTGGCTGTCGACGCCGGACAAATTTCGGGACATGCGGAACGCCGTGGTGGACTACGTTTCCGGATTGCGCCTGCCGCATTATTTTTGGCTGGGAGCGCGGGCATTTTGCGGGGCGTTCCTGCTGCTGCTGGCGCCGGTGGGCATCCTCATTTTCGGGGCGCAACTGGCGCCGGACGAAGGCGGGGGGTTGTTCAGCTTGATTGGCGGCCTGCTGCTGATGGTGGTGGCCGTGCACCTCCCCTTTTTGCAGACGCATTTCGCTCTGACGAACCGGTTCCGCGCGCTGTTCGAGATCCGGGCCGTCCGCCGGCTATTCCAGCGCGCGCCGGTGGCGTTCTGGGTTTCCCTGTTCATCACCCTGCTGTTCGCGCTGCCGCTGTACCTGTTGAAGATCGAGCTGCCGCCGCGGGAGATCGCGTGGCTGCCGAGCCTGCTGTTCGTCGTGCTGATTTTTCCGGCCCGGCTGCTGACGGGCTGGGCGGTGGCGCGGGCAAACCGGCGGGAGCAGCCCCGGCATTGGTTCTTCCGGTGGACGAGCCGGTTGGGCATGGCGCCGGTGGTCTTTTTTTACGTGCTGATCGTGTACCTGGCGCAGTATGTGTCGTGGAATGGCTCGTTGAGCCTGTTCGAGCAGCACGCGTTCATGACGCCGGCGCCGCTGCTGAACCTTTGACGGGGGGGATTCGGGAGGCATGATGGGAAGGACCCGCCCAGCGCCCGGCGGAGCGGACTGACCATATTCGGCCAGCGAAGCGCAAGAAATGGAAAGCGGGCCGGGCCCAAATCCCCCGATGGTCTTGCCGTTGGCTGTGACGGATCAAGACGCGATCACCGAGGGGGTTCAATCCCAGGCGCGGAATCATTGTTTTCACTGTGGAAACAGATGCGATTCCGGCCATTTTGCGTCCGGGGACCGAAGCTTTTGCTGCCAAGGTTGCCTGACGGTCCATGAGATCCTGCAGGAGAACGGGCTCTCAGAGTATTACACATTGGAGGCTGGGGCCGGGGTGCGGGTCTCGACGCCGGTGCTGGGGAAGCATGAGTTCCTTGACGAGCCGAGCGTGCGGCGGCAGTTGGCAAGCTTCTCCAACGAAAAGATCACGCGGGTTCAATTCCGCATTCCCGCGATCCATTGCATCGCCTGTGTTTGGCTGCTGGAGAACCTGTTCCGGATTGAACCGGGGATCGCGCGGGCGGAGGTGGATTTCCTGCGCAAGGAAGCGTCCGTCACCTTTTTGAACGCGGAAGTCCGGCTGAGCGAAGTGGTGGACCTTCTGGCCCGCCTTGGGTATGAGCCAGAGCTGAAGTTCTCGGACCTGCAGCCGAAAACCAGGGGACCGTCGAGCCATCAACTTTGGCTGCAGCTCGGGGTGGCGGGATTCGCCTTTGGCAACAACATGCTGTTTGCCATCGCTCTGTATGTGGGCGCGGACACCGGGATGGGGCCGGCCTTCAAGGTATTGGTGGGGTACCTCAGCCTTGGGCTCGCGCTGCCGGTGCTGTTGTTCAGCGCGAAGGACTACTTCCGGCAAGCGTGGCAAGGCTTGCGGCAGGGGATGCTGACGATTGAAGCGCCGATCGCGGCGGGGATCGTGGCGATGTTTGCGCAGAGCGCGTTCGATGTCCTGGTCGGGCGGGGCGTCGGATATTTCGACTCGTTCGCGGGCCTGGTTTTTTTCCTGCTCTGCGGCCGGGTCTTCCAGGAGAAAAGTTTCGCGCGGCTGGCGTTTGACCGGGACTTCCGGTCGTTCTTCCCCCTGTCGGCCACCCGCCGCCGGGATGGGCGTGAAACGCAGGTTTCGCTGTCCGAGATCAAGGAGGGCGACCGGTTGGTGATCCGGAATGGCGAAATGATCCCGGCGGACGGGAGGCTGGTGAGCGGGCAGGCGCTGGTTGATTACAGCTTTGTGACCGGGGAGGCGGATCCGGCGGCGGTGGAGGCGGGGGGAACGGTCCAAGCAGGGGGAAGGCAGGTGGGAGGCGCGATTGAGATGGAGACGGACAAAGCGGTGTCGCAGAGTTACCTCACCTCCCTTTGGAACCAGGACATTTTCCAGAAACCGAACCCGGAACCGCTCGACTCGCTGATCAATGAATACAGCCGCCGGTTCACGAAGATTGTGGTGGCCATCGCGTTGGGCTCGGCCGCCTTCTGGGCGTTCACGGACAGCTCCAAGGCGCTGACGGCGTTCACATCCGTGTTGATCGTGGCCTGCCCGTGCGCGCTGGCGCTGGCGGCGCCGTTCTCGCTTGGGAGCGCGATCCGCCTGCTGGGGCGGCTCGATGTCTATGTGAAGAACCCGAGGGTGATCGAACGGATGGCGGGGATCAACTCGATCGTGTTCGACAAGACCGGGACCCTGACCAGTCCTGGCGAGGGCGGCCTTTCGTTCGCCGGGGCGGCATTGACGGAGGAGGAGCGGACCTGGATCCGTTCTGTGGCGGGGCAGTCGGTCCACCCGAACTCAGTCCGAATTGCCGAGGGGCTGGAGGGTGGAACGGCGGGCGTGCGGTCGTTTTCCGAAACGGTTGGGTCGGGAATCCAGGGGACGGTGGAGGGGCGCGAGATCTGGATCGGGTCGGCGGGCTGGCTGGAGAGCCGGGGCGTCCGTGGATCGAAGGACGTGAGGAACAATGCCGTCCACGTGGCAATCGATGGTGTTTGCCGGGGTTCATTCAGCCTGCCGAGCGCGGTCCGGCCCGGGGTGGCGGCGATGATCCAAGCCCTTGGGCGCGACCATCGGGTTGGACTCCTGAGCGGGGACAATGAGAGGGAGAGCCGGAAGTTCACGGAAATCTTTGGGCCGCAGGCGGCGGTGAAGTTCAACCAAACTCCCTTGGACAAGCTGGATTACGTCCGGGCGATCCAGGGGGAAGGGCGCCGAGTCGCGATGGTTGGCGACGGATTGAACGACGCGGGCGCGTTGAAACAAAGCGACGTGGGAATCGCGGTGGTCGAGAAGATCGGGGCGTTCTCCCCGGCGAGCGACATCATCCTGAGGGCCGAAATGGCGCCGCGCCTGCCCGCGATCTTCCAGTTCAGCAAGGACGCGCGGCGGATCATTTGGGCCAGCTTCGCCATCTCGAGTGTTTACAACGTGGTCGGGATTGGAATCGCGGCCGCGGCGAAGCTGGCGCCGGTCGTGTGCGCGGTTTTGATGCCGCTGAGCTCGATTTCGGTGGTGGCGTTCGCGTGCGGCGCAACCGCGTGGAGGGCGAGGCGGCTGGGTTTGTGGAAGGAGTGAACCATGTCCGCGATCCTTTTTTTGATTCCCCTCAGCGTCGCGATCGCGGCGGCGTTTTTGGCGGCGTTCATTTGGTCGGTGCGGGCGGGGCAGTTCGACGACACGTGCACCCCCGCGATGAGAATCCTGACGGAGGAGAACCTTGGCACACCGAAGAAACGAAGATCCAAAACTGATGAAAGTTGAAACGTTCAAATATGACAACCGGATCGTCCGCGCGTTCGCGATTGTGACGGTCTTCTGGGGCATCGTGGGGATGTCCGCCGGGCTGCTGGCCGCGATCCAGCTTTTTTTTCCGGCGGCGAACTTCAACCTGCAATACACGACGTTCGGCCGGATTCGCCCCCTGCACACCAACGCCGTCATCTTCGCGTTTGTCGGCAATGGGATGTTCACCGGGATATACTATTCGCTGCAGCGGCTGTGCAAGGCGCGGATGTTCTCCGACACGCTGAGCTGGGTCAATTTCTGGGGGTGGAACGCGATCATAGTCGCGGCGGCCATCACCCTGCCGCTCGGCCTGACGACGAGCAAGGAGTACGCGGAGCTGGAGTGGCCCCTGGACATCGCGATCGCGGTGGTGTGGGTGGCGTTCACGGTCAACCTCCTGGGGACGGTGGTGAGGCGGCGGGAAAAACACATTTACGTCGCGATCTGGTTTTACATCGCGACGGCGATCACGGTGGCGCTGCTGCACATCGTGAATTCGATGGCGGTTCCGGCCGGGCCGTTCAAAAGCTACTCGGTTTACGCCGGTGTGCAGGACGCGCTGGTGCAATGGTGGTACGGGCACAACGCGGTGGCGTTCTTCCTCACCACGCCGTTCCTGGGCTTGATGTATTACTTTCTGCCGAAGGCGGCGAACCGACCGGTCTTT
>CAZSXX010000192.1:0-8606 GCA_964611245.1 uncultured Verrucomicrobiota bacterium | reverse complement strand
AATGCGCCTTCACCCGCGGCGTCGAACGCGAAGCCAAGCTGCGCGGAGTCCAAGGTGAGGAATGCGCCGGGCGCAAGCGAGGCGGAGCCGAACGTGAACTTGAACGGATTGGCCGCGTTGTCGGTCAGGCCCATGCCTGTCAACGTGACCGTCTGGGCGCCTTCGTTGTGAAGCTCGACAAAATCGGGTTGGCCGCCGCCGCCCGCGGCCAAGACTTCGTTGATCCGGACGGCGGGGAGGCTGGAATCCACGACCCAGGAGGCGCGGGCGCCGGTCAAAGTGGATTGATAGAGCCCGGAGCTGGATTTCCCGATGACCAAGAGCTGGTTGGTTCCATTGGCGAGGCCCGCCAGGGTGATGGGAGTGCTGATTGCGACATCGCCGCTGAGCGGGCCGCCATTGACGCTGAACCGGTAATGGGTCAAACCGGCGCCGGTGACCGTGAAGGTGGCGCGGGGGAGAGGGGTGGGCGACCGGGGAGGATCGCTGAGGGCTGCGCCCTCGAAGGGAGGCTCGGGCGGGGGAAGTTGGGCGAGGATGTAGGAGCGGCGGGCATCCATCCAGGACTTGAGCTGGGTGCGGGCGTTTTCCGGCACAAAATCGCCGAGGGTCTGGTCGGCGAGCGCGTTGAAATTCGCGGAGGAAAAAGTCGTTTCGAGGAGATCGCGCAGCGTGGAGAAATAGAGTGGCTGATACTCCGGATCATTCATGAACCGCGCGAAGGCGACCCCTGCCCCGTTGGGGTTGGTGGCGGAAAAGAGGCCCGCCGTGGGGGGGAATGAGCCGTTGAAGCCGAGGATCTGGTCCAAGTCATAATAAAGCAGGACGAAGCGACGGTCGATGAGCCCGCGATACATGAAATAGTCGTCGTTGTGGCCGGTGTTCAAACCGGTTTCGGAGTTGCCCATCACATTCATGATGGCGAGGTGGCGGAGCCATTGGGGGACGTTGACGACGGGACTGAGCGTCTCGCGGGTGAACTCGGTGGGGCCGTTGGGCCCGAAGACGCGGAGCAGGCCGATCAGGTCGCTCCAGTCGTTCTCGCTGACGTTGCTTTGTTTGAACCAGTTGTTGGTGTAGGAGCGATGATCCTCGCCGCCAAACAGGGTGGGGTAGGCTTCGATGGAGCGATAATCGAAATTGGGGGGATTGATGTCGCGGATGGCGCGGTAAATGTTGCCCTCGCTGTCGTGGGGAAGATGGTGGTCGGCCCAGTCGGCGTTGATGGGCTCGTTGGCGGCGTAGGATCCGTGGGTGCGGTCCAAGCCGCCGGTGAAGGCCAAGTTTGCGTTGTTGACGCGGAACTGGACGGCGCGTGAATCGGCGCCGAGGATGCCGGCCTTGCGGTTGAGGGCCGCACCGAGAACTTGGAGCCAGGAGAACTGCGCGTTGAGGTTCAGGGCGGTCAAGTTTTTCCACTCGACGTCGGCGGAGAAATTGACGCGGAAATTGTTGGGCTTGGCGGCGCGGCTGCCATGGCCGCGGTTGCGGAGGCCGCAGAGGTAACGGAGCTGCGAGCCTGTGCCGTCCCTGGCGATGAAGGTGGCGTTCATCTGGGCGTCGCTGTTGGCGGAGCCGCCGGCGTTGTTGCCGATGGCCTGGAGCTCCAGGCGCTCGGACTCGCGCATGACCGTTTTGTAAAGGGGCTGGTTGCCGGCGTATTCGGCGTCGTCCACCTGGTAGAGGGCGTTGGCCACCTGGCCGACAGGGCCGGCGCCATCGGCGGCGGCGATGGCTGGGGCGGGCCAGTGGCGAATCCGCCCCTGGGCGTCCTGCGCGGCGACGTAGAATTCCACGACGGCGTTCACGGCCTGGGCGGGGAGGACCGCGCTGAAAATCCCATCGTCCCCGGCGGCATCTCCCGCCAGGCCATCGTCGCGCATGGGGATGGAAAGGAAGGCCTGGGGCGTCGTGGCGTCGACGCGGTAATAAAGGACGGCTGTGGCGGCGAGGCCAAGGTCCGCCTTCACGCGGGCGGCCACCAAAACGGAGTCGCTCGATTTTGGAACGAGCGGGAAATGGGCGACGTCCTCGACCAGCGGCGGGATGGCTTCGGCGAAGATGGAGTTGACGCGGCCGGGGGAGCCTTCGGGCGCGAGGCTGGAGGCCCAGTTTTGGCCGGTGTGGTTGGGCATGAGGGGATTGATCAACTCCGCGGACTTTCCCAGCCCGTCGTGGTCCGCGGCCCAGCGCCAACCGCGGAAGCCGCGGTCCAAGGCGCCCCGTTGGCGGACCGCCCATGCGCCCTCGTCGGCGTAGCGGACCGAGTCGACCGCGCGGCCATCGGAATCCTGAAGCTCGATGGCCTCTCGGCTGTTGCTCAGCGAGCCGACCCAGTTGCCGACGACATTGTTGACGCCGGGATATTTGGTCTTGAACACGTTGGTGTTGGCGGAAACGACGAGGATCTGGCCGGCCCCGAGCGAGATGTCCGGGAATGTGAAATCCACGCCATTGGAAAGGCGCCATCCGGCCAGGTTCACCGTGGCCGAGCCGACGTTGAGGAGCTCGATGTATTCCTCGAGGATGTTCTCGGAGGCTGGGTGATACATGATCTCGTTGATCACGATGGGCAGTTGCCGGGGGTCGAGCTGGATGTTCCAGGCGCCACCGGGAAATGGATTGCCCGCTTGGTCGATGATGCCGTGGTTCGCGGCCCAGGCCACGGGAATGACCCCGGGCAGCGGCTGGCTGAAGGTGAAGACATACGGCCCGGCTCCGCTGCCGGAGAGCGCGGCGGCGGCAATGCCCCGGACCAGGAGATCGCCGGGATCGACGCCGGAGACCGGCTCGGTGAAGGTGACTTCCACGCGGGCGAAGGTGGCGACCGTTTCCCGAGCGGCGGGCAGGAGGCGGATCAGGGCGGGGGGAATGGTGTCCGTCGCCTGGTACTCCCAGACGGCGGAGGCTTGCGTGTGGTCGAAAGGATGGGGCGGGTTGAACGTGTCCTGGATGCCGTGGTTTGAGGCCCAAGCGATGCGGACGAGGCCGGGCGCGGGGGGAGGGAAGGAGAACGTGTATTGCGCCCCGGAGCCGGTGACCGAGGCCGCCGGCGCCCCATTGACGAGGAGGTCGGAGGCGTCAACGCCGGTGACGTTCTTGCTGAAGGTGACCAAGACTTGGGACAGGTTCGCGGCCTCGCCCGGGGCGGGCGATTGCAGGACGACACCGGGGGCGGCGATCTCCGCGCTGATGGTGACCCGCACGACGCTGGAGGTGGCGGCCAAGCCGAGGTTGTCCCACACGACGGCGGTCAAGGAATAGTCACCCGCCGGGACGTTCATCCACGCGGTGGAATGCGGCGGCACGGGCGAGGAGCCTATCATGGCGCCGTTGGCGTAGAACGAAACGGTGGTGACCGAGCCGTCGAGGTCCGAGGCGGTGGAGGCGACCGTCATTGAGGCGGGGGCCGCGAAAAGGGAGTTCCCCGGGGGCGAGGTGATGGAGACAAACGGGCGGGCGTTGGTGGGGGCGGCGTTGACGACGCGCAGGGCGAGATCGAAGCTGAGGTCGGAGCTGTCACGGGTGCCTTGATGCATTTCGACCGCGATGGTGTTCAGGCCGCTGATGAGGTTGGTCCGGCTGATGGAGGTGGTTTCCCAGTTGTATTCCCCGGCGGTGTCCGCGTAGGTGCGGTAGCCAACGGCCGCGCCGGGCTGGAAGCCGATGCGGTGCGCCTCCCGACCGTTGAGGTAAACAATCGCGCCGTCATCGCGCAGGAGGTCCAGGATCACGCTTTCCACAGTGGCGGCGTCGTCGACCATGAAGGCGCGGCGGAAGTAGGTGGTGACGAATTTGTCGTTGGCGCTGGGGCCGAAGCGGACGACGGTCGTTTCATCCTGGTCGCCGTAGCCGAGCTGGGCGCGGCCCACGAACCACAAGCTGTCATTGAATCCGGGCGCCTGCCAAGCCGTGCCTTGGTCCGTGCCGTCGTCCAAGTATCGCCATTCGCTCCCGGCCGCGACGACGACGTTGGTGGTGGGGCCCTCCGAGGAGCGGACGGAAAAAGTGACGGGCCCGGAGGTGGCCATCAAGCCGCCGAGCTGGGTGGCGACGGCGTGGATTGAATGGGAGCCGACCGGGGTGTTCGTCCAAACGATGCTGTAAGGGGAATCGAGGTCTTGGCCGAGTTTGAGGGAGCCCGCAAAGAATTCGACGCGTGTGACCGTGCCGGTCGAGGAGGAGGCGCTGGCGGCGAGGGTGAGATTGGTGGGGGCAAGGAAGGTGGCGCCGGAGGATGGGGCGGTGATGGCGGCAAAAAACCAATCGCCGCCCGCCTGGGCGGGGTAGTAGCCAAGGTCGGTGCGGCTTCCGTCGGGGTCGAGGGGGAAGGATGGATCCCCGGCGTTGGCCGCGGGGGAGCCGGGGCGGAGGCGAAAGTTGCCCGCGGCGGGGGAGACAAAGAGGGGATCGGCATTGATGTTGCCCGACCCGGGCCATGCCTCCAAAAAGAGGCAATAATTGACCGAGACAAACTTGTCGGGCGTGAAATCCGAGACGATGGAATCCGCCGCCACGATGATGGAATTTGTGACGTAGAAGTTGATGTTGCCGGCGTTGGCGTTGGACTTGGTCGCGGCGGCGATCCCCCGGTCGACGGCGCTGATGGTGCAGTGGTCCACGCGGACGACGGCGAGCGGGCCGGAACTTTTGGCGGAGACGCCCTGGAAGCAATTCACGATGAGGCATTGGCGGATGTTCACCTCGCCGTGGAAGGCGCTGACGCCTTTGGCGTCCTCGTTGGGGTTGGGCCAGTCGCGGATGACGCAGCCCTCGATGTTCACGGCCGCGTCGAGCGTGTCGAAGCCATCGTCGTCGCCGCCGACGACCACGCAGCGGCTGATGGTCAGGGCCCGCCCGTTCGAGTGGTGGAGATAAAATCCATCCGCGTCGTCCGGGCCGTTCATTTCCATGAGGTAGCTGTTGGTGAGGACGAGGCCGGTGCTGGCGATCTCCGGGCCCATGCGGGCGCGGGCGAGGACGCAATTTTGGAAGGTGAGGGTGGAGTCGGTGGCCATCATGATTTTGCCGATGGTCGCCCCGGAGGCGGTCATGTCCGATATGACGGAGCTGTCGAAATCGACGGTGGAGTTGCTGATGCGGACGGCGGGTCCGGTGCCGGTGTGGCCTTCGCCGGCGGTGCGGGTGGCTTTGGATATCAGAGTATGGGAGTAAACGGACGGCTGGGAGGAGTCATGGCGGATTTGGCCCCAATTCAGGCTGGCGTCGCTGGAGGTGATCACGACGGGCTCCAATTCCGTGCCGAGGGAGCGGAGGGAGCCATTGATGACGAGGTTGACCCCGCCGGACCCGGACGCCACTCCGTCCACCATGACGAGGGTGTTGGGGTTGATCGTGAGGATGTGCCCGGCGGGGACGGTGACGGTCCCAGTCAAACGAACCACGCCGCTCCAAGAGGAGGAGGCGCCGGCCAGCACACCGGAAACAGTGGTGGGCGATTGGGTTCCACGAAATGCGACGGCCCTTGTGGCTTGGTCCGCGCCCACCTGCGCGCGCAGGTTGAAATCGGCGGCCCCACTGATGGTCACCAAAACGGTGCCCAAGCCGTTGCGGAGGAAAAGGCGGTCGGAGGAGACGGTGACGCCACCTTGGTCGGCGGACAGGAGCGCCTCCGCGTCCCAGGTGTCCCAGTCGCGCTGGCCTTGCGGGTCAACCAGTTCGACCCGAACGAGGAAAGGAACGCCCGGACGGTAACCCCCTGGGGTCAGGAGTTTAACCGCCGCCGCCGTTGGGAGCGCCACGGACCAAAGAGTTCCAATGAAGCACGCAAGGAACCACCAACGGATCACTTTTCGACTCATAATTGTCCATTCGACCGACTGAAAAACCGTGTTTTTAAAAGCAATTCGCGGTCCAAAGCGCTTTGGTTCTGGCAGTATCGCCCCGGGGGGAAAGAATTGCGGTTGCAACGAGCTTACGCGTTTTCTCCGAATTGTCGCAGCAAACGTTTGCGGGATCCCCATTGTGGCTGATTGCAATCGCTATTGCCTGACGCTCGCAGGCGAGGTCGTGTAGGGGTTTGGAGCGCCGGGAAGGTCATTCCACGTTCCCGGGCCGGTCCATTCGGTCCGCACGGAGCCGGCGCCATCCTCGATGAGGACGCTGATGGAGGCGTTGGTGGAGATGTTGTGGGCCGTGTCGCCCGGGGAGACGCTGACGAAATGGGCGGGCACAGCGTTTGGATCGGCGACCACGAACAGTTCGGCGCCGAAAACAAAGTCCGAGCTCGTGCCGTCGGATTGATGCACCTCGGCGGCTACCACGTTGTCGCCAAAGAGGTGGGCGTCCGATGGCACATCGGGGCCCCCAAGAAAGCAGGGCTTTACAGGGCCGCCGAATTTGAGAACGTGGAAGGAAATCCACAGTTTCACGAAAATATTCAACCCCGTTGCCGCAAAATGAAATCACGACATTGTTCCCTCATGCTGGCGTTGGCCGCGTTTGGCCTGGCCGCGCAATCTCCCGCCGCCCATTTGACGGACTCGTTCAAGGAGGGCGCGCCGAATTTGAAATCGATTGGGCAGTTGGCCTTTGGGCCGGAGGGCATTTTGTTCGCGGCGGACACGAAAGCGGCCGCCGTGGTGGCGATCGCCACCGGGGACACCCAGGCCGCCCCCGCGCAGGCCATCCGCGTGGCGGGGATCGACCAAAAGGTCGCCGCGCTGCTGGGGACGACGGCGGACCAAATCACCATCAACGACCTGGCGGTGAACCCGGTTTCGCGGAAGGCGTACCTTTCGGTCTCGCGCGGGCGCGGGCCGGACGCGGCGCCGGCGTTGGTGCGCGTGGATTCGGCGGGGCAGCTTGAATTGGTGGGTCTGGAGAAAGTGAAACATTCGCGCGCGGAACTGGCGGACGCGCCGCTGGACAAAATGGTGGGCGAGGGAAACCGGCAAAGCAACCGGCGGATGGAGTCTATCACGGACATCGCTTACCTGGATGGCAAGCTGCTGGTGGCGGGATTGAGCAACGAGGAGTTTGCGTCGACGATGCGGACGATCCCCTTCCCGTTCGCCACGGTTAAGAATGGGGCCGCCGTGGAGATTTACCACGCGGCGCATGGGCGATATGAAACGCAGGCGCCGATCCGGACGTTTGTGCCGATCAACATTGGGAATGAGCCGCAGTTGCTCGCGGCGTACACCTGCACCCCGCTGGTGCAACTGCCGCTCAAGGACTTGGCCTCCGGGGCGAAAGTCAAAGGCAAGACCGTGGCGGAGCTGGGCAACCGGAACCGGCCGCTGGACATGATTGTGTACCAAAAAGACGGGAAGGATTTCCTGCTGCTGGCCAACAGCGCGCGGGGGGTGATGAAGGTCAGCACGGACAAGATCGAGGAGGCGGAAAGCCTGACCGAACCGGTGCAGGGCGGGGGGAGCAAGGGCCTGACGTATGAGACGGTGGCGGGCGTGACTGGGGTTGAGCAGTTGGCGGCGTTCGACGCCAAGAACGCGCTGGTGGTGCGGAAGGACGCCAGCGGAGCGCAGAATTTGGAGGCGTTGGCCCTGCCGTGAGGTGGCCCATCCTCCGATTGGGGATCGCGCTGCTGGTGGCAGGGACGCTGGCGCACCCGGGCCGGGGCGCGAGTTATTCCGTGCGCTGGGGCGGCCAGGTGGAGGTCAGCGGATTTGACCCGGGCGTGCTGGAGACGCTGCGCGCGGCGGGGTGGACGGAGCGGCAATGGCAAAAGCTGCTGACGGTGCGGGCGGAGCAAGGGGAGATTCTGGCGGATGTGAGCCTGCCGCCGATGGCGGGCTCCTATTCCGTGGGGGCGGAAGCGATCGTCTTCGCCCCGCGATATCCGCTTCAGCCCGGAATCCGCCACCGGCTGATCCTGCGGCCGAACGAGCTGCCGGGAGGGGGCGGGGAGCTGTTTTCGGCGACGCACCTCATTCCGCGCCCGGAGCTGCCCGCCACGGCGTTGGTCGAAACGGTCCATCCGGAGGCGGATGAACTGCCGGAGAACCTGCTGAAATTCTACATCGCGTTCACGGCCCCGATGAGCGGCGGGTCGGTGTACGAACACATCCACCTGCGCGACGGGGCCGGGGAGGAGGTTGAGTTGCCGTTCCTTGAGATCGACCAGGAGCTATGGGACCCGAGCATGACCCGGCTGACGCTGCTGCTGGACCCCGGACGAATCAAGCGGGGAGTCCGGCCGCTGGAGGAGGTTGGATCCGCGTTGCAGGTTGGAAAGCCTTACACCTTGACGGTGAGCCGTTCGTGGAAGGATGCGCGGGGCGTCCCACTGAAGTCCGACCACGAAAAGAAATTCAAGGTGGGACGGGCGGACCGCGAGCCGGTGGACCCGGCGAAATGGAAGATCGCGGCGCCCAAGTCCAGGTCGCGGGCGGCGCTCACGATCCAGTTCAACGAGCCGCTGGACCATGCGCTGGCGGAGCGGGTGATCCGCGTGGCGGACCCGGGCGGATTCCAAGTGGCGGGAACCGCCAAGCTGGGGGGGAAAGGCCGGGAGTGGACTTTCACGCCGGAGCAGCCATGGAAGACCGGAACGCACCAACTGGTGATGCCCACGCTGTTGGAGGACATCGCGGGGAATAAAGTGGGCCGCGCGTTTGACGTGG
>CAZSXX010000191.1:0-8650 GCA_964611245.1 uncultured Verrucomicrobiota bacterium | reverse complement strand
GCGAAGTCATGGCATCTGACGACATCGCCAATGCCATCCGCAAATTCCAGGACACCCACAAAAAGCCGGTGGTCTCCTCCATGGGCAGCCTGGCCGCCTCCGGCGGCTATTATGTCTCCGCGCCCTGCCAGTGGATCGTGGCCAATGACCTGACCATCACCGGCAGCATCGGCGTGATCATGCACGCCATCAATTACCGCGGATTGATGGACAAAGTCGGCGTGCAGCCCGTCGTTTTCAAAAGCGGCCGCTTCAAGGACATGCTCAGCGGCACCAAAAAGCCCGAGGACGTCGACCCCGCCGAGCGGGAGATGGTCCAAAGCATGATCATGGACACCTACGAAAAATTCACGAAAGTGGTCGCGGATGGGCGCGGGCGCGCCGCCGCCCAAAACAAGGGCAAAGGGAAGCCCTTGGCCGTGAATTGGAAGGAACTCGCGGACGGCCGCGTCCTCACCGGCAAGCAGGCGTTCGAGAACGGGTTCGTCGATGAACTGGGAAATTTTGAGACCGCCGTGGCGACGGCCCGGCGGCTGGCCGGGATCGCGGGAACCGCCCGGCTGATCCGTTACGAGGAGCCATTCGATTTCGCGAATTTCTTCAGCCTCCTTGGGAAGTCTGGCGCGAAAAAAGTGCAGATCGATGTGGGCCTGGATTTTCCGAAGGTCGAAGCCGGACGCCCCTATTTCCTGTGGCAGCCTTGAGGGCTTGGAGCGGAAGAAGCTCTTCGAGGCGAGCGGCGCCGGGTCCCACTGATCGCTAAAGGCAATATTATCATCGAAACCTCCTTGATTTCTATTCGGCAAGAACCCAGCGCCACTGCACCTCAAAGAACTGGCTCGATCATATCGATCCAGCCAACCCCCGGAATCAGGCCCGGTCCTGTTTCTCCCATCGGGGAAAATGGGAACTGGATTGAGGCGCGGCGCGAAATGTGATCCACTCGACGTGAGATGCCCGTGGACGCCAAGCAACATTATGTCGGGCCGGCGGGCCGGCGCTACCAATCCGAAAAGCGCGGCATCCCACCCGACGCCTATCCCTGGGTGGCGCGCTCCCGGGCGGCCCGGTTCCAGCCCCATATCCTGCCGTCGGACACCGTCCTGGAGCTCGGCTCCGGCTCCGGCTGGAATCTCGCGGCCCTCACCTGTGCGCGGAGGCTGGCCACGGACCTCGAGGATTTTCTGCCGGACACCATCAAATCCCTCGGGGTTGAGTTTCACCTCTCCTGCGCGGGGATCAGCGGCGGTTCGGTCGACGTCGTGATCTGCCATCACGTCCTGGAGCACGTCGCCGACCCACCGGGGATGCTCCGCGAGGCCTCGCGTCTGCTCCGCCAAGGCGGAAAGCTCCTGCTCCATGTCCCCTTCGAAAAAGAGTCGCGCTATCGCCGCTTTGATCCGCACGAGCCAAATCACCACCTCTATTCTTGGAACGCCCAAAGCCTCGGCAACCTCGCCACCGCCCAAGGATTCAACGTCCTGGAGGCCGGGGTGTCCCGCTTCGGTTATGACCGTTTCGCGGCGCGGTGGGCAAGCCGGCTGCGTGTGGGCGAGCACGGATTCCGGTTGATCCACCGACTGGCGCACCTGGCCCGGCCCGGCCTGGATGTCCGCCTGGTCTGCGCGAAAAATCCGGGTGGCGAGGGCCGCTGAATTCTGCTATGGTCTGCGACGCTCGCGTTGCCTTTTCACGCGGCGGAAAGAAACGCTGCCATCATGATTTTCTCCAAAACCGTCCTCGCCTTCCCAGCCCTGATCGCCCTGGCCGCCACCGCTTTCGCTCAGGTTCATGCCCCCACTCCACCCCCAAACTTGGAGAACCCGCAACCGGCGCGCCTGTCCGCGTCCGTGGCGGCCGCCAGCGGACCCTATCTATTCTCCATTGGCGATCCGACCGACGAGGAGACGATGTATCTGGAGCTGATCAACCGGGCCCGCACCAATGCGGTCGCGGAATCCTTCCGCCTCCTGGCCCTGACCGACCCCGGCGTCCTCACCCAGCTCTCGCTTTACAACGTGAACCTGCAGATGGTGGTGGACCAATTTGCCACCAACCCGCCGGTGGCCCCACTTTCCTTCAACGCGAAGCTGAACGTCGCCGCGCGTGCGCACAGTCAATACCAATTCGACAATGGAATCCAAAGCCATGATGGCCCAGGGACGGACACGCTGGTCGATCGCTTAAACCGCGTCGGTTACCTGTACTCGGGCGGAAACGAGAACGTTTTTTCCCGCGCCGACAATGTGGAGCATGGGCACGCCGGATTCGAGATCGACTGGGGCCCGGGGCCGGGCGGAATCCAAACCCCGCCGGGCCACCGCAACGCCATCCACAACGGGCAATTCACCGAGGTCGGCATCGGCGTCGTCAAAGGCACAAACCAAGTGGGCGCCGAGGACCCGGTCGGCCCCCAGGTGGTCACACAGGATTTCGGCCGTCCGGCGACCCTCACCAACTACGTCACCGGCGTGGCTTACTTTGACCTCAACGGCAACCAATTCTACGACCTCGGGGAGGGTGTGGGCGGGGTCACCGTCACCGTTGACGGGGAAAATGCGTTCGCCGTGACCAGCCATTCCGGCGCGTATTCCGTTCCCGTGGCCAAAAATAAAACGCACACCATCCGCTTCAACCTCGCCGGCAGGGCGGAACACGCCGTCACCAAGGCGGTGGCGGCCGCGAATGTGAAACTCGACTTCGCCCCCGCCTACGTTTCCGCCGCCGTCGTTGATGGTCCGTCCGTTGCCTTCACGGGCGCGGCCAACCTTTACCAGGCCGCCAGTCTGCCTGGCGCCACCGCCTACCGCGAGCGGACCTATGCGCTCCAGCCCGTCCCATTCGAAGGCGCGGAGGACGGGACTGCCAATGTCACGCTGACGACATTCGGCGCCTACACCGTTTTTTCCGACACAAGCGCGTCGGGCGCAAAATCGTTCCGGCTGGCGCACGTCACCGATCCGGACCCGGTGGACCCGCGTTTCGGCACGGCGTATCCGCAGTTGATCGAGTTCAAGTCCCCGCTGTTCGTGAAAGCCGGGGCGAAGGTGGATTTCAAGAGCCGCCTCGGGATTGCCCTCGCCGGCGAAACCGCCCGCCTTGAAGTTTCCACCGACAATGGCGCGACTTGGATTTCGATTTGGTCGCAGGCCGGCACCACCATCCCCGGCGGCGTCGATGACTCGGAGAAGGCGTTCTCCGCGAAATCGGCCAGCCTCGCGGGTTTCGCCGGGGGCTTGGTGCGGGTGCGCTTCAATTTTGATGTCAATCCCCTGGTCGGCTGGTTCTCGCCCGGCGACGGCCGTTTCGGCTGGTATGTGGACGACATCGCCATCACCAACGCGGAACTGGCGGTGAATCCCACCATCGTCACCGTGGGGGCGAATGCGCATTTTCAATTCACGCCGCCCGCGCCCGGAAATTACCTCCTTCAATTCCAGCCAGTCGTTGGCGCGCGCGAGTTGCTCTGGGGCCCAATCCACGCCGTGACCGCCCAGGCGGACCCTCCCTCCTACGTTCTGCAAAAGAACGTGGCGGTCGCCTCCGGGACCGTCACCTTGCGCTTCACCAAGGCCTCGGGCACGGCCACGCCCGTCCTTCTGGAAAGCGCCCCCAATCCCGCCGGGCCATGGGCGCGGGTGGCGGGCGCCACCGTCACGGGACCGGCCAACGGCGAATACGAGGCGACGGCCTCCGCCGAAGGGTCGGCCCGGTTTTACCGCCTCGTGGCGGATTGATCAGGCGGGCGGCGCCGGTGGGACGGTCCGTTTCGCGGGCGGCTTCAACTGCAACAGCACATTGGCGACGATGATCACAGACCCGCCCGTGAGCAGGTGGAAGGTGAGCAACTCGTTCGGGTAATCAACTCCCACTGCCGTGGAAATCAGCCCAGGCAGGACCAGGGCAAAGATGCTCGCCGCCACGGGCTCCAAGCCATACAGCAGCCCGGCCTCCGTGGCCGTCACGTGCGGCTGCCACCGGTTCATCATCATGTAGGCGGTCAGCGTGCAGAACACGATCAGCGTCGCCACCAACCCAACCGTCGCGGGCGAGGCGAATGTCCGCAGGATGTCCTGCGGATCGCGCAGGGTGATCAGCGCGCTGGGGACCGCGATGACGGTGGTTACAACGAACATGGCGAAGGAGAAGTGATTCACGTTGTTCCGCGCGAACAGCGGCCGCTCCAGCCACAGGATCTGGCCCGTGAAAATCAGCGAGCCAATGAGCGTCTCAATCTCCCCACGGCCAAGGCGCAGGTCGCGGGGATCGATCCGGGTCAGGATTCCAATGCCAGTCATCATCAGCAGGATGCAAAAGACGATGCGGAACGCGGGCGGCCTCCGCTCGCGCAACGCCACGATGATGGGGATGATGAAGCAATAGGCTTGGGTCAAAAACGCGGACGTGGAGGCGGAGGTGTAGTTCAGGCCATCCATCTGGAAAAGCAGGCCGATCCCCCCGAAAAAGCCCAGCCCCGCGCCCTGCCAGATTTCCAGGCGGGTGATCCGCCGCAGCGTCTTCGCGCAGGCCAGGCCAATGATGACGGCGGAAACGCCAAAGCGGGCCACGACAATGACCGACGCGCTGAACCAAGTGGACGCTTCAGGCATCAACTGCTGTTGCAGCATTCCGATCGCCTTCATGATCGGGAAGCTGAGCCCCCAGAAAAGCGTGGCGAGCGCCAGCATCCGCACCGCCCGCGCGTGATGGGGCGAAATTGGCCGCGGAGCTCCGCTCACTTGGCTTTCTTGAAGATATTGAGAAAGTTTTGCGCGGGTGAATTCGTTGCCGCGGGCGCGTTGGTGGACGCGGGCGCGTTGGTCGGTGAACCCCCTCCACGGAGGAGCCCGCCCAATCCTTGGATCAGGCCCGCCGGGGCGTCCGTCCCCGGGGCGTTCGTCGAAGGCGCTTTGTTGCCGGTCAAAAGATTCCCAATCGACTGGATGTCTCCCCCGACCCGGTTGCCCACCAAGCCGCCAACCCCTCGCGCCAACAAACCAGCCATCGCCAGCTTGTTGATGTCCGATTCCGGCGCCCCCACCGTCCCCTTGATCGTGACGAAATTGGGAAGGCGCGCAAATTTCGCGTCCGCCGGGGTGTCGTTGCTAACCAAGTGCGCCTTTTCGGCGACCGAACGGCGCAGCGACAGGGCCACTGGAAGGTTCAGGGGCGAGTTGGTCAGGACATTGTCCATGACGATCTCGCCCGTGACATCCGCGTAAAACGCCTCCGATTCCACCGCCATCTTTTGGATGTTGAACTTGCCGCCGCCCACATCCACCCGCGCGTCAACCCAATTGATCGGGGTCTGCATCAGCTCCGGCACGCGCAGGAAAATGGCGATCGGCGTCAGGATGCGTTTCAGCTTCGGTCCCACAATCTGCAGGTCGAGGTTGGTCACGCTGAGGCTGGCTTGGCCTTGGAGGTTCTTCTGGATGCTCGCGTCCAGCGTGCCCGCGCCGCGGATCCGGGCGTCGGCGGCCAGATGGCCCTTGTACTGGCCGGCATTCGTCGTGGCAAAACTGTTGGCGAACGGCTCCAGGGGGACTTGATTCGCCTTGAGAGCCACATCGTACGTGTAGCCTGGCACCCCGAGGTTCAAGGCGAGGCTGCCGGAAACCGGGGCCCCATTGAGGCCAAGGCTCAACGGATTGAGCGTGACGACTTGGTTGCTGATGGCCAGCGTGGCCACCCAGTTCGACACGGCGACCTCCTTGAGGTAAATGCGGTCGATCGCCAGCGTCGCGGTCAGTTGGCGAATCGGCAAATCCACGGGCGGAGCCTCCTCGGCCACGACCGCCGCCGCCGGGGACTCGACGGCCGGATTGGCCGCTGCGGCCGCGTTGGTCGAATTCCCCGCGAAGATTTCGTGGTACCGGGTGAAATCCAATCCGGGCGACTTGATGGACAGGACGCTGGGCGCAGGTTTGTTGGTCGCCATGTCAATCCGGCCCTCGATTTGGAGCTGGTTGTCGGCCCGGGCCGTGGGCGTCAATTGCAGGGAGAGCTGGCGGATGTCCACCAAATCCCCGCGCACGCTGGAATCCACGTTCAAGCCCATCCCCAGCGGCTCCTTGGGCAGCGATCCCGCTGGGTCTTGCACAAGGAGGTTGGTGACGTTCAACCCCACCTTCACTTCGTTGGTCCCGGGGCTGAAGGCGACCGTGCCAGAACTGTTCACCGAGACCGAAACGAGCTTTTTGTCCCCGAGTGAAGACTGCAACACCGGGGACAGCGCGAATTGGTTCAACTCCACAATTTTGAATGTGGCGTTGCCCGACATCTTCTTCGTGTCCACCCGCCCGTTCAGGTCAATGGCGCCGCCGCGGTTGAAGCCTTGGTTGATGGTCAGCGAAGTCCGGTGAATCTGGGCGATGTCTTCATGCAGGTCGATGGTGTATTCCAGCGTGGCCTGCACATCCTGCAGCGCCAGGTCGCCCACGGTCCCGGTGAATTTGTCCACCTGCGCGAAGCCCGACATCTGCGACTCAAGGGGCGTGCCGGTCAGGTTGGCGTTGAACTTGACCACCCCAAACGTCGAGCTCAGGCCGCCCACCTTGAACTGGGCCAGGAGATTGGGCAGCAGCCCGTCCGAAATGATTTGGACTCCGAAATTGTTTTTCTCCAGGTCGTAGCGCAGCGCGCCCTTGATCTCGAGGTTCTGGACCATGTTGGACCGCAACGAAACCTGATACTCGGAAAGGTTGATGTTCTTTAGGTTTTCGATGGTTCCCTTGGACCGGAACGCCAGTTCGGTGTGGTCAATCCGGTTGCTCCCAACCGTCAGGCTAAGCTGGCTCACAAGCCCCGCCACGTCGACGCCGAGCTTTCTTCCATCATCCTGCGCAAGGATGTTGAGCCCCACATTGACGACGCCAATGGGGGCATTGGTCCCAATCAACCCCTGCCAATCCGCAAGGTTCAAGTTGGTCACCGCCAGCCGCAGCGACGAATCTTTCAAGCCATAGGTGGCTTCCCCCCAGCTCAAGTTGAGCGGGCGGTCCACCGCGGCGGAAAGGAACTCCGCGTTTTTATGCCGCGCGGTCAGGAGGATTTTTTCCAGCGCGGCCGTCTGCGCGGTCAGGTCGGCGGCCACCTTGTAATTGAAATCAAGGTCGATCGGAGGCGTCGGCTTTTGCTCCCGGATCACGCCGATCTGCCGCCCGGCAATGCGCCCCTCGATCGACAGAAACGTGGCCTTGCGGGTGATCTCCACCTTGTTGGTCGAACTGAGGGTGGTCCCGGCGAAATCAAGCCCCGCCCCGGCCCCAGCGATGTTCAGGACATGGCGATCCAACGCCAAAATCTCCAGCGTCAGCACCCCTTCGCTTTTCGCCATGTCAAACGGGCCACTCACGCGCAACTGCCCAAGCGCCTGGCCGTTCCGCTCGAACCGGAGGGCCGCCTGGTTCAAGGCGGTGGGCGAAGCGTCCGCCTCCAAGATCGCGGCCAACCCGGAGGCGTCGCCGTACGCGCCCTCCGCTTGGGCGACCTGGACCCGCACCTGCCCTTTCACCGTGGCCGGAGCCATCTCTGGCGAAAGGGAGAAGTCAAAGCCGCCGGAGATCTTCGCGGCCAACACATCATTCGATCCACCGGGCGGCTTGTTGTGCAGGCGCAGGTCCCCCGCGATCGTCGCCTTGCTCGGCTCACCGTTCACCAATCGGTCCAGCGTGACGTTCAAGCCAGTCACTTCGGTGACATTGGGCCCGCCCGAGGCCAGTTTGCGGGTCATCCGGACGGACGCATTCTTGAGCGCCACGTTCCGGACATTGAGTTCGAGCTTTTTGGTGGACGGCTCCTTCTCGACCTTCTCCTTCGAGAGAAGGGGATCCAAATTGCTGCTGCCGTCCACCTCCGTGACCACATGAATGGAGGCGCCCTCCACGGTGGCCTCGCCCACGTCGATCCTGCCTTTGATGATGTCAATCAACCCGTAGCGGAGCCGGACCTCACCGGCGGTCAAAAGCGGCTCGGACCCGGTCGTCTGCAGCCGCAGGTTCTTGAGCGTGACGGAGGAAAACGGGCTGAGGGACGCGTCGTCCACGGTGATCGTCGCGTTCATCTCCTTGCCCACGCGCGGAAGGATGACCCCCTTGAGGAACGCCGCGCTCGTGGCCACGAAATACAAAACCACCAGCAATCCCGCCAACACTCCCGCTGCGATCGCCAACCGCCGGCCCCACCTTGGTTTCATCTCAATCTCTTCGTCCATATCCGTTCGTCCTTTCGCGCCCCGGCCCCGGATCGATCTCGACCGGGGCTCCGGGACCTCCCGGCGCCGCGTCCACGGCGAAAATAGAACATCCGCTACGGGGGAGCCTTTGACAAGGCGATTGGCTTGCGGGCTGCTTCGTGCGATAATTTCTCAAATGCGTGTGTGGGTCATTTTGTGGCTGGCGGCGCTCTGGCAATGGCCGTTGGCCGCCAATGAGCCCATCCAGATGAGCGTGCGGGAACTGGCGCGGCGCGCGGATTTGGTGGTCTGCGGAAAGGTGGCCGAAAAATCCATCCTGCGCGACTCCGAGGGGAGGATTTACACGCGGGTCAAGCTCGCCGTGCAGGAGGTCTGGAAAGGCGACCCCAAAACGTCTCTCCTGACCGTGGTGCAGGGAGGCGGAATTTTGGGGGAGCATAAGGTCACGGCGAT
>CAZSXX010000190.1:0-8707 GCA_964611245.1 uncultured Verrucomicrobiota bacterium | reverse complement strand
CATCCTTGTCGCTAAACATCCAGTAAGCATTTGGATTACGAATCGCAGAACCGCGTACCCCTCCGTTCGGAACATCCTGCACCTCGCTGACAATATTGCGGTTGGCCCAATAATGCAGTTGAAACGGAGCGCCCGGGACGATTTGCTTTTCAAGTGGGCAGATATAAACCACAGGTTGGACGTTGGTTTTGTAGCCGCCCGCGAATCGCAGGACCATCCTTGGCCAGCCCGTTTCAATGGCGAATGACAGACCGCCCGTCACACGTTGTCCGACGGGGAAAGTGTCATTGTAGTTGTCTTTGTAGAGCAAGGTAGCCTGTCCGATCTGCCGAAGGTTGTTCAGGCAGGCCGTTTTGCGTCCGGCGGCTTTGACCTTCGCGACGGTCGGGAAAAGCAGGGACGCCAGAAGGGCGACGATGGCGATGACGACGAGCAGTTCCACCAGCGTGAAGGCCCGTTTCATGCTCAGCCGTTGGCCATCCTTTCGGCGTGGAGCAGCGCCCCGTGCCGCAGGCCCCGGGCGCTCACGCGGACCTCGCTGAAACCAAGCGCTTCGGCGGCCGCCTCCAAAATCGCGGCCCCCATCAAGATCACATCCGCCCGGCTCCCGGGCAGTCCCGGGATCAGTTTGCGTTCGGCCAGGGGCAGGCTCCACAATCTCCGCGTCTCTCCAGCCAGCTCCGCTCCGCTCAGGACCGTCCCCTCGATCTTGGCGCGGTCATAATGTTTGAGCTTCCACTTCATCCTCCCCAAAATCGAGGCGGTGCCCCCGGAGGAGACAAAAACAGGAGGGACGCCATGCAGATGCTTGCGGAGAAACGGCTCAACCTTCCCCGCGAAAAATGTCCGGAGCGAGGCCAGGCACTCTTCGCGCTCCGTGTCAGTGGGGGGGTCGCTCGGGCTCAATTTATCCAGCAGCCGCACCGTCCCGACCTGGAAGCTCCTCCCCGCCCGCTTTTGTCCATGATCGCCCACAATGACCTCAGTGCTCCCGCCGCCGATATCCATGACCAGCAGGGATTCGCCCGTGAGCTCCGCTTGGCTGGCCACGCCCGAGAACGACCAATCGGCCTCGTGCTCCCCGCTGATCACTTCCAGGGGCAGCCCCGCCTCCCGCAAAATGGCTTGGGCAAGATCACCTTGGTTGATGGCGTCCCGCGCGGCGCTGGTCGCAACCACTTGCAGGCTCACCGGGGAGAACCGCTCCGCGTTCTTTGCGAAGGCCCGCACGGCCTCCGCCGTCTTCTGGATCGCCCCCTGCGAGAGCAAATGGGTCTCATAAAACCCGGCCCCAAGGCGCGTCTGTTCGCTGCCTTCAAACAGCGGATCGACGCACCCGGACTGGACCTCCGCGACCAGGAGCTTCACCGAGTTCGTCCCAATGTCGATGACAGCCCGCGTCGGCATCGGATTATTTTGTTTCGCGCCGGGCCAGCACCGCCCCGCCCACGATTCCGGCGTTGTCCCCAAGCTTCGAGGCGATGATCTGGATTCCCTTGTCGGTTCCCTGCAGCGCGGAGTCATGCGCGGTCTCCACGATGATCGCCATCATCTCGTCCTCCAGCGCGTCAATCACGCCGCCGCCCAGGACGATCACTTGGGGATTGAGGATGTTGATCACATTGCCGCAGGCCATCCCGATGTATTCGGCCGCCTCCTCAATCACCCGCTCGACCAACTTGTCGCCTTTGCGGAGGGCCTTGCGCAGGTCCCCGCTGCGCATGTCGGCCAGGTCCGGCCCCAACATCTCCGTGAGGACCGTTTTCTCGCCGTCCTTCACGAGCCCCTGAATTTTACGGAACAGCGCGGCCCGGCCCGCGAACGCCTCAAAGCAGCCCCGGTTCCCGCACGCGCATTTCGGTCCGGCCGCTTCGAGGATCATGTGCCCCAATTCGCCGGCCGTGTGGTTGAAACCGCAGTATAATTTGCCGTCGATGATGATCCCGGCGCCGATCCCCGTGCCGATGAATATCCCCACCATCGTCTTCGGCTTGACCTCGAACTCCACATGGTAAACGCCCAGCGCGCAGATGTTCGTGTCATTCTCCAGGAAAACGGGGACGCCGAGGATTTTCTCCAACTCCTTCGTCAAGGGCTGGTTTTCCCACCCAAGATTCGGCGCGAAAATGACCTTTCCCTCCTCCGCATCGACCGCCCCGGGCGCCCCAAGGCCGATCCCTTTGACCTGCTTCAATTCGAGGTCGCATTCATCAATGGCGTCGCGCACGCACGCGGCGATGCGGTCGATCACGGCCCCCGGGCCGCGCACCGCCTTCGTGCTCGTCTTGGATTTGCCAAGGCACTTGATCTGCTGGTTGAAGACGCCGGCCAGAATCTTCGTCCCCCCAAGGTCCACTCCAACCAAATACTCCTGTTTTGCGGCGGCTTCTGGCATGCGTTTGGCAGTTTGATGATTTCCGTCGCGGACGCGCCCGTTACATCACAGTTCTCGCCCGCCGGTCAATCCCATTTATTTCCGGGCTCGGAACTTCTTGGGCGCCCGCGTCTCCCGCCGCTTCCGGCCCTCCATGCTCGGGCGGCGTGTGTCCGGCTTGTCCCGCCGGATCATCTCCATCGTCTTCGGCCGCGGCTTCGGGACCAGAATGATCGGGCACCCCTCGAACCCGAACGATTTCCGAAGCTGGTCGCTCAGATATTTTTGGTACTGGTCGGAGAACAGTTCGTCCCGGTTCACGAACAGGAGGAACGTCGGTGGCGCCTTCCGGACCTGTGTGGCATAAAAAAACTTCAGGCGATGGCCAGCCGCGCTGACCGGCTGGCGCTGCTCGATCGCGTCATTGATCGTCCGGTTCAACAGCGAGGTCGGCACCTGCTGCTGCAACTGGGCCGTGACATACCGGACCGCCTCCAACAATCGGTCCAAATGGAACCCGCTCTTGGCCGAGGTGAAAATCACCGGCGCGTAATCCAAAAACCAAAGGTGTTCCTGCACCCACCCCGCGAACTCCGCCAACGTGGACATTTTTTGCTTGGCCCCTCGGTCCTTCCGGTTCCGCCGGTCAATCTCCTGGTCCCGCACCTCCCGCACCTCCTCCGAGACAAGGTCCCATTTGTTGACGACCACAATGCACGCCTTGCGCCCCTCCACGATCTTTCCGCAAATCTTCTTGTCCTGCCCGGTGATGCCCGACTCCGCGTCGATCACAAACACCACCACATCCGCCCGGTTGATCGCTTCATCGGTCCGCCGCACGCTGTAAAACTCAATCGAATTGTCCACCCGCCGCTCCTGCCGCACCCCGGCGGTGTCAATTAGCAGGTAACGCTGCCGAACCCCGTCCGTTTCAACCTCGAACGGAACGTCCACCGCGTCCCGCGTCGTGCCGGGGATCGGGCTGACGATGACCCGCTGAGACCGCGTCAGCGCGTTGATGATCGACGATTTGCCCACATTCGGCCGGCCCACAATCGCAAGGTTCACCGGCGGCGCGCTCTCATCCGCCACTGGCAGCCCGCCCTCGGGCAAGTGCTTGAGCGCCGCGTCCATCAAGTCGGAAATTCCGCCGCCGTGGATGGCGCTCACCGGAAAAACAGTGTCCAGCCCCAGCCGCGAAAAATCCGCCGCGCCCGGCTCCGCCAAGTCCGTGTCCACCTTGTTGACCGCCAGCAGGATTGGCTTGCCCGAAATCCGCAACCGCGCCGCCACCTCGATGTCCAACGGCGTCAGCCCCTCCTGCACGTTCACCACCAAAATGATCACGTTGGACGCTTCGATGGCCAACTCAACCTGCTCCAGCGCGGCCGCCATGATGACGTCCGCCGCCTTCTCGCCGCGCAACAGCCCGATCCCGCCCGTGTCCACCAGCGTGAAGCTTTTCCCCTCCCACTCCGCCTCCGCCATCACGCGGTCCCGGGTCACCCCCGGCTCATCATGCACAATCGCGATGCGCCGCTTGATGATCCGGTTAAACAAGGCCGACTTCCCAACATTGGGCCGCCCCACAATCGCTATCAATCCTGCCATAAAAAAATAAAGGCCAGATGGGTCAACCCGCCGTCTGGATCTGCCGCGTGATTTCAAACGCGAGGTCCAGCGCCCGTTTTCCCTGCTCCCCGGTCACCACCGGCGCCACCCGCGCGCGCACGCAATCGATGAAGCTCTGCAATTCCAGCTTCAGCGGCTCATCCTTCTCAATCGGGGCCGGCTCCCGCACAATCCGCTTCCCGCCGAATTCGCTGACAATCGCCGAGTCCTTCGCCGAGAGCAATTTCTTCAGGAGCGACGATTCCTCCTCGCCGTCCCGCGCGATCCGGTAAATGAACCCCTCCTGCGCCCGGTAATCCAGGCTCACATAGGTCGGCGACGCCCCGCCGCTGAAAACCCGCACCTTGCGGAGCCGCTCCGGGCTCACCCGGCTCGCCGTCAAGTTTGCCACACATCCGTTGGCAAAGCGAATCCGCGCGTTGGCGATGTCCTCGCTCTTGCTCAAAACCGCGATGCCCACCGCGTCCACGCTCTGGACCGGCGATTTCACGAACGCAAGCACAACGTCCAAATCGTGGATCATCAGGTCCAGCGCCACGCCGATGTCCGTGCTCCGGGCCGGGAACGGCGACAGCCGGTGCGCTTCGATGAACCGCGGCTCCGGCGCCACCGATTCCAAATATTTCAGCACCGGGTTGAAACGCTCGACATGCCCCACCTGCAACACAAGCGACCGCTCCTGCGCCAGTTGCACCAGTTCGCCCGCCTCCGCCACGTTGTCCGTCATCGGCTTTTCCACCAGCACATGCCGTCCCGCCCGCAACAATTCGCGGGCCAGTTCAAACTGCGTCACTGTGGGCGTGACGACGCTCGCGGCGGAACAATTCGCGACCGCCTCCTCCACCGATCCAAAGGCGGTCACCCGGTGCTTGTCCGCGAATTTCCGGCACGTCTCCGCATTGACGTCGTAAACCCCCGCAAACCGCACCTTTCCCGCGGCGGCCAAGTCGGCGTACAGCCGCGCGTGCTCCTTCCCAAGCGATCCCGTTCCGAACACCGCCACGCTGATTAATGCCGCCATCCCCGTTGTTCTACCCTCGATGCACCGTCCCCTCAAGAACTCCCGTCGGCCATGGCGTCCCCCGCCCACGCCAATTTTTGAACACCCCGGGCTTTCGCGGGTCCGAACAATGTGCTTAATTGACCCGCGACAGAATGTCTCCAACCGCTCCAGAACCGCTGCCGGCCCTGGCCGAAATCCCCGCGTATTCGCGGCGGCAGGCCATGGACTGGAGCTTGGTCCTGGCCAGCCAGGGCATCGAGGCGACCATTGAGCGCTCCCCCGAGCGGGAACGGTGGCTCTTGCGCGTCCCTCCGGACCAGTTGGCCCGCGCCCAGGATTCCATCCGCCTCTACCGCGCGGAGAACCGCGGCTGGAACTGGCGCAAAGAACTCCCGGGCGCCGACTTGGAGCTCCATTGGGGCGCGGTCGTCTTCTGCGTGTTGCTGGCCTTGATCCATTCGCTCGGCGCCTATCAGGCCCCTTTGCTGCCGGTCCAGGGGGCGATGGACAGCCTGAAAGTTTTGGACGGCCAATGGTGGCGCCTTTTCACCGCCGTCTTCCTCCATGGGGACCTCGCGCACTTGATGGCCAACGTCACCTTTGGCCTCCTCGTGCTCGGCTTGGCCATGGGGCGGTTTGGGGCGGGCCTCACGCTTTTGGCGACCCTGCTCGCCGGTGCGGCCGGAAACGTCGCCGGCTTGGCCCTCTACTCCCGGCCCTACGTCGGGTTGGGCGCCTCGGGCATGATGATGGGCGCCCTCGGCATCCTCGCCATGCATTCCATCAGCCTCTGGCGCTCCAATCCCAAGGCCGCCCGCTACGTCCTCAGCGGCGTCGGCGCCGGCATCCTCATCTTTGTCATGTTTGGCGTCAGCCCCAACTCCGATGTCCTCGCCCATTTCGCGGGGTTTGTCGCCGGCCTGATCCTCGGGGCCCTCCTCTCCGTCCTGCCCGCCCGCTGGATTCGCAACCGCCCCGTTGACCGGTTCGCCCTCATCTTTTTCGTGACTTTCAGCGCGCTCGCGTGGACCTTGGCGTTACGATGATTCGCTCCCTGCTGGCCCTCCTGATTCTGCTGGCGCCCAGCGCCTTCGCCGCCGATTTTCGCGGCGCCCAATTCCTGGGCTACACCCAATTCGACGGGTTTCGCCGCGACGGCGACACCCTGATTTCTCCGTTGATTGAGCCGCAGGTCAATTGGGACGAGCTGGTGCTCTCATGGAACCTGAGCGGTCCCGGGCAAGCCACCGTCGAGGCGCGGATCGTGCATCCCGAGGCGGCGACCAAATATTACCAACTCGGCGTCTGGTCCAAGGACGCCCGGCACAGCGTCACCAACCAAAACGACGCGGATGGCAGGGTCGAGACCGATTTGTTGCGCGCCACCAGGCCCGGCGGGAAAATCGAGGTCCGCGTCACGCTTGACCGCGCCCGCCCGCACGACCTCAAATTCCTCTCGCTTTCCCTGCGCGACAGCCGCCATCGTCCCCCCGCGCTGGAGCCCAACCGCCGCGCCTGGGGCAAAACCGTCGACGTCCGCCCCCGCTCCCAGTTGGATTACCCGGACGGCGCCCGCATCTGGTGCAGCCCCACCTGTTCCTCCATGATCCTCGACCACTGGGCGCAACGCCTCAATCGCCCCGAGCTCAGCCTCCCGGTCCCCGCCGTGGCCGCCGCCGTCCATGACCCCAACTGGCCCGGCACCGGCAACTGGCCCTTCAACACTGCCTTCGCCGGCAGCTTCCCGGGAATGCGCGGCTACGTCACCCGCCTCACCGACGTGGCCGAACTGGAGGACTGGATCGAGGCCGGCGTGCCGGTCGCCACCTCCGTCTCCTACAACCGCCTCAAGGGGCGCAACACCGCCGGCAGCGGCCACCTCATCGTCTGCGTTGGCTTCACCGAGTCCGGCGACATCATCGTGAACGACCCCGGCACAAAACTCGACAACGTCCGCCGCGCCTTCCCCCGCGACACCTTCCGCCAAGCCTGGGCCGACTCCGGCAACACCGTTTACCTCATCTATCCGGTCGACCTTCCAATTCCCGCGCCGCGCTTCGGCCATTGGGAATCCCGCCCCGGCGCCCTGGCCAATTGAGCGCTCTCGGAAAACGCCATCCTGCCCGCGCGGGTTTTCCTCTTGATTTGATCAAAAATCGGGGGATAGTTGCGTGCCTTTTGGATGCCAGTTTAGCTCAGTGGTAGAGCAACGCTTTCGTAAAGCGTGGGTCGTCGGTTCAATCCCGACAACTGGCTCCATTCTTTAGGGGACTTCCAAAAACCCCGCTTTTTGAGGCGGGGCGTTTGAAATTAAAAATGGGGGAAACTGGGGTGGTCGACCGGCGTCGGGCGGAATGAAGTGGGCGGCTGCGTGGAGGGTTGGAAGGGGTTCGAGGCGTCTGGCGGCGGCGTTTTGTTTGGCCGCGCCCGGCTTTTCGGGCCGCGCCTCAGGCGGCGCGCGGCTGGAGTTTGAGGCGCAGGATGGTCTCGTAGCGCTTGAGGTTGTAGCACAGGTTCATCATCTCGATGGCCGCCTGGTTGCGGGCCCGCCCGATGTATCTCTGGAAGATGCGCCCGGCCTGGCCGCTCATGACCGCGAAGGCGTGTTCGACCCGCGCCCGCGTGCTGGAGATCTCGCGGTTCTCGGCTTTTTCCGTGTCGTTGAGGGCGCGCCCGCGCGCGCCTTTTTGCACCACCACGGTGTCCACTTGTTTGGCCTCCATTTTGTCCCGGACCGGCTGGCCGGAGCAGGCGCTGTCGCCGAACATGACGACGTCGCCCGCCTGCACCAGCCCCTCGGTGGCCTGGCTGTCGTGGACGCTGGCCGCACGGGCCGGAATACACGTATAACGACGCCGGGAAGCTGTTGACGCGGAAATGGGCGCGGGGGACGCCGACGCGGTTGACGACGACTTACGCGTATAACGACGCGGGCGATCTTTGGACGACGGCTTACAATGACGGCGTGACGCCGGGGGTGACGAATCTTTACGACCGGCGCGGGCGGCTGAATTCAATCGCGTTCAACGGGACGATCACGAGCAACATCTTCCATTTCGGCGGCAGCGTGCTGGTGGAAACGAATATCGGCGGGACGTTGGACGGCATCGCGATCACCAACGCCTTTGACAGTTACTGTATGGGAAGCGGCCACGAGCCGTCGTCATCCAATTTAATGTTCGAAGACGCGAGGGTTAGCGGGGGAGAACCAGACTGCAACTACTGTGACAAACTAACGTCTCTTGCACAATAGGGTCGCATGGCAAAGTCTTTTTTCATTATCCTTTTTTGCATCCTGTGCGGCGCGCAAATAGGTTGCACACGGCTGCAAAGGAGCGACGATCTGGTCGAGGAGCGCATTAAGGAGGCAGCACTTCTTGAGTATCTAAGCAGTGCGCGTGGAAGTAAGTCGCAGGTGGTTGTTTCCGGTGTTTCCGCTGGTAGTTTGAAATCGGTCCGTGCTGCATTTCCCAGCATCGAACTACGGAGAATGCAATCTCCAATCAGTTTGCGCCCTGTCCTTGGATTAAGTGTAGCAATTGTGCCCAAGACAAGAGAACAGCTCCTTTCTGACTCGAGGCGTTATAAGTTTGAACCTGCGCTCGAAATGGGGCAAGTCGCCATGTTCGTTTATGAAAACGGCACTTTGAAAGAGACGATAGACCTGTTTTTAGTAAGCAGGAATGGCGAATGGGGAG
>CAZSXX010000189.1:0-8727 GCA_964611245.1 uncultured Verrucomicrobiota bacterium | reverse complement strand
GAAAACGATCTTCATCAGGTCCGCGCCGATGTCCGCGATCTTCGTGAATATCCCCCCGCAAATCCGAAGCGCGCTCGCCCCCAGCGATTCGCCGATCGCGAACCCAATGAAGCAGGGCCCCACCAGCTCCGTCGGCAGGAAAACCAGGATGCAGATCATGAAGAACAGCTCCACGCTCACCAACAGCAGCCCGACGCTCATGCCCGACTTCAGCGGGATGTTCAGCGTGTTCAGCGGATTCCCGCGCAGCGCCGAGAAGGCCGCCCGGGAGTTGGCCTGCGTGTTGATCCGGATGCCGAACCAGGCGACGCCATAGGAGCCGAGGATGCCAAGAATCGACGCCAGCAAAATGAGTAGCACATGCCCCGCGGAACTGTGCTGCAGGATCAAAAAATAATAGGCGATGCACGCGGCGATCAACACCCACAGCACCGCCAGGAACTTCCCTTGCTGGATCATGTAAGTTTTGCACGTCTCCCAGATCGTGTTGGAGACGCTCCGCATCGAGCCATGGACCTCCAGCGCGTTCGTCTGGAGGTACTGCATCCATCCAAAAACCATCCCCAGCACGCACACGGCCAGCCCGGCGTACAAAAGGAGAACTCCGCTCACGCTCGATCCAAACACTTGGAATTGCACCGCGCTCAGGTTGGGGATTTTTATGTCGGCCTCGCTGGCCGCAGCCGTGGCGCCCGAGAGGAGGGCTGCTGAAATCGCGAGAAACCGACCCGAAAACGACCGTTTCGCAGGATTCATGGCGCTCTTTTTAAAGTTTTGCTTGCCTTTTGTAAATATCTCATTCTGAGCTTGATCCAGTTGACGTTCCGGGCCGGCGGGGCTACAACCGTGGAATGATCAAGCGCCGGGCCTTTTTGCGGGGGATGGGCGTCGCCGTCGGATGCGCCAGTTCGTTCGGGCTTCCAAGGGTGACCGCGGCCGAAGCAAAGCTCCCGCGTGATTCCGTCATGTTTCACCGCGACGTCGAGCCCCTCGTTCGCCTGCTCGAGGAAACTCCCCGCGACCGCGTCCTGGAGGAGGTCGCTTTGAAAATCCGACGCGGCGTCAGTTATCCTGAAATCGTCGGCGCCCTGTTCCTCGCCGGGATTCGCAACATTCAGCCCCGTCCGGTCGGCTTCAAATTTCACGCCGTCCTTGTCGTGAACTCCGCCCACTTGGCCAGCCTCGCCTCCCCCGATTCCGAACGGTGGCTGCCCATCTTCTGGGCCATTGATCAATTCAAGTCCTCCCAGGCCCGCGACGTTCAGGAGGGTGACTGGACCATGGCGGCGGTCGATCAGGCCGCCGTCCCGCCCAGCCACAAAGCCCGCCAGGCCTTGATCGACGCGCTCGACCGTTGGGATGAAGCGGCGGCGGACGCCGCCATCGTCGGGCTTTGCCGAACGGCGGGCGCCCACGAAATCTATGACATTTTGGCGCGTTACGGGGCGCGGGATTTCCGCGAGATTGGGCACAAGGAAATTTTCGTCGCCAACAGTTTCAGGACTTTGGAAGTCATCGGTTGGCGGCACGCCGAACCCGTCTTGCGCTCCCTCGTCCACGCCATTCTCGACCGCCTGCGCGACGCGAATCCCGCCCAATCGGACCTGCCCCCCGACCGTCCCTACCGGAGGAATCTCGAGCTCGCCAATGAAATAAAATCCGGGTGGCTGGACGGCGCCAACGACGCGGCCGCAACCCGCGAGATGCTCCATGTCATCCGCTCGGGCTCCGCCGTGGACGCCAGCGCCAAAGTGGTCGAGTTGCTCAACCGCGGAGCCGGCCCGCAGTCCGTCTGGGACGGGATTTTCGACGGGGCAGGGGAGTTGCTGATGCGCCAGCCCGGCATCCTCGCGCTGCACGCGACGACCTTCACCAACGCGGCCCACTATTCATGGCGCCATTGCCGGGACGAGCTAACCCGCCGCCTCCTGCTCCTCCAGAACGCCGCCTTCATGCCCCTGTTCCGAGGCAACAGCGCCGACAAAGGCACGCACTTGGACACCCTCGAACCGCTCGCCACGAACGCCACCGGAAATGGCGCCATCGAGGAAATCTTCGCGGAGGTCAGCAAGGACAAACTCGCCGCCTCCCGCAAAATTCTCGGATGGCTCCAGGGCCAAGGGGACCCGAAAGCGTTCGCCGACGCCGGACGGCGGCTGATCTTCATGAAAGGCCGCGATTCCCACGACTACAAATACTCGGCCGCCATCATGGAGGACTACCTGGCCATCGCCCCAGATTGGCGGGACCGCTACCTTGCCGCCAGCGCCTTTTTCCTGCGCGGCTCCGGCGATTCGGACAACGAGTTGGTCCGGCGGACCCGCTCGGCGATGGCCTGACCCTCGCAGCGTCCGTCACTGCCTCAAAAAGCGCAGGCAAACGGGCCTCGCCGCCTTGATTGATTTTCCCGTGAAGGCCAACTTTCCCGTCGTCGGGTCGACCGAAAGGATGGCGATGTTGTCGCTGTCCATATTCGCCGCGAGCAAAAACTTTCCGGTCGGATCAATCACGAAATTGCGCGGGGTCTTTCCTTGCGTGCTCTCATTTTGAATCCGCGTGAGCTGTCCGCTTTTCGCGTCGATCGCAAACACGGCAATCGAATTGTGCCCGCGATTCGAGCCATACAGAAATTTCCCGTTTGGATGGATGACGATCTCAGCCGTGCTGTTCCCGGGCGTTTCCTGCGGCAGCGTCGAAAGCGTTTGGTACTCCGTCAGCTTTCCGTTCCCGTCATAGTTGAACGCCGTCACGGTTGAGTTCATCTCGTTGATCACGAACCCGCGCTTGAAGTCCGGGCTGAAGGTGAAGTGGCGCGGGCCGGACCCTGGCTTGACTGAGACAAAGCCGCTTTCGGTCAACTTCCCGGCCGCCGGGTCAAAACGATAAGAAATCACCTTGTCGAGCCCAAGGTCCGCGACGAACACATGCCCGCCGGACTGGTCAAGGTTGATGGAATGCGCATGGGGCGCCTTCTGCCGCGCGGTCGCGCCCGACCCGGTGTGCTGGACGAACGAACTCGCTGGCTTGAGCCCGCCATCCCCGTCAATCGGCAGCGCCGCGACAGATCCTCCGCCGTAATTGGCGATCAGCACATTCTTTCCGGCCCGGTCCACATTGATGTGGCACGGGCCGTCGCCCACCGCCGGTTGCTGGTTCAGCGCCGTGAGCATCCGCGTCGACGGGTTGATCGAAAACGCGCTCACCGCCCCCTGCTTCTTGCCCGCGAACGCGGATGTCTCATTCACCGCATAAAGGAACCGCCCGTTTGGATGGACCGCCAGGAAACTGGGGTTCGACACCTCGGCGGCCAGCTCCGGCGCGCTGGCGGCCCCGGACTTCGCGTCAAAGTTGAACTTGTAAATCCCCTTGCTGGCGTTGGTCCCCGCGCCGGTGTAGGTCCCGACAAACACGGTGAATTGGTCGGCGTAAATCGTGAGGCTCGCGGCGGCGAGGGTGGCGGCGGTGAAGATTCGTTTCATGGTGTTGGGAAATGGTGATGAGTTTTGGGAAATTGGCAATTTGCAATTTCATGGCCAACGTTACCCGAACGCCCGGCGAACGGCGGAATTCTCCGAGTGCTCCTACCCAATCAGAAGGGCTTCCTGGCACGTCAATGCGGTTATGGCTGGGAATTGGCGGAAATCATGGGTGTTGAACGTCAGAATTCGCGGGATGTTGTGGACCATCATCTGCGCCGCCACCCTTGCGTCATGCACCCGCTTGCCAGTGATTCTGCAAGACCGCACCAGGTCCAGCCAAGTTTGAAAAATGGCGTTGTTCTCAGGGAGCAGGGCAAATTGTCCCCGCAAATTACGGAGTTCGTTGTCGGTGTCATCAATGGTCCATCCCAAGCCGTTGGCTTCGCGCGGGCGTGTCGCGACAGCCCAGAATTCCACCAAGTTCTGGGGAGTCAGAAAAATCTCGCTGCGGGCGGCAAGCAGGTGGCGGACGGCGCCTTTCGCGGCGGAATGTTGAATCGCTTGGTCATCGGCGATTCGCAGCCAGATGTTGGTGTCGGCTACGAGTTGCATCAATCGTAGATGCTGTCACGGCTGACCGCGTGGTCCGGCAAACCGGGTCCCGGCGGCAGGCTCTCAACCCAGCGGAGAAACGCGTCGGCCCGTTCCTCTGGAGTCTGAGTTTTTCCGAAAGAAGCCGCAGGCGAAGGTTCGGTCGTGTTCGAAACGATCAAGCTTCCATTTTCGAGGTCGATTTTGTAAATGGCGCTTGGGCCCGCGTTCGGCAACAATGCGGGAGGCACGTGGAGAATCCCTTTTTCATCGGCCTGCAAAGTGGCTCTCACGGTTGAAAGCTACTTGATCGCGCTGATGATTCAAAGGCGATTGTTGTTCCAGACCCTCCTCCAAGCGGCCGTCCATTCCCTGTTTTTCTGGATCCGATTTACTGGGACCCTCAGGGATCCTTGGAAACGCGCGGTCGCTCGAATTTCCTGCTACGCGGACGCGGAAATGTTTTTCAGGTCGGCGCGGACTGTTTGGTAACTGGTGTTGTAGCTTAGAACATCAGGGTCAGGCGTCACGTTCCATCGGCGGCACGCTTCGGCATACACATCCGGCCACCAATTCCGGTGCTGGGTCAGCCCCTTTTCGCGCCAGGATTCCCAGCCCATCAACACTTTGGACCAGCATTCGTCGCCATACTGCACCGCCCGCTTCGCGTCGTCGAACTCCTTCAAATACCAGTCCCGCCCAATGCGCGCGTGGAGCACTTCGTCCGCCCAATCGTAATCCTGGAACAGCGCGGACAGCGGGTTGTGGGACGCCTGGGCCACTTCCCATTCAAAGCGTTTCCCATTTTTGGGCATCAGCCCCTGTTCGATATAGTAAAGCACCGCGTGCCTCTCGATGGGCTTGAGCTGCGTGTTCAGCGCCATCGACCACGTGAAGTTGACCATGACCTTTCGCCAATTCACCCCCAGCGCCGCAAACCCCACCTCGCCCATCATCGCGTGCCGCGCCTCGTCCCAAAGCTGCCGCGTCATGTCCGCGTAGTACGCCCACGGCTTCCCCGGCGTTTCGATGATGATGCTCGCCATCATTTCCGGCACGTCGATTTCCCGCAGCCGCTTGTAAAACATCATCAGCGTTTTCGGCTCCGCCGGGAATCTCCCGTCGTACAGGAACACCTCGGCGTTGACCCCCATGTTGTAGGGATCGGGAAACCGCTCGTCCCGTTTTGGAAAGCCGTCAAACTGGAATGGCCTCGCCGAGTGTTGGCGCACGGGGACCGGCTGCCCGGCCTCGGCCGGTTTTGTTCCTGACAGGCCGCCCGCCGCGCAAAGGCAGTCGTCCAGCAGCGCGGTCCACCCCGCCATGCGCGCGCGGGCTTCGTCGCCAACAACGGCGGCGATGGCTTGTTGGCCGAACTCAATCGCCTCCCTGACCTCCAGCATCGCAAATCGGCAAACTCGCACGCTGGGATGGTCCGCCAGAAGATTGGTCTCCCGCAGGTGCTCTTCCAGCGCCGCATGGAGGACGGGGAGGGCCTTTTCATACACCCCAACCAAAAGCTCCTCCGTCGTCGGTGAACTCAGGATCTCGTCAAAAAAAACCTCCAAGTTGGCGTCCGGAACTGCGTCAAGGCCCAGCGGCGGCTCGCGCATTTCGCCCACCCGCTTTCGCAACGCCGTGGCATGCTCCGCGCAGTGGTGCGCGTGCAGGCTGAACGCCATCTTCAATTCATACACGGGCTCGGAGGTGATGCGCGCCGTGAAAATCTGGTGCAGGCGCTTGAACGCGTAGTGGTGGCGCTTGAGCCGGCGCACGCATTCCTCCACCGAAAGGCCCGGCTTCATGGCCTCCTCCAGTGTGCAAATGCCCGCCAGGGACGGGATGCCGCGATACGATTGGCTGGGATCCATAGGCAACGGTTCCAATGTCTCAGGCGCCCGCCGATTTTCAAATGGAATCAAGCTGGCGCAAAATGAAAACGGGGTTTCCGGTTAGGGAAACCCCGTCTGAAAAACCGGATCAGGACTCAGGACAGTTCCTGCGAACCGTAGGTGAGGGGCTTGATCTCCTGGACCTTGATAGTCTTGCCGTCGCCGATCGTGATCTTGCGCGTCTTCTCGTCGAAGTTGCACATGATGCTCAACCGCTCGGACATTTCCGCGAGCGAAATGACCGTCTGCACCCGCACGGCCAACTCAATGCCCGCGTTCGGCTCCTTGTTGGCGCGGATCGAATCAAACCAATTCTTGTGGTGCGGCGGAACCGTTTCCCCGGGGAACGATTCGCTGTTCTCCGCGTCGATCTCCTCGGCGAACGCCTTCTCGGGCTTCAATTCCACCCGGTTGCCGTTCATGTAAAGGTTGGCCTTGTGCCCGCGGATCAGTTCCTGCGTGCCCGTTTCGTTCACCGTGCTGCTGGTGATGTGCATCACCATGCCGCTCGGGAATTCGGCGATGAGCTGCACGATTTCAGGCACGTCGCGTTCCGGTGTCCCCGGCGTGTTCTTGTCGGTGTGGAACGACTTGTTGCCCACCGAGGCGACGCGGGTCGGAAACTCCGGGTTGCCCGTCGCCAGCATGTACGGATGCAGCTTGTGCGGGAAGAGGTCGCCGAGCAGGCCCGCGCAGTACGGCTGGTATTTGCGCCAGCGGAAATAATGGTCCGGGTTGAAGTCAATCTTGTTGTGCACCGGCGCAATCCAAGTCTTCCAGTCGATGTCCTGCGACGTCGCCCAGTCCTGGATCGGGTAGTTCCATTCGCCTTTCGGGCTGTTGCGCATGTAAGATCCCTGCGACATCACAATTTGCCCGATCTTCCCCGCCTTGACCCATTCCGCCGCCTTGTGCCACTTCATGTCCGAGCAGCCCTGCGACCCGACCTGCAGGATTTTCCCGGTTTTCTTGACGACATCGTAAATCTCGAAAGCCTCCCCAAGGTAGCGGGTCATCGGCTTTTCGACATAGACATGCTTGCCGGCGTTCATCGCGTCCACGCACACACGTGTGTGCCAATGGTCCACGGTGGAGCAAACGATGGCGTCGATATCCTTGCGCTCCAGCAGCTTCCGGTAATCCGTGTAGCTTTCGCACTGGCCCCCTCCTTTGCGGATAAAATCCCGGGCCTCGTCCGCGCGGTGCTTGGAAACGTCGCACGTCGCCACTTGGACGATGTTGTGGGAGGCCGCGTGCTCCTTCATCTGGCGCACATGGGCGTTGAAGCCCTGTCCGCCCACCCCAATGTATCCGACCGCAATCCGGTCGTTCGCGCCCAACACTTTGCCGGTGGACGGCGCCTGGTTTTGCCCATAAACGGGCGTCTTGAACAGGTTCGTGACCGCGACAGCCGCCGCCACACCCGCGGTTTTCTGGATGAAACTCCGGCGTGATCCTGCGCCGTTCTTGGACTCATTTGTCATAAAAAACTTTCTTCGTATCTCCGAGGTGATAGGCTGCAAACGTAGCCGAATTGTCGAGCTGCGGTCAACCCGGAAACGCGGGCCATTTCCGCCTCACGATGGGTGTCGTGGGCGGGTTCCCGGTTTCCCATGTCCGCTCACGCGCCACATGCACCGATTGGACGCTCTTGCCACAAACCCATTCAACATGAAAAAACTCCTGCTCCTTCTCGGGCTCGCGGCCGCCCTTCCCGCCGCCTCACTTTCCATCGCCGCGGAAAACGCCACCGGCTCATGGAAATGGACTTTCACAACCCAAAATGGTGACGCCATCGAGTCGACCGCCAAGCTCAAGCAGGAGGACGGCAAACTCACGGGCACGGTCACCGGGCGCCTCGGCGAAGCGGAAATCTCCGAAGGGACAGTCAAGGGCGAGGACGTCGCCTTCAAGATCAAGCGCGAGCGGGAAGGGCAAACCTTTGTCGTCCAATACAAAGGCAAAATCGCCGGCGACAAGTTGGTCGGCAAGATCGAGTTGGACCGCGAGGGCCAAAGCCGCAGTTGGGATTGGGAAGCAAAGCGCCTGCCCGCGAAAACATTGGTCGCGGGCGCCTGGAACTGCGCCATCACCCTGCCCGATGGCAATCGCATGGAAGGGACCCTCACCCTCAAGCAGGACGGCGAAAAGTTGACCGGCAACGTCGCGCGCGGCTCCAACGAATCCGGCATCGAGGACGGCAGGGTCATGGGCGACGAAATCGCGTTCAAAGTCGTGCGCGAGCGGGAAGGCCGGACCATCACCTCCAAGTACAAAGCCAAAATCTCCGGCGATTCCCTCAAAGGAAAGGTCGAGTCCGATTGGTCCGGCGACTGGACCACCTTGGAATGGGAGGGCTCCCGCGCCAAATAAACCGCCGCGCCCTCACCGATCCCGGTCCAGCGTCTTGTTGTCCCCGCCCAACCCCACCGACGACGCCCGCTTGGCGATTTTCCGGCTGGTCTTGATTTTCGAGACCGTGCCGGTTTTCAGGTAAAGCGCGCGCACCTTGTCCAGCAATTCATCGCGCCGGTCATAGAGCCGCTTCTGCTTCCTCGGCTTCACCCGGCTCAGGACATACGCCGTCAGCAGCGGCAGCGAGATCGTCGAATCCACATAGGCCACCACGCAGTCCGGCAGCGAGTCCGGATCCACCTTGCCCCAGCTCACCGCCTCCGCCGGCGTCGCCCCGGAAAGCCCGCCCGTGTCCGGCCGCGCGTCCGTGCATTGGAGGAAATAGTCGTGCCCTTTCTCCTGGATCCCCATCACCTCCTGGATTTGCGGTTCGGTCTGCAGCATGAAGTTCTTCGGCGAGCCGCCGCCCA
>CAZSXX010000188.1:0-8791 GCA_964611245.1 uncultured Verrucomicrobiota bacterium | reverse complement strand
ATTTTCCTTCCTGTTGAAGGAAAGCGGGCGCAGGCATGTTACCGTGTGTTTGCCTGCCCCGCCGTTTTTTACGCAAAGGCGCACGGAAACTCCCAGGATAAGCGGGTGCGCAAACAAGAGACGGCGCTGACCATCGCGGGATCGGACAGCGGGGGCGGGGCGGGCCTCCAGGCGGACTTGAAGGCCTTCGCGGCCGTCGGTGTGCATGGGACGTCCGTCGTCGCCTGCCTCACCGCGCAGAACCCGAAAGCGGTCCTGGGTTCCATCGCGGTGGACCCGGCGTTCGTGCGCCAGCAGCTCGAGGCGGTTTTCGCGGAACTCCCGCCGCGCGCCATCAAGACCGGGATGCTTTTTTCCACCGGCGTGATCGAGGTGGTGTCTGAATTCCTGTTCGAGCGGGAGATTCCCCTGGTGGTTGACCCGGTGATGGCGGCGACGAGCGGGGGGCGCCTGCTCCAACCCGGGGCCATGGCGGCGCTGCGGCGTCTGTTCACCCTCGCCACGCTCATCACCCCGAACATCGATGAAGCAGAGGCGCTGCTGGGGGCGAAGCTGACGTCGCCCGAGGATCTGCGGCTCGCGGCCAAGGCGCTGCACGAACAATACGGATGCGCGGCGCTGGTCAAGGGCGGCCACCTGCGCGGCCTGCGGGAGGCCATCGATTTTTATTACGACGGGGCGGAGGAACTGATGCTCAGCGCGCCGTTTGTGAAGGGCGTGGCCACGCATGGGACTGGCTGCACCTATTCCGCCGCCATCACCGGGCATCTTGCCCTGGGGCTGCCCCTGCGCCGCGCGGTGGCGAAGGCCAAGGAATACATCACCGCCGCGATTGCCGGCACGCGGAGCGTCGGCAAAAACCAAGCGCTGGGGTGGTTTCAACTTTGAGAATGGCCCGGGAATTGCGAATCACTTGAGGTGAATCCATGAAAAACATCGCCTTGGTTTGTCTGGGAGCCCTGCTGGTGGCGGGCTGCGCCAGTTCGGGGAAATTTGCGGGACACTCGCCCAGCGTCCATGGGGCCTCGGGAACGTCGCTCTGGGAACAGCAAGAAGCAAAATCAATCGGAGGGATCAAAAACAAGGCCATTGTCCGGGCGGTTCGCGGGGACGCCTTTTACTCGACGAACCAAGGGCAAACCTGGCCGGAAGCGCGTGTTGGAACCCCATTGACGGAAGGATCCCTCGCGAAGGCCGGACCCAACAGTTCAGCCGACCTTTTCCTGGGAGAGAACGGCCCAGTCCTCCGGTTGACTGAGAATTCGACAATCCAGATTGTCCGGCTGGAATTGGTCAACACCGGAATCGAGAAAGTCATCAACACGATGATCGACCTGCAGAAAGGCCGGATTCTCGGGAGCGTCAAGAAGATGGCGGCGGCGTCCAGCTACCTCGTTCGGACGCCAGTTGGGGTGGTGCAAATCCGCGGAACGGAATACGACATCTCAGCGGACGGGACGGTGAGGATTGTCGAAGGCTCGGTCGTGGTTCATGCCAAAGGCAAATCGACCGTCGTCCACAAGGGCCAGGATTACTCTCCATTCCCCAAGAAACAGAACGTGAAATGACGCCCGGCTAGGGCGGTTCGGGGTCGCACCGGCGCAGGTCCACGCTCTGGACGCCATCGAGCTGGTTCAGCTCCTTGACGAAGGCGTCCGGATGGAAGCCGGGCTTCAGGCGGATGCGGTAGGAATAATCGAGCGCGGCGCCCTGGCGGACCGTGGCCACGCTGAGGACTTCGTGGCGGGCGACGTTTTTCTCGAACGCGGGCGCGAGGACGGCTTTGGCGTCCACGCCGAGGCCGATGCGGAGGGTGAGCGAGCTTTCGGTGTCCACCCATCCGCCATCGGTCTTGGCCCGCACCACCACGGCGGCGATCCCGCAAATGAGCAAGCCCAGCCCGGCGATCGGGTAGCTGCCCGCGCCCGCCGCCATGCCGACGACCACCGCAAAAATGACGAACGCGGTGTCCTGCGTGTCGCGCACCACCGTGCGGAAGCGGACGATGGAAAGCGCGCCCACCAGGCTGAAGGCGCGGGCCACGTTGTTGCCGATGACCTGTGTGACCATGGCGATGAGGATCGCGAGCAGGACCAGCGTGGGAGGAAAGGAGGGGTTCACATGGGCCGCCGGGCGGGTCCCCTTGTAGATGGCCGTGACCAAGGCGCCGCCGACAAAAGCCGCGACCAGCCGCAGGCCCATCTCTTCCCATGGAATGTCCACCGACAGCGCGCCATTGCCCGTGAAGTTCATCAGGCGACGCGCAAGGCGGGATCGGCCGCCATTTCACCATCCAGCTCGGGCCGCGCGGCGTCCGGGTCCAGCGCCAGAATCTGGGGGGCCAAACTGGAGGCGCGGAGGGCCATCCGATATTTGGAGGCCGGGCCGGGATTGAGGTTGAAATCCGCGATGCAGCGTTTGGCCAGCGCGGGCATATGCAGGTATTTCAGCTCGAGGATCATGGATTCGGGCAGGAAGGGCGTGGCGCCGTTTTGGGGCCAGGTCCAGCCCACCTCGGCGCTGAACGCCAAGGCGCGGTCCACCGTCAGCCGCAGCAGGCCGTCGCTGGTCATCTTCTGGCGGGCCACGCGCTCATATTGGATGAAGCAGGTGGGGACCAACTGGCGGAGCTGCAGGCGGCGGTCATACCATTGGCCATCCGGGAGCTGGTTGAAGGTGGGCAGAGCCTCCAGATCGATGGTGGTGCGCCGCTTGCGCACGATGCCGCCGCGCTTCAATTTGCGCTCCAGAAAAATCCACGGCTCCGAACCGTAGCGGCGGACCCGGTATTTGGCCCGGCCATAGGAGGAGACTTTGCGGAAGACATGCCATTGCGGCGTGTCCAGGTAAATGCTCTGGACCAAATACTCGTCGCCATGGGGGCCGTGGCCGTGGGGGTCCGGCTCCATTTGCGCGCGCGCCCACGCCAGCACGGCGGCCGCCTTCTCCGCGGGAATCAAAAACTTCGTTTCGTGAACCATGCAAGCCCGTGGTTAAGACCAGCCGCGCCGCGAATTGTTTCGAACCATTTCATTCGTGATGACACGGACGGTGACGAACAGGTTACAGATGTCCGCCCCAAAAGTTAAGAAAACTTAACGGAAGAAAAGGAGCCAGATCAGGACCAAGACCGGAAGGAGGAATGGGATGGCGAACTTGCAAGAGTAGCCGATGAACCCGGGGGCGTGCGCCTTGTTCTGCAAGGCGATGCTTTTGACCATGAAATTGGGGCCGTTGCCGATGTAAGTCATCGCCCCAAAAAAGACGGCGCCGACGCTGATGGCGGCGACCGCGCGGGCGGGCGCCGCGTTGGCCAGCAGGTACGCCACGCGCAGGTGGTCGGGATCAACCACCCCGGCGCCGAGCAATTCGGGGTGCGAGCGCCGCAGCGCGGCGAAGGCGTTGCGGATGGGCTCGGCCGCCAAGGCCAGGCCCGCCCCGTTGCTCTGAGCCAACTGCTGAAGTTGGTCCAAGGCTTCGGGGGTGATGAACACACCCCCGGCCGCCATCAGGAACGAGTAGTAGGTGGGGGCGTTGTCCAGGAAGGCGGACAGCAGGCCGGAACCCCAGTAGAAAAACGACGGCGAGGCGCCCGCGAACTTCCCTGCGTTCGCGCCCAGCCAGTCCAGCGCGGGCAGCATCGTGGCGAAGATGCCGATGAACAGGATCGCCACCTCCCGGATCGGCCCGAAGTTGAAGTCGTTGGCCTCATGCACCGATTTTCGCGTCGTGTAATAGGAGCCAATGGCGGCGGCGACCATGATGGCTTCGCGGACAAACAGGGGTTTTTGAACAAAAACGGAGCCCAGGATCATGAGCAGGAAAAACACGTTTCCGCCGCCCTCAAAGCGCCATGTGTCCGGCGGCTCGGCCAGGGCGGCGCGGACTTTTTTGGGCGCGGCGAGGTAATTTCGATAATCGAGGGCGAGGAAGACCGCGAGGATGGAGCCGAGCGCCACAAGCCACATGGGCCAGAGATGCTGCGCCACCCACCAAAAGGGCACTCCCTTCAGGTAACCGATGAACAAGGGCGGGTCGCCGATCGGCGTCAGGCAGCCGCCCAGGTTGGAGACCACGAAGATGAAAAAGACGATGTGGTGCCCGGTGACGCGGTATTTGTTCATCCGCATCCACGGGCGGATGAGCAGCATGGAGGCGCCGGTGGTGCCGACCACATTGGCGAGCAGCGCGCCCAGCAGCAGGAAATTGACGTTCTCAAACGGCGTGGCTTCGCCCTTGACGGTGATATGGATCCCGCCGGCGACGACGTAAAGGGAGCCGATGAGGGCGATGAAGCTGAAATATTCGTGCGCGGCCTCGACCACCCGATGGCCCGCCTGCAGGCCAAACAAATAATATGCCACGGTCACCGCCCCCAGGGCCAACGCCGCCTTTGGATAATGATGATGCCACCATTGCGCGAAAAAAAGCGGCGCCAGCGCGATCAGCAGAAGCAACGCCCCGAAGGGGATGATCATCCACGGATTGGGAATTGGGTGTTCCACAGGGGGGAAATATTCGGACAGGGACGGCGCGCCGCTAGAAGAAAATGAGCCACGCCAGGATCGCGGCGGTCCCCGCGATCACCGCCCAAAGCCAAGCCGGAGCCGATTCCGAATCGGCCGGCGGCGCCGGGGGTGGTGGTGGCGCTGCCCGTTGAACCGCATACCCCTTTTCCGGCGTGGGCTCGTGCCGGTTCGGCTTGTCCGGGGACAGCTTCAGCCATCCCTCCACGAACTGAATCACACCGATGTCCGCCAGGTGCCGCTCATCCAGGACGGGATGCGCCCGCGCGTCCTCCGCCAGATTGCGCCGATGTTCGGCCACGTTGGCGACATGCACGGCCGTCAGCGCCGAGAAGCGCTTCGCGCCGCTTTCGCTTGGATCATGGTGCCACGCCACCGCTTCGAGAATTGGACAGGGAACGCCCCACAAGCTGAGCAAGAGCGCGCCGGTCTCCGCATGTGTCACGCCCAAATTGGTCCGCTCGACCCGGTGGACCGCCGACTTGGCCTCGTAGGCCTGGCGCATCACTTCGCGGTATTCCTCCGGCTTGATCGAGCAAAGCACCAGCTTCCCAATGTCGTGCAGCAACCCCGCCGTGAACGCCTCCTCGGCCAGGGCCTCGTCTTGCGTGTGCCGCTGGGTGATCTCCCGCGCCACCGCCGCGACGCCGAGGCTGTGCCGCCAGACTTTTTCGAAAACGGCGTTCGCCGCTGCGGCCTGCGGAAAGCTGTTCAACACATGGGTGTAATATCCGCCGCCCGAAACCGCGCCGCTTCCGCCGGCATCGGGGCGTGGAAAATTGTTCAGCACGTGCGTGTACCGGACCAAGGACTTGAGAGTTTCCATGCCCAACAGCAGCGAGGCTTCCGTGGGGTTCGTGATCTTCTTGCTGTAGCCGTAAAAGGCGGAGTTGGCCACTTGGAGCACGCGCGAGGTCATCCCCGAGTCTTTTCCGAGCGCTTCGCCGATCTCCTGCAGCGAGGCGTCGGAGGACTGGAAGGTGGCGATGATGTCCTGGTAATTGGAAGGAATGGCCGGAAGCGACCGCAGCGCGGAAACCAACTCGGGCGGTGTGTTTTTCGCCAGCCAAGCCGCCAGTTTGGCCATCCGCTCGATCGAAACGATCAGCACGGCGGGCTCGCACGGTTTGGGCAGCCATTGCCAGCGGCCAGGCGCCAGGGCCGCGCCGCCGCCGGAATCCTTGGCCGCAAGCAGGAACACCGTCAGCTTTGGATGGATCTGCGCGAGCGATTCCGCCAGCTTGCGTGGGTCCACATCCGGCATGGTTGCGCTCACCACGGCGACATCCACCGACTGGCACCGGGCAATGGCCAGAGCCTCCTCGGCGTTTTCGGCGTGGGCGATTTCCCAGTCTTGCCGACCCGCCAGGGCCCGCGCCACCCCCGCCACCAACTCGGCGGATTCTTCCACGAAGAGGATTCGCGGCGACGCGGAGGCGCCGCTTTGTCCCGCCTCCGCCTCCCTCCCTGCGCTGGAAAAATCCTCAGCCACAGCCGGATTAAGCCCGAGGCGGGGGTGTTTTACAATCCACAGCTAGGCTTTTAATCCATGCCGGGCCGCGGAGACCGCCGCTTCGGCGGGGCGGAAGGTGAGCCGGTCAATCCAGGCGAGGGCCACCGCCGAGGCCACGAACGTGGCATGGATGATCACCTGCCACAGAATGGTGTGGTGGTCCAGGGTGTGCGCGTTGATGAAGGTCTTGAGCAGGTGGATGGAGGAAATGCCGATCAACGCCGTGGCCAGCTTGACTTTCAGCACCCCGGCGTTCACGTGGGAAAGCCACTCCGGTTGGTCCGGGTGGCCCTGCAAATTGAGCCGCGAAACAAAGGTCTCGTAGCCGCCGACGATCACCATGATGAGCAGGTTGGCGATCATGACCACGTCGATCAGGCCGAGCACACTGAGCATGACCATGGTCTCCGTGACGGGCGCGCCCATGGCGGCCGCCGCCGCGTCCGGAAGGCCCGCGCCCACCGCCGGCGCGGGATGGCCCAGGACAGCGAAGCCGACCAAATGCCAAAGCTCGACGACAAACCGGTAAACATACACCGCCTGCGCGGCGATCAGGCCCAAATACAGGGGCGCCTGCAGCCACCGGCTCAGGAAAATGTAACTCGCCAGCGTACTCCGGAACTTGTTGTCTGAATTCACCTGTGCACTCCCTCTCGTCATTTGCGGATACTCAATCGCCCAGCCCGCAAAAAATGCAAGCAGCCCTTATTGCACCCGCGCCACGCCGGAGCCCCGGGTGATTTCCCCGATTGTCCAGACGCCGTGACCAGCGGCGGCAATTTGTTTTTGGACGGCGGACGCCTTGCCGGCGTCGCAAATCACCGTCATGCCGATGCCCATGTTGAACACCTGGTACAGCTCCTCCTCCGGCACGCCGCCATGGCGCTCGATCAACTTGAAAATCGGGAGCATCTCCCACGACCCCTTGCGGATGACCGCGTCGCATTTCTTGGGCAGCACGCGTGGGATGTTGTCGATGAACCCGCCGCCGGTGATGTGGGCCAGGCCCTTGACGGCGCGGGCCGCGCCCGGCCGGTTGAATTTTTTCAGGAGCGCCTGGACCAATGGCCCGTAGCTGATGTGGACCTTCAGCAATTCCGCCCCGATGGTGTTCCCCAGCTCCTTCACTTTCGAGGTGGGCTTCAAGCCCATCGTCTCGAAGAAAATCTTCCGCCCCAGCGAATAGCCGTTGGTGTGCAGGCCGCTGGAGGCGATGCCCAGGACAACGTCCCCCGGCTTGATTTCCTTGCCGTCGAGCATCCGCGAACGGTCCACCACGCCCACGATCGTGCCGCTGACGTCATACTCGCCCGGCTGGTAAAAGCCGGGCATCTGCGCGGTCTCGCCGCCAATCAGCGCGCAGCCATTCTCCGCGCAAGCCCGGGCGAAGCCCTCGATGATCTGGGTGAAAACATGCGGCTCCAGCTTGCCGGTCCCGAGGTAATCCAGGAAGAACAACGGCTCCGCGCCAAGGACCGCGATGTCGTTCACGCAATGGTTGACGAGGTCCTGCCCGATGGTGTCGTGGCGGTCCATCGCGAAGGCGACCTTCAGCTTGGTGCCGACGCCGTCCACGCTGGAGACCAGGATGGGCTGTTTGTGTTTGCGCGTGTCCAGCGCGAAGAGCCCGCCGAAGCCGCCGACCTTGCCGAGGACCTCGCGGCGGTGCGTGGAGGCGAGCAATTGCGGCAGCGTGGCCTTGACCCGGTTGCCAAGGTCGATGTCCACCCCCGCGCGTGCGTATGCTTTTTGTGCCATGAGATTAAAGGAGCCGCGGCTGGCGTTCCTGCTGGTCGATGCCCGGCCCGAGGCCCTCGGTGCGCGAGCGGCGTCGCTCCATGATGTGCTTGTCCACCAGCGGATCGTACGGGACGGGATAATTCCCGTCGTAACAGGCCATGCAGAAATTCTCCTTGGGATGGCCCGTGGCCTTGATCATTCCCTCCTGCGACAGGTAATGGAGCGAGTCCGCGTTCAGGAAGTCCCGGATCTGGTCGATCGTCAGGTTGGCCGCCATCAGCTTTTTGCGGTCCGGAAAATCAATGCCGTAGACGCACGGGTTCATGTGCGGCGGGCAGCTCACCAGGACGTGGACCTCCTTCGCCCCGGCCTCCTTCAGGCTGTTGACCCGCGTCTGCGAGGTGGTCCCGCGCACGATGGAGACGTCGACAATGATGACGCGCTTGCCGCGCACCAGGTCGTGGATCAGGTTCAACTTCACCCGCACGTTGAAATCGCGGATGAGCTGCGAGGGCTGGAGGAAGCTGCGCCCCACATAATGGTTGCGCACGAACGCCATTTCATAGGGGATGCCCGACTCCAGCGAAAAGCCGAGCGCGGCGCAGTTGCCGCTGTCCGGCACCGGCACGACGATGTCCGCCTCGATCTTGTTCTCGCGCGCCAATTGCCGGCCCATCTCCACCCGCGCCTTGTAAACGTTCTGCTTGTTGATCGTGCTGTCCGGCCGCGCGAAGTAAACGTATTCGAAAATGCAGAAGGCGCGCCGCTGCTGCTCCGGGAACGCCTGGATGCTGCGCAGCCCGCGGTCGCTGATGATCACGATTTCGCCCGGCTCCACGTCGCGCACGAACGTCGCGTTGATCAGGTCGAACGCGCACGTCTCGCTGGCGAACACCCACGATTCGCCCACCTTCCCGATGGACAACGGCCGGAAGCCATGGGGATCGCGCACGCCGATCAATTCGGTCTCCGTCATGATCACCAAGGATAAGGCTCCCTCGATCCGGCGCAC
>CAZSXX010000187.1:0-8809 GCA_964611245.1 uncultured Verrucomicrobiota bacterium | reverse complement strand
CTCTTCAATCCGCCGAACGTGATCGTCGGCACCGAGGTGATCCCGCACGGCGACGAGCCGGTCTATCCCGGGACTTGCCGCGGCCGCAGTTTTTCGGCCGCCGACCTCGCCACCCACAAGGTCAACTGGCGCTTCCGCGTCCCCCAAGGCCGCGCCCTCTCCTTCCTCGATGGCCGCTCCGGCCTCCATTCCTTCATCGCCGGCCAGTCATTCGGCGATTTCGTCGTCTGGCGCCATGACGCCCTCCCCTCCTACCAACTTGCCGTCGTCGTGGACGACTCCACCATGGGCGTCACCGAGGTTGTCCGCGGCGAGGATCTCCTCCGTTCCACCGCCCGCCAGCTTCTCCTTTACGAAGCCCTCGGCCTCCAACCGCCCGCCTTTTTCCACTGTGAATTGATGCTCGACTCCGAGGGCCGCCGCCTCGCCAAGCGCTCCGATTCCCTCAGCCTCCGCGAACTCCGCGCCCGCGGCGCCACCCCTGAATCCCTCCGCGCGGGCTGGCCTCAAGGGACTTCTGACGCCACGCGGTAAAACGCGAACGGGTTGCCCAACGAAACCGTGGCCGAGGTCCCCGCGCTCGCCGGGTTCTCCGCCAAAAACTCCCACGGGCCCGACGCCGACGCCGCCCGCTGCACCCGGTACGGCGGATTCCCGCCCGTCCACGCCAAAAACATCGCCCCCGCCGTCACCCGATATTCCGTGATCCTCACCTCCGCCGCCGGCAGGCTGTAGGTCACTTCCAGCGTCGCCCTCGCTCCCGCGTCCTCCCGCGCCCCAAACCGCCTCCCCGTCTGCCCCACGTCCTCCGAAGTCGACTTCATCAGCCACCCAAAATTCGACGCCGGCTGATCCACCCACCCCTGCACATCCGCCACCAATTCCGCCGACGTCGGAAACGCATATCGCCCCACCGTGTCCATGAAAACCGCGCTGCTCGCCTCCGCCGCCGCGTCCCCGCTTCCGCCCGCCCCGGGCGCCTCCCACGCCGTGGCGTTTCCCTTCGGCCCAATCCACGTCGCCTCCCCCGCCGTCGCCGAAGTCCCCACCCCCACCTTCGTCCCCTCCGTCCAATCCTTCAGCATCCGGTGCAAGGCGAACATCGATCCCGGCGCCGGCCCCGGCGTCGGCTTGAACGTCACGCTCATGTTCACCTTCACCCCGCTCACCACCGCCCCAGCCGGAATCTGCCCCCCCAGGTCAAACCGGATCAACCCCCGCATCCGCGCATAGGTCGAAAACCCGTCAAAAATATTCTTCGTCGCCCCGGCCACCATGAACAGCGTCCCTCCCATGTTCGAGTCCGAAAAAAGCTCGTGCAGCGCCGTGTCCGCCGTCGCCGGGATCGTCACGGTCGCCCCTTGCAGTTCCATCCCGCCCACCACGGCGGCCAGCGCCATCAATGTCTTTTTCATGTCATCTCCCATATCCCGGCAGCGGCTTTCCGTCCTCCCCCAGCTTGCCGCAAACCGAAAGGATCCCGTTCGCCAGCAGCCTCAGGTATTCCGGCGCCGCCGCCGTTTTCATGTCATGCCCCAGCGTCGTCGCGAAAACGGGGCCTTTTTTGTATTGCGACGTCCAGCAGACAATGTGCTCCCGCCCATCATGAGGGCTCTTCACCTTCAGCAACGGTCGGGACGACGCCGGAATCGAAATGGTTTGGTACAGCTCATCCCCAGTCGTCAGCCACCGCTCCGGAAATGTGAGCGTGATCGCATTGGCCGCGTCAATTTTCTCCACCGTGAAAGGCTGGTATGGATCGTGGACCTTCGAGCGCATCCCGCAGCACGCTTCCCATTCGCTGATCTTCGGCGACCGCCGGAATGCGTGCACCGCGCAATGCACCATCACCGTCGGTTTCCCCTCCGCCGTCGCCCGCAGCGCGTTCTCCAACACCACATCCGGCGCCTCGTCGAAACACCAGTCGTAAACCACCACGTCAAACCCATCCGCGAATTTGGGGTCGCGCACGGGGTCCAGCGTGTCCTTCACCTCGAAAACCACGTTCGCCAACTTCGCCAGGTTCGTGGCCAAATGCGGCCCCAGCGTCGCGTAATCATGGTACCCCCCGCCCACCAAAAGCAGCGCCCGGAGCGGTTTTTCGGCGGCATTGAGCGGGAGAACCGCCCACAATAGGATCAAAGCGCCGCGCAGGAAGGGCTTCATCCCCCCCATTATTAATCCCCCGCGCCCAGCCGCAACTTCAATCCGTCAATTCGGCGGCGTCAACTGCGGCACGATTCCCTGCAGCGGATCCGCCCCATTCAGGTTCGGCGCCGCCGCCTCGCCCTCCTTCTTCTCGTCCTTCTTCTCCGCCATCAGGTCATGCCGGTGCTTCAGCAGCGGCTCCACCGTCCACTTCGCCACCGTGTAGGTCCATTTCTCGAAGGCCTTCTCCTGCTTCAATTTCTCCTCCAGCTTCGTCAGCTTCTCCTTGAATTCCTTGTCCAGCTTCTCTTTGTCCTCCGCCTTCTCCTCCGCCCCGGCCTCCCGTTGCTGCGCGAAATTCCCCTCCACCGCCATCCGCACCGGATAATTCTCCTCCGCCATCGCCTTGCCCAGTTTCACCGTGTAGGTGAACCCATCGAACGTCTCCAACTTCGCCACCACCGGCTTGTCCAATCCCGTCTCCTCCGGCTTCGCGTCCGGCGCCAAAACGTCGTTGAAGCTCGGCGAGGACAGCGCGTAACCCGCCCCCGACGCCTTCCCCGCGTCCAGCGATTCCCCCTCCTTCGTCTCCGTCAGCTTCATGTCCCCGCCCTCTTTCTCCCGCGTCAGGGTCCAAGAATCAGCCGCCTCAGGATGCGTCACCGCGATCGATTTCAGCTTCTCCACCTTGAAAAAATCCTTGTTCAACCACTGCTCCGGCTTCGTCTCCACATTCGACAGCGGGTCATTGATCAGCCACACCTTGTTGCCCCCCTCGGTCGTCATCACATACCGCCCCACCGGGAACGATCCTCCGCCCATCGGCGAGTCATCCCCGCCCCCCTTGCTGTACTTTTTCCCCAGCAGCGCCGTCTTCAAGTTCGTCCCTTTCCCATCCTTGAACTCCACCAGCGTCGCCGTGTTCGAGCCCCCTTTGTCCGGCGGGATCAGCTCCAGCCGCCCCAATTGCGACTCGCCCACCTTCACTTCTTCAATGGTCTTCAAATCCTGCACCTTGCGCAGGAAATCTCCCAGCTCCGAGAAATTCGCCGGGTAGTCAAACCGCTCCTTCACCCGCCACAAATCGTCCTTCTTCACGAGGTTCACTTCCCCGCCCGCCTGCTTGATCCGCACCTGCCCAATCTCGTTGATCGGGAAATTCGGGATCAGCTTTTGGCCCTCGCCCAGCTCCGACGTCTTGAAGGATTCCTTCCCTCGCTTGGAGATGCTCAGCGCCAGATATCCGGCCACGATGCCGGCCACCAACAGGATGACAAATTGTTTCCGGTTCATTTTGCCGCAGTCTTTTTCCGTTTCAAAAACGCCAGGGACAGCCCGGTGAACGCCACCGCCATCGGCATCCCCAAAATGTTCGCCCATTTGAGCGAGTTTTCCAGCGAATCCACTTCCTTGCGCAGGTCCTTCCTCACTTTTTTCAGCTCCCGGTTCACTTCCACCTGCTTCTTCCGGATCTTGTCGATCTCCGCCTGCTGCTCCGGCGAAACGATGAACCGCTGCCCCGATTCCTTCGTGCGCTGCAGCTCGCTCAGCCGCGTCTGCGCCTCCTGCACGCTCTTTTCCATCTCCTTGATCTTCTCCCGGAACTTCGCCTCCGCCTTCGCCTGCCGCTGCCGGATCTCGTCGAACGGCCGGCTCTGCGTCGCACGGCTCCGCACCGCGATCAAGTTGTTGTCCCCGCTCAACTGCTCCACAAAATTCTGGATCAGGCTCAAATTCCCGTTGATCGGCTGCACCAGCCGCTGCCCCATGAAATTCGCGATCTGCGCCGCGTAATTGTCATACAGCAGGTCCGAGTCGCCCACCAAAATCACCGCGCTCTCCTTGGCCGACTCCTTCAGCCCGGTTTCCGCGGGCGCGTTCGTGTCGCCGCTCTTCGGCGCGCCGTCCGGGAACGCCGTCTTGAACTTGCCCACCAGCCGCAGCGCCAGCGTCTGGTTCTTCCCGCTCGGCGCGAAATCCTTCGTCGCCTGCTCCCCCGAAAACTCCGCCATGAACCGGTCGATCAATTGCGAATCCTGGCTGCTCGACGCCAGCACCGTCTGCTGCAATCCCGTCTCCGGCGTCCCGGTGAAGCTCCCCGCGAACAGCATCAGCAGGCTGTCAATCTGGCTCGTCGCCACGTCGTTCGTGTTGATCGCCGCGCTGTTCAGCGACAGCACCGCCGGGATCGTCTGCGGCTGCTGGCCCCGGCCCCCCATCTGCGTTTTGTACACCATGTCCGCCACCACTTTCCCGGATTCAAACGTGATCCCCCACGCCTTGATCAGCTTCTCCAGGTTCGATCCCCCCTGCGCCGCCATTTGGAACCGCTGCTGCTGCGGCATGCTCTGGCTCTCCACGATCGACAGCGGGTCAAGGAACGCGATCAGCTTCCCGCCCCGCAACACAAACTGGTCCAGCGCGTGTTGCATCGCGTCCGTCGCCGCCTTCGGATGGATCACCACTAGGATGTTGATGTCCGCGTCGATCTTCTCCGCGCTCAGCGGCACTTCCCGCACCGTGAAATCCCGCTTCAGCTCGCTGATGAACACCCACGGCTCCTGCCGCTGCTGCCCCATTTGCATCGCCATCGGGTTCATCGGCTGCCCAAAGATCGGCAGCCCGCTCATCACCCCGATCGTCTGCTTCTCCGTCGTCATCACATTCGCGATCGCCCGCGTGATGTCATACTCCAGCAACCGCTCCCGGTTCGGGTGCAGGAATGGCAGCGCCACTTTCGAGTCCAACATGCTCACCGAAATCCCCAAATACAGCTTCTCCCCCGTCGCCACCATCTGCCCCTCGATCCCGGCCAGGTTCGCCGCGTCCTCCGCGTCCGAGTCCGGCTCCGGGTTCAATTTCTTGATCTCCAGGTTCTTCCCTCCCGCCTTCTTGTACTCGTTCAGCAGGTCCTCCACTCGCTGCGCGTACGTCTTGATCCCCACATCCACATCCTTCCCCTGCGACGCGAAAAAACGGATCTGCACCGGTGTGTCCAGTTTCTTCAGGATCGCCCGCGTCCCCTCCGACAGCGTGTTCAGCCTCTCCTCCGTCACGTCGATCCGCGCCGACGCAAGGTGCGATATCACGTACACGGCCACGAGGATCACGAACATGGCGATCACCCCGACGACCGAGAACAAGTAACTCTCCAGGTTGCTCTTCTTTGTCATGTCTTTGCTTGCGATTGAGGTGAAATTTTTAGCCGGCCCGGTGGTTGCGGATGATCACGCTCGTCGTGAACAGTGAAAACGTGATCAGCGCCAGGAAGAAAATCACGTCCCGCGAGTCGATCACTCCCCGCTGGAACCCCTCGAAATGCGTCATCACGCTGAACGCCGCCACCGCCTCCACCAGCCACGAGCTCTCCGATATCTGGTCCACCAACCGCGTCACCGGCGGCCAACCCGCCAGGATCAGGAGCAGGCAGATCACCACCGAAACAATGAAGCTCACCACCTGGTTGCGCGTCATCGCCGAGGTCATGCAACTGATCGCCAAATACGCCCCCGCCATCAACAAGCTCCCCAAATACCCGGCGAAAATCACCCCGTTGTCAGGGTTCCCAAGGTAATTCACCGTCAGCAGCACCGGGAAGGTCAGCGCCAACGCCAGCGCCAAAAACGCCCACGACGCCAAAAATTTCCCCACGATCGCCTGCCACGCCGTGATCGGGAAGGTCAGCAGCAGCTCCATCGTCCCCATCCGCCGCTCCTCCGACCACAGCCTCATCCCCACCGCCGGCACCAAAAACAAATACAGCCATGGATGCCACAGGAAAAACGCGATCAGCGACGCCTCCCCCCGCTCGAAAAAGCCCCCGGCCATGAACGTGAAAAATCCCGTCAACAGCAGGAAAATCACGATGAACACATACGCCACCGGCGACGCAAAATATCCCGACAGCTCCCGCTTGGCGATCGTCTTGATGTGCGAAACAGCGCTCATTTCGTTGCCTCCTTCACCGACGCCGTCTCCGGCAATGTGATGCTCCTGAACACTTCGTCCAACCGTCCTTCCTCCGTGTGCAATTCTTCCAGTTTCCATTTCTCCCGCGCCGCCAACTCCGCGACGGCCGCCACCAATTCCCCGTTGACCACCCCAGCCTTCGGGTAAACCCGAACCTGCGCCCGCCCCTGGTCCTCTCCCACCGCCAACACTTTCCGCGCCCCCCCGATTCCCCCAAGCTTCTCCCGCAAATCATTCAACGTCGCCCCCGTCGCCCGCACCAGCACCGCCCCCGCCAGGTCCGATTTCCCTTTCAGCTCCGCCGGCGTCCCATTGGCCACAATCTGCCCCCGGTCGATGATGATCGCCCGCGAGCAAACCGCCTCCACTTCCTCCAAAATGTGCGTCGAAAAAATGATCGCCTTTTTCTCGCCCATCCGCCGGATCAGCGTCCGCACCTCGTGCTTCTGGTTCGGATCCAGCCCATCCGTCGGCTCATCCAGCACCAGCACCTCCGGGTCATGCAAAATCGACTGCGCGAAACACGTCCGGTGCCGGAATCCCTTCGACAGCGTGTCCACGCTCTGGTGCGCCACTCCCTCCAAAAAACACATCTCCAGCACCCGGTTCACCGCCTTCTTCTTCGCGTCCCCGGCCAACCCCCGGATCTCCGCCACAAAACCCAGGAATCCCGACACCGTCATGTCGTTGTAAGCCGGCGCGTTCTCCGGCAGGTACCCGATCAGCCTCTTCGCCGGGATCGGATTCTCCACCATGTCGAACCCTCCCACCGTGATCGTCCCCGCCGTCGGCGGGATGAACCCGGTGATCATCCGCATGCTCGTCGATTTCCCGGCCCCGTTCGGCCCAAGAAATCCCAGCACCTCCCCCTTCTCCACCGAAAAGGAAACGCCGTTCACCGCCAGCTTCGGCCCGAAGTTTTTCGTTAGGTTCTGGACTCTAATCATTCCAAACTCTCCGTCTTTTTTGTCACCCGACAAAGACGACGCCCGCCCAATTTTATTCAACAGGCGGACCCGCCATTTTCAAAATAACGCCAACTACATACACCACGTGTCAAGAGGGCGGCAAGTCGGGGATCATCCACCTTTTTTTCTCGAAGGCTATCTATTTCGGCCCAAATTTCCCCGGCCCGTCCGCCCCCTTCACATCCCCGGATAGCTCCGCGTCTCCGCCGGACGGTCAATCTCCCACCGCCACACCGTCCCATCCACCGGGTCCGCCACCTCGCAAACTTTCCTGAACCCATTCTTCTCCAAAACCCGCGCCGAGCCGTTCCGCTCCGGCAGCGTGTGCGCCCGCACCGTCATCACCCGCCCGTCCGCGAACGCCCGCTCCGTCAGCAACCGCGCCGCCGCCGTCGCGTGCCCACGCCCCTCCGCCTCCGGCACTACCCCATACGCGATCTCCACAAAACCTTCCGGCCCCGGCGGCGCCACAAACCCCGCCGCCCCCACCAACAAATTCGACCCCCGGTCCAAAATCAAAAAACCGTCCCTCCACTCATCCGAAACCGCCGCCCGATCCGCCAGCCGCGCCCGGAATTCCGCCGAAACCTCCGGCCCAAGAAACATCTCCCGCAGCCCCGGCGCCAGCTTCATCCCATGCCGCTTCTCGTACGCGGCGTCCCCCTCCGCCAAGGACCGCAGGTGCTCCAGCGTTTGCGGAACCAATGTGATCCCCTCGCCTTCCATCCCCTTTACGGCAGCTCCTCCGCGCTCGGCGGCGGCGTCAACTCCGACGCCGTCGCCTGCAGGATGTCCATCCGCTTCGTGAACTCCGCGAAAAACGTCGGCCCCGCCGTCGCCGCGTTCGTCGATTTCCCGTCAAAAAACTGCCCCGGCATCACCGCCACCGGCTCCCCGCCCACATCCGCGATCAACGTCAACTTCGAGCGCCGCCCCACCAGCGCCGACCCGTCCGCCCGGAACTCAAACCGCCCCATCCCCGTCCCCGGCACGTGGAATACCGTCCTCTTCGTCCGCACAATCACCTTTGACTCCGGGATCAACACCCGCACGCACGACAGCAACGCCCCCTCCTTCACCCCAATCTCCGTCCGCTTCACCAGCTTCCCGTCCCTCTTCTCCATCTCCAGCTTGTCCAAACTCACCGTCGAATTCGTCTGCAACTGCACAATCGTCCCAATCCGCCGGAAAAACAGGTTCAACGTCCCCTCCCCGCTCGCCACCGTCGTCCCCGGCGGCAGCTCATCCCCCATCTTCACCGCCACCCTGCTCCCATCCGCCTTCACCACCATCGGCTGCCCCGTCATCCCGATCACCTTCCCGAACCGCTTCGGCATGTCCGCCTCCGCGCCCGCCACAATTCCAACGCTGGTGAATAAACAAAGAACTGCACAAATGGTCTTTTTCATACGAGAGAGTGGGCCTCGATTCGCGCCAAACGCACGCCAATCCGGATTCCCCTGTTCCTTATCAAGAGGATGCGTTCAGGTCAATCACTTACCCCCTCCCTCCCGCATCTTTTTCCTCCCCTTCCCTGACCTCAAAACGGCAGCGTCACCTGCGGATCCGCCCGCCGCGCCCGCCGCGTTTTTCGCCGCTCCTCCCGAACCTCCTCCGCCGCCTCAACCGCCTCCCCCGTCACCTCCGCGCCCCCCTCACTCTCTCCAGGCGATTCCTCCTGCGCTCCCACTCCGCTCTCAGCCGCGATCCTCTCCTCCCCCAAC
>CAZSXX010000186.1:0-8834 GCA_964611245.1 uncultured Verrucomicrobiota bacterium | reverse complement strand
CTCCTCAGCTCCGCGAACGCAGGCCAGCCGGGCTCCCCCCGCTGGCCTGCCGCATTTCCTCTTACGGCTGCTCCACCGCCGTCTTCTTTTTGCTTCCGTTCGCGCTCACATGCCGGTTCAGCGCGTTGACATACGCCCGCACGCTCGCCTCCACCACGTCCGTGCTCGTCCCTTTTCCAGTCACCAGCTCCCGGTCCCCGAAGTCCACCTTCACCGTCACCTCCCCAAGCGCGTCCTTCCCCTGCGACACTGACCGCAATGCGTAATCCATCAACTTCCCCCGCATTTTCGTCATCCGGTCAATCGTCTTCAACGCCGCGTCCACCGGCCCGTCCCCCGTCCCGGCTTCCTGCGTCGCCTCCCCGTTGGCCAGCTTCAGCGCCACCGTCGCCGTGGGCACCGTCGTGCTTCCGCTCGACACCGCCAAATACACCAGGCTCCACGTCTCCGGCGCCTCCGTGATCACCCCCTCCACCAGCGCCGTCAAATCCTCGTCATACACAAACTTCTTCTTGTCCCCGATCTCCTTGAACCGCGCGAAGATCGCCGCCACGTCCCCGTCCGTCATCTTGAACCCAAGATGCTTCAGCCGCGCCGCCACCGCCGCCCTCCCCGAATGCTTCGTCAACGGCAGCTCCGTCACGCCCCACCCCACCTCCTCCGGATCCATGATCTCGTACGTCTCCCGTTTCTTCAAAATCCCGTCCTGGTGGATCCCGCTCGAATGCGCGAACGCGTTCAGCCCCACGATCGCCTTGCTCCGCTGCACCACCATCCCGCTCATCCGCGACACAAGCCGGCTCGACTTCACGATCTCCCGCGCGTTCACCCCCGTCGTCACCCCGCCATAAAAATCCCCCCGCGTCTTCAACGCCATCACCACCTCCTCCAGCGACGCGTTCCCCGCCCTCTCCCCGATCCCATTGATTGTGCACTCCACCTGCCGCGCCCCCGCCCGCACCGCCGCCAACGAATTCGCCACCGCCAACCCAAGGTCATTGTGGCAATGCACGCTGATGATCGCCTTCCCCGACTTGAACTCCGGCACCCCCGCGTGCAACTGCCCGATCATCTCCGCGTATTGCTCCGGCACCGCCCATCCCACCGTGTCCGGGATGTTCACCGTCGTCGCCCCCGCCCCCACGACCGCCTTGCACACCGCGATCAAAAAATCCGGCTCGGTCCGCGACGCGTCCTCCGGCGAAAACTCCACATTGTCCGTGTAACCCTTCGCCTGCTTCACCCCCTCCACCGCCAAACGCAAAATCTCGTCCTGCGCCTTGTTCAACTTGTGCTCACGGTGGATCTTCGACGTCGCCAAGAAGACATGGATCCGCCCGAGCTTCCGCCCCGCCGGCTTCACCGCCTCCCCCGCCGCCTCGATGTCCTTCGGCACGCACCGCGCCAACCCGGCGATCTGCGGCCCCTTGATCTCCTTGGCGATCATTTGCACCGCCTCAAAATCCCCCTGGCTCGTGATCGGGAACCCCGCCTCGATCACATCCACCTTGAGCCGCGCCAACTGCCTCGCCACCTCCAGCTTCTCCCGCAAATTCATCGACGCCCCGGGGCACTGCTCCCCGTCCCGCAACGTGGTGTCAAAAATCACGATTCGATTGCTCTTCATAAAAATGCCGGTTCCGCTGTCCGATTTGATTTCCCATTTCCGGGCGCCAAAGCCCAGAAAAAACAAAAACCCCGCTGCCTCATCGGCAGCGGGGTTTTCTGAAAATCGTTGCTACGTCACTTCACGCGCAAAACCCTGCCGCCGCCCCGCCTTCCAGCAGGGCCACACTAAGCAGCAGATTCTTGTTTCCGCGTTTCACTTCCATTCCACCTACAACAATCGGCAAACCCCGTCAATTCTTTATTTCCCGCCCATTCCAGCAAACCCGCCACCCCGTTGGCGCCACCCACAGTTCATTTTCCGACGCAGGAAGGTGGCCCGGCGGGCCCTCAGTTCCCCTTCGCCCGCGCCGCCGCCCAGCCCACGCTCACCACCTGCCCCAAATCCACAATCCGAAACCCGCCGTCCGGCAACACCACCATGAACTCCGGGCTCTTTGGGATAAAAAACAAATGATCCGCCGTCGCCACCCGCAACGCATGCCCGTTCGTCAAATGAATCTCAAACGCCTTGAAAGGCGCCGCGTCCCGCATGTCTCGAATCGTCTTCGCGAGCATCCCTATACCCTGCGAAGCCCCGCCCCATTTGTCAATTTCACAGACGTCCCTGGGCGGTTCCGCATGGTGGATTGAATTTCTGAATGGCCGACTATCCTTGCCATTCGTCGCACTTTCCAAAAAGGGTTAAAGGATGCGCTGGCGCCGACGCCGGATTCACGCGGGGATTTCCTGCGGCGGGCGGCCCACGCTGGAACGGAGGATGATTTCCGCCTCGAGGCGCCGGGATTCGGCGGGCTCGCCATGGAGGAGTTTTTGCATGAGCTCCATGGCGGCGATGCCGAGGCGGAATTTGGGCTGGCGCACAGTGGTGAGGGGAACGCGAAAATGTTCGCTGAGCAGGATGTTGCCAAATCCGGTCACGGAGATGTCGCCCGGGATCCGGAGGCCCTGCTTGAGGAGGAGGGTGGAGGCGCCAATGGCGGTGAGGTCATTGAAGGCCTGGATGGCGGTGGGGCGGATGTTTTCGTTGAGCATTTGCAGGGCGGCCCGCTCGCCGTCCTCGACCAGGTTGCCCGCCGTGAAGACCAGGCGGTCATCGGCCTCCAGATGGGCTTCGCGCAGGGCGCGGCGGTATCCCTCCAGGCGCTCCTGCGCGGCGGGGGAGGCGGCGGGGCCGGCGAAGAACGCGATCCGGCGGTGGCCTTGGTCAATGAGATGCTTGGTGATGGCGGCGCTGGCGCGGAGGTCCTCCGTTTCGACGCTGACCAGGCCGGAGCAGAAGCTGGCCGGATGGCCCAGGATGACGGTGGGCGTGCCCCGTTGGCGGATTTCATCGTAGGCGGCCGCGCGGGGCGAGAGGCGGTAAACCGGGGAGAGAAACAGGCCATCGACCCGCCGGGCCAGCAGGCGCCGGATGATGGTTTCCTCGCGTTCCGGGTTCAACAGGTGCTGCGCCAGGATGAGGTTGTAGCCGAGTTCGTGGGCCCGCTCCTCGAGGGCCAGGACGATGCGGGAGAAAATGGGGTTGGTGACGGTGGAGATGACGAGGCCGAGGAGCTTGGTGGTGCGGGTGCGCAGGCTTTGGGCCATCGTGTCCGGGGTGTAGCCCATCTGCTGGGCCAGGAGCCGGATGCGCGCCTTGGTCGCGGCCGAAATGTCCGGGGCGTCGCGCATGACCTTGGAGACGGTCATGACGGAGACCCCGGCCTGGGCCGCGATGTCCTTGAGCCGGACGTTGACGTGACGGGCTTGCATCAAATGCTGGATCCGCTCCAATTCAGTTTCTGGCGCAGTGTCTTAAAAAACGAACTTCCGGGCAGCCGCACAAGCCGGATTTTCTTCCCGCTGCGGCGGATGCGAATTTGGTCCCCGGCGGCGAGGGGGAGCTGGACCTGCCCATCCGCGCTCAGGAACACCTCCAGGCGCTCGGAATGGTTGGTGACCCGCACGACGGACTCCATGTTGACGATGACGGAGCGGTTGGAAAGCGTGTGGGGGCAGACGGGGGTGATGGTGATGACCTGCGCGGCCGGGCTGACCACGGCGCCGCCCGCGGCCAGCGAGTAGGCGGTGGAGCCGGTGGGCGTGCAGATCACCAGGCCATCAGCGCGGTAACGGGTGAGCGGCTCGCCGTCCACATCGACCTCCAGTTGGATCAGGCGGGAGGCGGCGCCGCGGCTGATGACGAAGTCGTTGAGGGCCAGTTGGTCGACGGCCTGGCCGCTGGCGGAGCCCTCGGCGTGGATCAAATCGCGCGGGTCGATCTCGTAATCCCTCCTCCAAATGAGGGACAGGGCCTCCTCCATGCGCTCGGCGGGCGCGGCGGTGAGGAAGCCGAGGCCGCCAATGTTGACGCCGAGAAGGCGGGCCTCGGTGCCGGCGGCTTCGCGGGCGGCGCCGAGCATGGCGCCATCCCCGCCGAAGACGACAATGAGGTCGGCCTGCTGGGCCAGCTCCCGGACGCCCGCGCAGGCCGGGACATCAAGGCCCGCCATTTCCACGGCGTGGGCTTCGGCCAGGATTTCCAGGCCGGCGGCGGCGGTCAGGCGCGCGGCTTGGCGAAGCAGGTCGATGGCGGCGGGTTTGTCGAGGTTGGCGACGAGGCCCACCCGCCGGATGTCATTCTTCGATTTCAATCAGAGCCAGAAATTCTTTGTTGCCCGCCGGGCCCAGCAGGGGCGACTCCACCTGCCCACGCCAGCGCCAGCCGGGGTGTCCCGCCACGAACTCCTCAAGCTCGGCCAGGACGCGCTGGTGAATGGCTGGATCGGTGATGACCCCGGCCCCGCGGTCGGCCTCGGCTTTGCCCGCCTCGAACTGCGGCTTGACGAGCGCGGCGATCTTACCGCCGGGGCGGACGATTGCAACGGCGGCGGGGAGAATTTTGCGCAGGGAGATGAAGGAGCAATCGATGACGGCCAGGTCGGGCCGGGCGAAGGGCTGCGGGAACCGGGCCGGAGTGAGGTCGCGGGCGTTGGTCTGCTCCATGACGACGACGCGCGGGTCGTTGCGGAGTTTCCAGGCGAGCTGTCCCTTTCCCACGTCGATGGCATACACCTTCGCGGCCCCATTTTGGAGGAGGCAGTCGGTGAATCCGCCGGTGGAGGAACCAATGTCGGCGGCGACCAGGCCGTCCACCCGGAGGTTGAAATGTTGCAGGGCTTTTTCGAGCTTGAACCCGCCCCGGCTGACGTACTTTTCGCCTTGGGAGAGCTCAAGAATATCGCCCTCCCGGACCTTGTCGGAGGATTTGCGGGCCAACTGGCCATTGATCCGCGCGTGCCCGGCGAGGACCGCGCGCTGGGCCTTTTCGCGGCTTTCGCACAGGCCCCTGGCCACCAGGGCTTGGTCCAATCGTTCAGTCATTGGCGGTGGAATCATGGCTGGGCAGGCGGGCATTGAACAGGAACAAACCGATGGCGGCGCCGCGGGGCCGGGCCACGGGCAGGGACGATGTTTGTTGCAACTTCACGCCGATTTTGGTGTTTTCGCATTGGAGAGGATGAACCCTTCAACAGGAACATTTATGAAGAAATTGGCGATGATCGGAGCGGCGCTGCTGTGCGCCGGGGAGCTTTTGGCGGCGGAGGAATCGGCGGACCGGGTGATCCGGAAGGCTTTCCGGGTGGAAAGCGGCGGGACCCTGACAATCCGCGCCGACCGCGGGTCGATCGATGTGGTCACCGGGGCCGGGGACAAGGTCGAGATCGAAGTGACGCGGGAGCCCGGCCCCCGGGCGAGCAAGGACATTCTCGAGAAGCACACCGTGACCTTCTCGCAGGAGGGAAACGCGGTCCTGGTGAAAGCGGAGATGCCGCGCGAGCTCCGGAATCAGGGATGGTTCAGCGGCGGGAACAACATGAAAGTGCATTACGCGGTCACCGTCCCCAGGAAATTCAACGTGGCGCTGAACAGCGCGGGCGGGAGCATTTCCGTGCAGGATTTGGAGGGGGAGGCGCGGGCCGCCACCTCCGGAGGGGCGCTGAAATTCGGGAAAATCAACGGCTTGGTCAACGGCCGGTCGTCCGGCGGCTCGATCACCGTGTCCGGGGCGACGCAGGATGTGGACATCCACACATCCGGGGGGGGCATCCGTGTCGGGGATGTCGGCGGGAAAGTGGTGGCGAGGACCTCCGGCGGGTCGATCCGGATCGGGAAAGTTCTTGGGTCGGTGGTTGCGGAAACCTCGGGGGGCAGCATTGAGGTGGATGGAGCGGCGGGCCAGGTGACTGCGCAGAGCTCCGGCGGTCCGATCCGGGCGGCGTTCACGGCGCCACTGACCGCGCCCTGCAGCTTGGAAACGTCAGGCGGCGGGATCGAAGTGAAGCTGGCTTCGGCCTCGGCGGTGGCGGGCGCCGCCCACACCCGCGGGGGGTCCGTGTAGACGGAAATCACGACGGAACAAGCGGGCAAGGCCCGGAAGAATGAGCTGCGCGGAAAGATCAATGGCGGCGGGCCCAAACTCAAGCTCCACACCTCAGGGGGAAGCATCCGGATCCTAAAACTGTGATGGAGGGAACATTTTTCACTGATGGAGCCCGGCTGGATTGGCCGGGTTTTTTTGCGCCATTTTGCGGGGTTTTTCCGGACTTTTTCGGGCGCCGAACCGGGTGTGAATAAGTTGCGAACAACTCGGCGCATCTTTGCCTCGTCAGAAACCTTCCCGTAACCTAAAACCAAGGCCGCAATTCGTTGAACGCCGCGCGGGGCCGCGCGTCGGCGAATGCTAATCCGGGAGGCCGGGATCGTTAAGGTTGCAAGTAACTGTGGATCAATCATTTAGACATTTCATTGCCCGATTTGGATCACTCGGTGAGGCGAAGGGTGGGATTTTTGCCGCTTTTGCGTTGCATGGCGCAACCGTCGGGGCTACAAGGCTTTCGTTACAAACGCGTCACGAACACTCAGTGAATAATTCCGTATTTTCACGCAAATGACTGGCCATCCTGACGCGGAAAAGACTTGGTCGAGCGCGTTGCGCATGCTGCGCACCATTTTAAACCAGGACATCTTCAATTTGTGGTTCAGCTCCATCCGCGCAACGGAGATTTCCAACGGTCACATGACCTTGGAAGTGCCGAACGATTTCTGCGAGCTTTGGTTGAAGGACAATTACCTTGGATTGATCAAGGATGTGGTGGCGACGGCGTCCGGCACGAGGCTGGAGATCAATTTCAAGCCGACCAACCAGCCAGTGATCGAGAAAGTGGCGCCGAAAGTGGAGCCGAAACTGGCGGCCTTGCAGGATTTGGACGAGGGAGCGGACCGGCCGAACGGCAAGGACCTGCCGTTCAACCCGCGCAACACCTTTGAAACATTCGTGGTTGGGTCCACAAACAGTTTCGCGCATGCCGCCGCCATCGCGGTGGCGAAGGAACCGGGCAAGTCGTACAACCCGCTTTTCCTGTATGGCGGGGTCGGATTGGGGAAAACGCACCTTTTGCACGCCATTGGCCAGCATGTCGCGGCGCACAAAAAGGGAGCGAAGGTGACCTACGTCTCCTCGGAGAAGTTCACCAACGAATACATCGACGCGATCCAGAACAATTCGCTGTCCAAATTCCGGAAAAAATACCGGCATGTGGATGTGCTGCTGATCGACGATGTGCAGTTCCTGTCGGGCAAGGAACGGATTCAGGAGGAGTTTTTCCACACCTTCAACGCGCTGCACGAGCAGCACCGCCAGTTGGTGATGACGTGCGACCGCCCCGCCGGGGAAATCCAGGGGCTGGAGCACCGGTTGGTGTCGCGGTTCGAGTGGGGCTTGGTGACCGACATGCAGCCCCCGGACATCGAAACGCGGGTGGCCATCCTGCGCAAAAAAGAGCGCGCCATGGGCGTGACCTTGCAGGACGACGTCATCAATTTCCTGGCCAGCCGAATCCGCGCCAACATCCGGCGGCTGGAGGGGGCATTGATCCGCGTGGCCTCCTACGCGTCGCTGACGGGCAAGCCGGTGGGGCTGGAGGCGGCGGAGAACCTGCTGCGGGACGTGCTGAGCGAAGAGGGCCGCATGGCCATCACCATCGACGTGATCCAACGGAAGGTGGCCGAGCACTTTGACATCCGCGTGGCGGACATGACGAGCAAGCGGCGCCCGGAAAACATCGCGTTTCCCCGGCAGGTGGCGATGTACCTGTCGCGGCACCTGACCGAAAGCTCGCTGAACCGGATTGGGGAGGCGTTCGGCGGCCGGGACCACGGCACGGTGCTGCATGCGTGCCGGCTGGTGAAGGACCGGATGGAAGTGGACCAGGCGGTGCGGGAAGCGGTCAACCACCTCGAACGCAAATTGCAGCGTTGAGCTATGGAGCCGCGCGCGGCTGGCCCCGCCATTGACGTCCACGGCCTGACCAAGGCCTACAAGACCTACAAGAAGGCGCCGGGATTCCGCGGGGCGGTCAAAGGGCTCTGGAAGCGGGAGCATGAGACGACCGTGGCCGCGAAGGACATCACCTTCAGCGTCAACGAAGGGGAGTTGGTCGGGTTTCTTGGGCCCAACGGAGCGGGCAAAACCACCACGCTGAAGATGCTGGCGGGGCTGCTCTACCCGACCTCCGGGACGGCGCGCGTGCTGGGGTACGTGCCGTGGGAGCGGAAGGATGGGTACCGACGGCAATTCGCGCTGCTGCTCGGGCAAAAAAACCAGCTTTGGTGGGATTTGCCGGCGCGCGAATCCCTCGAGCTGAACAGCAAGATTTACGGCATCCCGGCCGGCCAATTCCAGCGGTCCGTCGCCGAGATGACGGAAATGCTCGACGTGAAGGACAAGCTCAACGTGATGGTGCGCGAGCTGTCCCTGGGCGAACGGATGAAAATGGAGCTCATCGCCTCGCTTCTGCACCAGCCGAAAATCCTTTTCCTGGACGAGCCGACGATCGGGCTGGATGTGATCTCCCAAAAAACAGTGCGCAACTTTTTGCGGGAGCACAATGCGCGGCGCCGGACCACCATCTTGCTGACGAGCCATTACATGGCGGACATCGAGGAGCTCTGCCAGCGGGTGATCGTGGTGGACCATGGCTCGATTTTTTTCGACGGGAAACTGGGCGAGATCATCGACCGGTTCGCGGATTTCAAGCTGGTGACGATCCAGATGGAGCCGGGCGGGCCGGTGGACCAATCGATGGTGGAGCAGTGCGGCGAGGTGGTGGACCAATCGCCGGGGCAGATCCGGCTGAAGGTGAAGCGGGACCGCGTGATCCCCG
>CAZSXX010000185.1:0-8898 GCA_964611245.1 uncultured Verrucomicrobiota bacterium | reverse complement strand
CACGCGCGGCTCCCTGGCGCCAGCTCCACTGGAGTTGGTCGTGCCGCTGGTCGACTGCGGGACCAATGATCTCACCCAGGTGGCCGCCCAATGAGAACGCGCCCGCACAACACATCCCGGGAGCGCGCGTCCGCGTTGATCATCGTCCTTTGGATCGCCTTTGGGCTGGTGGCCATCACGCTCTATTTCGGGCAGTCCATGGCCCACGAATTGCGCGCCTCCGACAACCGGACCGCCGCGGTCGAGGCCGAGTTGGCCATCGACGGCGCCTCGCGCTACGTCACCAACATCCTCATGCGCCTCAAGGAGCCGGGCCTCATGCCCGACCCCGTCGAATACCGCTGCGAGGATGTCCCGATCGGCGACGCCCGCGTTTGGATGGTCGGGCGGAGCGACCGGCAGGATAGGGGAACCCAGCCCGCCTGGGGGTTGGTGGACGAAGGCTCCAAATTGAACCTCAACGTCGTGACGCTCGACATGCTGCAGTACCTTCCTCAAATGACGCCCGAGCTGGCCGCCGCAATCATCGATTGGCGCGACGGCGACGACGAGCCCGCGGAGGTGGGCGGGGCCGAATCCGACACGTATCTCCGCCGCGTTCCGCCCTCCTACGCCAAAAACACGAACTACGAATCGACCGCCGAGCTCCGCCTGGTCGCGGGAATGGACTTGGACCTGCTTTTTGGCGAGGACGCAAACTTGAATGGAATGCTGGACCTCAACGAGAATGATTCCTCGACGGCCATGCCGCCCGACAACGGCGACGGCCGGCTCGACCCCGGCTTCATGGAGTACTTCACCGTCTTCACCCGCATCCCCACCGTCGGCACCAACGTGAACGACAGCACCAACCTGCTCGCCTTGCTCCAGGCCCAACTGGGCAACGACCGCGCGCAAGCCGTGGCCGGCAATTTCGGAGGGCCGGGCGGGGCCAGCTCCAACATGCTCCAATTTTATTTCCGCAGCGGGCTTTCGCGGGACGAAATGGCGAAGGTCGAGGGCTTCCTGGTCTGCACCAACGGGACCAACGCCCTCATCAACATCAACACCGCCAGCGAGGCCGTGCTGGCCTGCGTGCCCGGGATTGGCTACGAGCTCGCCGCCCGCATGGTCGCCTACCGCCAGTCCAATCCCACCCAGCTCAACACCATCGCGTGGATTCAGGACGCCCTCGGGTGGAACGCCCAGGAGCACGCCGCCCAAATCGCCCAGGCTGGCCCCTACCTCTGCGGCCGCGCCTTCCAATACAGCGCCGACCTCGCCGCCGTGGGCCATTATGGGCGTGGCTACAAACGGGTGAGATACATTTTCGACATGGCGGATGGCTCCCCCAAAGTTCGGCTCCGGCAGGACCTCACCCACCTGGGTTGGGCCCTCGGCCGGCAAGTTCGGGACTCAATGCTCGTGGCCTCCAGGAACACAAGATGATCAAACAATTCCCCAAAAAGCGGATTCCCGCGACGCTCCTCGCGCTCGCCCTTGATGGCAACCGCCTCGAGGGCGCGGTGGTGCGCCGCACCAATGGCTCGCTCCGCGTGCTGAAGTCCTTCTCGGGGACGCTCGCGCTCAATCCATTGAACGCGGATCCCGCCCTGGTCGGCCGGGAGCTGCGCAATCTCCTCGAGCAGGCCGGCGTCCGCGAAAAGCATTGCGTCGTCTGCATCCCCCTTGGCTGGGCGTTGTGCCTCCAGGCCAACGTGCCCCCCATCCCGGAGGAGGATTTCCCCGGCTTCCTCGAAATCGAGGCGGAGCGCGGCTTTCCCTACGGGCCCGAGACCCTCTCCATTTCCACCTCCATCTGCCAGGGCGTGGGCGGGGCGGAAAAGCAGGCGACCATGGTCGCGGTTCCAAAAAACCACTTGCTCCAGCTCGAGCGGGCCCTCCGCGCCGCCCAGCTCCGCCCCCGGAGTTTCACTCTGGGCGTCAACGCGCTCCACGGCGCCGAGGCGGACACGCAGCGGGGTGTGCTGACCCTCGCCGTCGGCGAAAACAGCGTGGATCTCCAAATCACGCTCCGCGGCGGGGTCGCCATTCTCCGGTCCCTCGATGGCGCGATCGAGACCGAAGGCTCCCAAAAGTTCATCGACGCCGAGGAGTTGGCCCGCGAGATTCGCGTCACCCTTGGCCAACTTCCGATGGAGGTGCGGGGCATGGTCCGGGACGCGCTTTTCTTCGGCCAAAGCGAGCTGGCCCAACGGTTGGCCCGCGATTTGACGCCGCTGCTGCAAAAGATGGGGATGACTGTGAATTGGGAGCGCGCCTACCCGGCGGACGCCTTCAAAAGCCAGTTCCCGCCCAGCACCCCCATCGCTCCCCACCTCAGCGCGGCGGCCAAGCTGGTCACCAACAGCCGGACGCCGTTCGAGTTTTTGCCGCCCAAGGTCAGCGCCTGGCAGCAAATCACCGCCCGGGTTTCCTCCCGCAAACTGGGCTGGGCCGGGCTGGCCGCCGCGCTGGTCGTCCTCCTTTCCGGCGGCGCGGTCGGCGCGCAGCACTGGAAATACTCCACCCTCCGCGCCCAATGGGCCGCCATGGAAGGGAAGGTGGGCGCCGTCGAGGGCGTCCAGCAGCAAATCCGCAAGTACCGCCCATGGTACGACGAATCCCTCCCCAGCCTGGGCATCCTGCGCCGGGTCACCGAGTCCTTCCCGGTCGAAGGCTCCGTCTGGACCAAGACCATCGAAATCCGCAACCAAACCCTGGTCAGTTGCTCGGGGGCGGCCCGCCGCGAGGATGATTTCACCAAAGTCCTTAAGCAGCTCCGGGCCGCCGAGGATGTCAGCAACGTCAGCCTGGACTCCGCCACCGGGACTTCCTCCCTGCAGTTCACCTTCAACTTCCAATGGACACCGGGAGGGCGCCGTGAAAATTGAGAATCGCCAGCAGGTCCTCGCCGCCGCCGCCATCGCGGTCGTCGCGCTTTTCCTGCTCGACCGCATGGTCTTCACCCCGCTGCTCGACGGGTGGAAGGAGCGTTCGCGCCGCATTGTCGAGCTGCAGAAATCGATCCGCGATGGCGAGGCCTTGCTCCAGCGCGGTCCCGCCCTGCAGGAGCGCTGGGCGTCCATGAAGTCCGGCGCACTGGGCGCCGCCGACGCCGAGGGACGCCTCCTCGAGGCCTTCCAAAAATGGGCCCGCCAGAGCAACATCTCCATTTCGCGCACACAGCCCTCCACCAAGCGGGGCGCCGATGACGAGTACATGACGCAGGAATGCCGCGTGACCGCCTCCGGCCCCATGGCCGCCATCGCCGAGTTCCTCTACCACATCGAAAAAGATCCCATGGCCCTGCGGATTGAGTCGATGGAGATCACCGCGCGCGACGAAAAAGGGCAAACGTTGGCCCTCAACCTTCAAGTCAGCGGCCTGGTCCTGGGAGGCCCCTCCAAATGATTCGCATTCTCGCAATACTGTTGGCCGCCGCTGCGGCCCTCCCGGGGCGCGCCGAGGGAACCAACACCCCCGCCGCCAACGCCATCCATGCCACCAACGCCGTCCCATCCGCCGCGCCCGCTCCCGCCGAGGCGCCGCGCCCCGACAGTTTCGAGGCCTTCAAAATCATCGCCCAACGGAACATTTTCGACCCCAACCGCTCGGCCCCGGGCCGCGCCCCGCGGGTCCGCGAGGAGGCCCCCAAGCCGGTCCGGATCGATTTCCTCACCCTCCTCGGCTCCATGAGCTACGAAAAAGGACAATTTGCCTTTTTCGACGGCACCCGCCCGGAGTATCGTAAATCCGTGAAAGCAGGCGATTCCATCGCCGGTTACAAAGTGGCCGCCGTCCTGCCCAACGAGGTCAGCCTCGAGGCCGAGGGCAAAACGGTCTCGGTTCCCGTCGGCGCGCAACTCAAGCGCCTGGACGACGGGGAATGGAAGCTCAACGCCGTCGTGGAATCTTTCGGCGGCGCTTCGCCCAGTCCAGAAACACCTTCCTCCAGCGGGTCCTCCTCCACTGAAACAAAAACGGATTCGTCCGGCGGCGAATCCGACGCGTTGAAACGAATGCTGATGCGCCGGCAGCAGGAAAAATAATTTATGAAAGCCACTCTGCCAGTCCTGACCGTCCTCGGCGCCCTGTTCTCCGCCCAGCCTTTCGCGCAGGATTCCGCCCCCGCGAACGCCAACCCGCCCCCCGCCGCCGCCGAGGCCAGGCCCGCCGCCGTCCTCTCCGAGAAGGACAAGGCCCTCCGCCTCAATTTCCGCGGCGTGCCGCTGGACATGGTCCTCAACTACATGAGCGAGGCCGCCGGCTTCATCATCAACGTTTCGCCGGGGACCGAGATCAAGGGCAAGGTCGACGTCTGGAGCAACCAGGCCCTGACCAAGGACGAGGCGGTCCATCTCCTGAACACCGTGCTCGGCCAGAACAACCTCGCCTCCATCCGCACCGGGCGCACCCTCACCATCGTCAACCGGAACGACGCGAAAACGCGCGACGTCCCCGTCCGCAAGGGCAGCAAGCCCGACGACATTGATAAATCCGACGAAATGGTCACTCAGATCATGCCGGTCCATTACGCCAACGCGGCCGCCCTGATCCAGAACCTCCAGCCCCTCCTGCCCGAATACGCGCAAAACGGCCTCAGCGCCAATGAAAGCGGCAATTCGCTGATCTTGACGGCCACCCAAACGGACGTGCGCCGCATCGCCGAAATCGTCACCGCCCTGGACACCGCCATTGCCAGCGTCTCCGAGATCAAGGTTTACCCCTTGAAATACGCGGACGCCAAGGAGCTCGTCGCCGCCGTCAAGGAGCTCTTCACCCCGCCCGCGCAGCAAAACAGCCAGGGCGGCCGCGCGCAATTCCTCCAGCAAATGTTCGGCGGCGGCGGCCCGGGCGGCGGGCGCGGGGGCGGCGGCCCCGGCGGCGGGAATGGAGGGCGTGGTGGCGGCGCGACTGGCAACGTGTCGGCCACCGCCTCGCGCGTCGTGGCCGTGGCGGATGAACGCTCCAATTCCCTCATCGTCGCGGCGGCGGGGGACGCCATCCCGGAGATCGACCGCCTCATCAACGAGATCGACGTCGAGGTGGACGAGGTGACCGAGCTGCGGGTCTTCCCGCTCGTCAACGCGGACCCCACCGAGACGGCTGACATCCTGGCCCAGCTTTTCCCGGATCCAACCACCTCCGGCGGCCAGCAGCAGCAATTTGGCCGCTTTGGCGGATTTGGCGGCGGATTTGGCGGCTTCGGCGGCCCGGGCGGCGGGCGTGGTGGAGCCGGAGGCGCCCAGGCGTCGGCCTCCAGCGAGCGCGCCAAAAAGCAGGGCAGCGTGGTCGCCGTGGCCGACGCGCGCACCAGTTCCCTCATCGTGACCGCCTCTCGCCAGCTCATGCCGCAGATCGAGGCGATGATCAAGCAGCTCGACGCCAGCCGCGCCAAGCGCAAGAAAGTCTACGTCTACAACATTGAGAACGGAGACCCGCAGCAGATCGAGGAGGCGGTCCGCGCCATGTTCGACCGCAACAACCAGAGCGGCGCCAACAACAACCAGAACAGCGCCCTCCAGAACCGCAGCCAACAGGCCGCCCAAAACCAGGGGCTCAACAACAACACCGGCTTCGGCGGCCAAGGCGGCGGCGGCGGCGCCGGCGGCAACATTCTTCGCTGACCGTCGAACTAAACCGGCTTTACCATGATCAAAATCCTCCTCAAAGAGCGGCGTTTCCTCGCCCTCGTCCTTTTCCTGCTCGCCGCCGTCACCATCCAGGCGCAGCGGGCCCAAACCGGCAACCGCACCGCCGGCGGCGCGAACCGGACCGGCGCCAACCGCGCCACGGCCGGCCAGGCCTCCCGCGCGGGCGGCGGCGCTGGCGGCGCGTCCCGCGAATACGTCGCCAACGGTGAGATCGGCGAGGCCATCGTCACCGTCGATCCGGAGACCCGCCAGCTCATCGTCATCACCGACGAGGAGACCGCCCCGTACGTCTCCCAGGTCATCACCAACCTCGACCGCCCCAAACCCCAGGTGCTCATCAAGGTCGTCTTCCTCGAGGTGACCTACCGCAACGGATCGGACATCGGAATCGAAGGCGCCTACCGAAAGGGCTTCGGCGGCGGGAACACCGGCGTTTTCTCGCAGGCCTTCGGCCTTTCCGGCCTGAACAGCGCGGTGGGGACCAACGGCCAGGTCAGCGGCCTGAACCAATTCGGCCAGCCCGTTTCGGCCTTGAGCCCCGTCCCTCCCGGCACTGGCCTGTACCAAGTCCTCGGCTCCGACTTCCAGGCCACCATCCGCGCCATCGCCACCGCCGGCAAAACCGAGATTCTCTCGCGCCCCTCCATCCTCACGCGCAACAGCCAGCAGGCCACCATCAGCCTCGGCCAGGAGGTGCCCCTCGTCACCAACACCCGCTTCGACACGCTCGGCAACCAAATCAACACCGTCAGCTACCAAAGCGTCGGCATCATCCTCCGCGTCACCCCTTTCATCACCTCCGACGGCATGGTCGAAATGATCGTCGCCCCGGAATCCTCCGGCCTGGCGGACCGCTCCCAATGGGTCCCCATCTCCGGCGGCGCCCTGGCGCCCGTGATCAACTCCCGCATGGCTGACACCGTCGTCGTCGTCCCCAACGGGCAGACTGTCATCATCGGCGGGTTGATGCAAAACGCCAAATCCTCGAGCGAAAGCAAAGTGCCCTACCTCTCCTCGATTCCTCTCCTCGGAAACCTCTTCAAGCACAACATTAAGGACAACTCCAAGACCGAGCTGATGATTTTCCTGACGCCCCACATCGTTTCGCAGCCCGCGCAGTTGGCCAGCCTCACCGCCATGGAGAACAACAAAGTGCAGATCGCCCCCAAGGCCTTCACCGAGCAGGAGCTCAATCTTTACCTCGACAACCTGCCCAACCGGGTCGGTGGCACCAACGCCCCGCCCCCCGAGCCTTCCAAAAAGAAATCGAAGTCGAAGTCGAAGGACTGATTCCCGTGCGACCCATCACCGCCACCTTCCTGCACCGGACCAAGCTTGTTTACGCGCTGCTGGCCACCGTGTGGCTGGTCATCCTCGCCTGGCAAGTCGCCGAGCACCACCGCGTCAAGCGCGCCTCCCAGGCCGTCCTCCGCAACCGCTCCAAGGACATCACCTCCACCCTCAGCCTGGTCATCCGCTCCCAGCGGGGCAGGGGAGGGCCCCTCTTCCAGGAGCGCGTGGAATCCGCCCTCAAGGAGCTCGTGCAGAGCGGCGAGGTCAGCTCCATCGCCCTCCTCAACGCGCAGTCCGAGGTCATCGTCGCCGCCGGTGAGCCGATCAACAGCGAGATCAAACACATCGTCCAAGCCGTCGAAAAATGGGAGCCCACCCGGGTCCTCATCGGCAACTTGGTCGACCTCGGCGCCAGCGTCACCCGCGAAGGCGAGACCAACGCACCCACCATTGTCCTGCCCCCGCGCGAGGAGCGGGAGCGCGCCCGCACCAACAATCCTGCCGTGGATTCCGAAAGCCCGTCGATGCGCCCGCCTTCCCCTCCCAACGACTCCCCGGGCCGTTCCTCCCGCGACCGCGGCGGCCCCCGGTTCGGCCGCCCCCCGTGGATGAACGAGGCGGAATACAAGAACTTGCTCCAACAACGCGGGCTGCATGGCATGGTCCTCGCCATGTCCACCGACGCCTTTGTCCACGCCACCCAGCAGGATTGGAGCCTGCGGGCGATGGTCCTCGGGTTCGCCACCGTGGCCGTTTTCGGCTTGGGCATCGCCTGGCGCAACGTCGCCGGATCCAACGAGCTGCAGATGCGCCTGCTTCGCGCCAGCGAGATGAACTCCCACCTGCAGGAGTTGAGCCTCGCCGCCGCCGGCCTCGCCCATGAAACAAGGAACCCGCTTAACATCATCAGCGGCCTCGCCCAAATGATTTCCAAACAACAGGACGCCTCCCCCGAAATCCGCAAAAAGACCCGCGAGATCATCGCCGAGACCGACCGCGTCACCGTGCAGCTCAACGAATTCATCAACTATTCCCGGCCCCGCGAGGTCCGCCCGGCCCCGGTCGAACTGGGGGAAGTGGTCGGCGAGGTCAGCCGCGCCCTTGCCTTTGACGTTGAGGAAAAGATGCTCCGGCTGCGCCTGCCCGACAAGCTGCCCGCCATCGAGGCGGACGAACAGTTGCTCCGCCAATGCCTCTTCAATCTGCTCCTCAACGCGGTCCAGGCGGCCGACCGCGGCGGCGAGATCGAGGTGGCCTGCTGGCGCGAGAATGGCCGGGGCGCCGTGGTCGAAGTGCGGGACAATGGCCCGGGCGTCCTGCCCGAGCACCGCGAGGAAATCTTCAAGCCCTACTTCACCACCCATCAAAAGGGGACTGGACTCGGCTTGGCCGTGGTGCAACAAATCGTCCTTGCGCATGGCTGGGAAATCAAATGCCTCCCCAACGAGCCCCGTGGGGCGGTCTTCCGCATTTCGCACGTCAAGCTCGCCGCAGCCTGATCCTCAATCCGTGCCAACCCCCGCCAGGCCAACCTTGCTGATCGTGGACGACGACGCCCCGCAGCGCAGCCTTTTGGAGTCCTTCCTCAAAAGCCAAAATTTCCAGACCATCACCGTCGACTCCGGCGAAATGGCGTTGCGGGCCCTGAAGGACCATCACGTGGACATGATGATCTCCGACGTCCGCATGCCCGGCATCTCCGGCCTGGAGACGCTCCGCCGCGCCCGCCAGGAGCATGCCATCCTCCCGGTCCTCCTCGTCACGGGCTACGCGGACGTCCGCGAGGCCGTCGGCGCCATGCGCGACGGCGCCGTCAATTACCTCAGCAAGCCCATCGACCTCGACGAGCTCCTGGCCTCCGTCCAGCGCGCCACCGGCCTGGCCCACGAGAAAAAACAGGTCGCCCTCGCAGACGACCGCAAGCTCTCCGATTCGATCGTGGCCGAAAGCCCGCTCATGAAGGCGCTCT
>CAZSXX010000184.1:0-8935 GCA_964611245.1 uncultured Verrucomicrobiota bacterium | reverse complement strand
CTCGGTCCCAAGCGCACCGCCCCGTCTATCACCGCATATGGACCCACCGAGCAGCTTGGGTGCACCTCAGCGTTCGGGTCGATGATGGCTGTCGGATGAATCATGCTCGCTAGAACGACACCAAACCTGCCTGGCGAATCGAGAAATAATCTTTCGGCCTCCCCTCAGTCCGCATGCCGATGATCACGTGGTCGAGCACATCGATCTTCAGGACCTGGCCCGCCCGGACAATATCCCCGGTCGCCGCCAAATCCGCCGAAGATGGGGTTGGATCACCGCTTGGATGGTTGTGCGCCAGGATGATCGCGCTCGCATTGGCGCCGATCGCCAGCCGAAAAACTTCGCGGGGATGCACCAAGATGGTGTCCACCGTCCCCTGAGAGATTGTCTCAACCCGGATCAGCCGATTTCTCCGGTTCAAAAGGATCACCTTAAAAGTCTCCACCGACACCTGCCGGTAATCCTCACGCAGCAGCCCTGCCACCTGCTCCGGTGTTTCCAATGTCGGCGCCTCGCCTCGAAATTCCCTCGCCATCCTTTGCGCCAACGTGAAGGCGCTCTTCAACGCAATCGCCTTGTCACGCCCTATCCCCTTTGTCTTCGCCAACTCCGTCAGCGTTGCGCGCGCCAACTCATCCAGCGACGGAAATCGATTGAGCAATTGCTCGGCAATATGAATCGCGGAGGCGCCCTTTGTTCCTGTCCTTAACAGGATTGCGATCAGTTCGGCGTTCCGAAGCGCCTCGGCCCCCAGGTGTGCCAGCCTTTCCCGGGGACGTTCCTCGTCCGGCAAGTCTCTGATCATCAAGGGGGAATCCAAGCTCAAGGGAATCAGATTCTACAAAACGTCGGACCGCCTGTCACAGAAATAAAAAAAGCGCCCCGAAGGGCGCTTGAAAGGGATCGGAACAACTAACCTCTTACCGGGCGGCGCCAGGGAAGATGAAGTTGTTGCTGGTCGTGCCGCTGTTGCGGAGCTGCTCGCGCATACGGGCGGAGCTGAGCTGCTGAACCGAGCCGTCGCCCATGCAGGCATTGCCCTGCGATTGGTGGACGCTGGTCGGATCCCAAGTGGCTTCCAAGGTCACTTTGCGGGCGGTCGCATCGCGGTCAGAACCGAAATCAACCGGTCCGAAGTTGTCGGCCAATTGGTTGGTCTTGCGGCTGCTGTTGTTGTAAACATTGCGGTCCGATGACAGGAAGGACTGCGGATAGGTCTCCGCCGCGTCGATGCCAACACTGTAGCTCAACGTGGTGTAAGGAGCCTTGGCCGCGCCATTGCTGAACGACAGCGTCCAGTTGGTCGCGTCAATCTTGCCGGCGTCCGACGGGCAGATCACGATTTTCGGCGTGCTCAATTCATTCGACAGCGCTTGGAAGTGCGTCTGAATGAAGTTCTTCGCGTTGTTGGTCGTGACATACTCGGAGGTTCCGCCGTCCGCGATGCTGATTTCCATCGGGAAGCGGTCGTTGTTGTCAGTTGCAAAAATACGGAAGGCCAACCCGACGTTCTTCAGGTTGTTTACGCATTTAATACGCTGTGCTTTGGCTTTGGCTTTGGCGAGCGCTGGCAGGAGCATCCCGGCCAGGATCGCGATGATCGCAATGACGACCAACAGCTCGATGAGCGTGAAGGCGCCAACTTTGTATTTGCGAAATACGCTTTTCATGATTGTTCTTTCGGTTATTGGGTTACGGTTCGCGCACTCTAAACATTCGCTTTCGAGTGTCAACGCATTTTCTGAAAGTTTTTTAGCAGCGCCAGCGCCACCCGTTTTTTTGGCCTTTTTCGGAGGAATTCCCGATGTTCATGGCCCTGGCCGGGGCCGCCATGCGTGAAATCTTCACGCATGTTGCGTGAAACTGACACGTTCCACCGCACAGGGGCGAAATTCCGGCGTGCATCCGCCCCTGCGCTATGCCAGTTTCCGGCTCCAATGCCGCCCGCGCGTTCCAGTCGGACTCCGTTGTTTTTGGTCCTGCTTCTCATGGCCGTTGCGCCACTTTTCGGCCACCAAACTTCCGATTCGTACCTATCTCTCCAACTTATTGACGGGCGGTTGGATGGACGCTGGGCGATTGCCTTGCGCGATTTGAACCACGTTTTGGGCTTGGACGTAGATTCGGATGGCGAACTTTCCGATGCCGAGCTTTCCAACGCTCAGCAACACATCGAAGACTACTCCTTTCAACATCTTCGAATCCTAGTCGACGGACAACGAATTGGACCCGTCGCGAAAGACTTTAACGTTGCAGTCCATGATGACGCAGCTTATGCGAGTATGGAATTCACCCTGCACCCCACAGGATCGATTCCCGATCTTTCGATTGAGTTCTCACTGTTTTCGGCGGTGGATCCGCTCCATCGCGGGCTTTTTCGACTCGATCTGCCGGATCGCACTGAAACCGCGATTTTTAGCCCTGGCCAACCTCACCAACGGTTTTCCATTGGCCGATCCAACCGCAGCGCCTCGTTCGCCAACTTTATGCGGGAAGGGGTCACACATATCCTGCTCGGATTCGACCATGTCCTTTTTCTGGTCGCCCTTCTGCTCCCCTCCGTTTTCCGACGTCAGGATGGCAAATGGCATCCCGAACCCGCCGCCCGGCCTGCGGCCGTCAGGACGATTCAGATCGTCACAGCTTTCACCGTCGCCCACTCCGTCACCCTGAGCCTCGCGGCATTCGGGTTGGTTGAAGTCCCATCCAAGGTCATCGAGCCCTTGATCGCACTCTCGGTCTTCCTCGCGGCGCTGAACAATCTATGGGAGATTCTGCCGGGCCGAGCTTGGACCATGGCCTTTTCGTTCGGCTTGATCCACGGGTTCGGGTTTGCCGGCGCATTGGGTGGGCTTGAACTCGGCTCGGGCGCAACCGCGATCACCCTCCTGGCCTTTAATCTTGGGGTGGAGGCAGGCCAGTTGGCGATCGTGTTCGTGCTGATGCCGATCTTATTCCGAGTTCGGAGGTCGGGGGCATACCAAAAAGCAATTCTGCCAGGGGGATCAATTCTGATCGCCGCCCTGGCAGTGTACTGGATCGTTGACCGCCTCTCAGCCTAGCCGCGATTGATCAGGCGATGAAGCTGTAATCGTACGGCTTGCGTTGCTCGCGGGCGAGCCACTTATTGGCTTCCTTCGCGTTCCCGCCGGTGAACTCTTCCTTCTCCGGATTCCATTTCAGCGCCTCGTTCATGCGCACCGAGATCACTCCGAGGTGAGCCACGGCAATCGAACGATGGCCAATCTCCACGTCGCAGATTGGATCCTTCCGGCTGCGCATCGACTCGACGAAGTTGCCCATGTGGTTGCCGCTGCGGTAAAGCTTGACGGCATCTTCGGGCAGGGGCTTCTGCAGAAGTTCCTCATTGCTCGCGGTCAGCGCTCCCCGCGCCACAAAGATCCATCCGTCCGATCCGAGGAACTGCACTCCGTTCGGCGTCTTTTTCCCTTCGCCCACCACGTTGCGGTCCGTGACGGTGCTTTCATCGACAATGGTCATGGTCACCCCGTTGGCGTACTTCATGTTGACGATGTATTTGGAGGCCGCGTCGAATCCGCCCGGAATCATGTCCTTCAAAGACTTTCCTTCGATTTCAACGGGGCCGCTCCGTTCCGTCCCGGTGCCCCATGGGGCGATGTCGTTATGGTGGGCGCCCCAGTCGGTCATCTGGCCGCCGCTGAAGGCATACCACCAACGGAAGTCCCAGTGGCAGTTCTTGCCGTTGTACGGCATCGACTGGGCTTGGCCCAAGTAATAGTCCCAGTTGAGCCCAGCCGGCACTGGCTGCTCCGGAAAGGGCCCGCCCACCGGACCCGTCGGTAGGCCAACGATAATATGCTGCAACTTTCCGATCCGTCCGTTGCGGACCAACTCGCAGGCCAGCCGGAAATTTCGGTCGCTCCTCTGCTGGCTTCCCACCTGCACAATCCGCTTGTTTTCCCGGACCGCTTTCACCAGCCGCTTGCCTTCATCAATCGTCAATGTGAGCGGCTTTTCGGTGTAAACGTCTTTTCCTGTCTTGACCGCCAGCAGGTTCACGAACGTGTGCCAATGGTCCGGCGTGCCCGTGATGATCGCGTGGACGTCGTCCCGCTCCATGAGCTTCCGAAAATCGCTGTACTTTTCCGGGGTCTTTCCGTTTTTGGTGAATTGCTTGGCGGCCGCCTCGGCGTGCCGTTCATCCACATCGCACACCGCGATGACATCGCCAAAATTCGAGGCCGCCCCGCAGTCGCCACGGCCTTGTCCGCCGCATCCGACCAGCGCGATGCCCGGGCGGTCGTTGGGCCCCAGGGCCTTCGGCTGCGCGGCATGGGCGCGTTCCATTTCCAGGTACCACGCGGGGACTCCCGTGGCGGCCGCAAGGGCGGTGGCGGACTTCAAAAAACGACGGCGATTGATATTGAACGACTGTGGCTTCATCGCGCAATTGCACCCTTGCGTTGATCGCCCGTCAAGTAGGAATCCGATTTTCCCCGTTGCTTTCTTTGGATTTTTGACGCGGATTGCCTCAATCCCGCACAGGCGGGAGCGTCGCCACGTATTTTTTCCAGAGCTCCAGCTCGACATAAAGCTCAAGAAATCGTTGTGGCCGCAATTCGGTGTATCCGGCCATCAGCCACTTCTTGCCGGATTTTTCGTCAAGGCCGGCGTCGAGTTTCGAGGAGCAAATGATGATCGGAGTGAACGGATTCAATGGAATTGACTCGTGCCAGCCCACCTGCTTGAAACGGCGGAGGTGCCAGGGCAGGGGCCAGTAATCCCCTTCAGGCGCGATCACGGTAACCGGCGTGCCATAGCCGACGGGCGAAATACCGGCCAACCCCTCGAGCTTGTGCACCAGGTTTAGGAGGTCTGGGACGGTCTGGGAGTAAACGTAGGGATTTCTCCGGTCCGACGCGTAAACAAAACTTGCCCTCCCGGCTTGCCACCCTAACTGCGCGGAGAACCCCAACATGGCCGCCACGGCCAAGGCCCGCGTTCCCGCTCCCTTGATTCGTTCCACCAACTCCGCGGCCCCCAATCCCGCCAGCAGGATCATTCCATGCCAAAAGCTGAGCAGGCACCATGGGGTTTTGTAGGGAATGATCGAATACGCGCAGGTCAGCGCGAGCGTGTAGATCGCAAGAAAGCAATGGAAGCCCGATCGTTTTCGCGCAAGCGCCGAAATCGCCGCCCATCCAGCCAATACCAGAATGAGCCCCTCGCTCCAAATTGGACCTTTGACCGGATGAAACCACGCCAACCGGTGCAGGTAGAAATGCCATGGATGGATGTGCGGGGAATGCCCGCCCGCGCGCTTCAGCCAGGGGAAATAGGTGCGGATTGAATCGGCAAGTCCCGCGAAATTGGTGAAGAACGAGCTGAAGAACAACAGCCAGACGACGAAGCAAGCGGCGACTGCCGCGCACGCGTGCCGAGTGTTCCAGAATGACAAAAGTTTTTTGACGGGTCCTTCCGTCGGCCCGAGCCACCAGGCGGTCCCCATCAGCCCGCACCCCATCGCCGCCAGCGTGATGACAAATGTCTCCTTGGTCGCAAACATCAGCCCCAATCCAACTCCCGCCAAAATTGCCCAGCCCATCGAGCGGGAATTTGCGTAACGCCATCCCGCCCCAATCGCCAGCGCCGTGAAAAACACGAGGGGCATCTCGTGGATGAAATAGCGGCTGTAAAAGACCATCGCGGGCGAAACCGCCAGGAACAAAGCGGCCCAGAGCAGCGCGCGGGAACCCAGCGCACCCCCGAAAATGGGCAGCAGCGCGATCAGCGCAATTCCGAAAAAGACCGGCGCGTGCCGAAGGGCCTGATCCTTGAGCTCATCCGGGTTTTTTGCGCCACTCAGCCAAAGGAACGGCAGCGTCGCGTAATGAAGGGTAGGCCCATGGTATTCATCCGGATCATAGGCGTAAGTTCCATTCTGCCACAATTCCGCGACTTTTGTGGCATTGACCGCTTCATCGTTGTGAAGCGGCCTGGAATCCAAATGTGGGACGCGGAGCAGGAATGCGGCGGCGGCGATCAGCAACGCCGCGAGCGCGCCCCAGCGGCTCATTTCGCCGGCAGGGCGTACACTTCAATTTCCTGCCACGAATTCACCGCGCTGAGGCTGCTGCCTCGGGTGTAGCCGCGCACATAACGCGCCTTCACTCCCTTGGCGGGCACGGCCCGCCCAAACTCGAGCTCGAAATATTCGCGGTCTGTGCCCACTCCAAGGCCGGCGGAATTGTCCGTGTCGTTGTTGTAGAGTGTCGTCACCCCGGTCTTGAACTCAGGATCGTCGGACACCTGCAGGATGACATCCCGGAATGATTGGATATATCGGTGGTCATGCCACATCAGGATGGCGTGAATCTCAAAAACCTGGCCCAAATCGACCTGCACCCACTGCACGCCCTTCTTCATTTCAATCGCCTGCTCATCGAATGGCTCGCGCTCGCCGTCGGTCACCTGGTGCAACTCGCCCAGATAAGGGGGGACGCTGGAGGTCACGGTCTTGCCCCGCGCCACATTCACCACGCCTTTGGGCACTTCGAGCGGCTTGGGCGGCTTGTCGGAGAGCGGCTCCACGGTGGCTCCGGCGGGCAGGTCTTCGGGCGTCCCTTTCGGGGTGTGGCTCGGAAACTTGATCACCAACGGCTCCGTGCCCTTGGCGTCGGCGGCCCAAATTGGAGTTCCCACCGACGCGGCCGCCAGAGCCGCGATCAACATCGATCTGACGAAATCAATTTTCATAAAAACAAGTTGGATAGCAACGCGCTTTCGGACACGGTGTCAACCTCCAAAAGCGCCAGTTCTATAGACGCAACGGCGTCGCTCGTATTCGGCGACGCCGTCCCTTGGACCAATCCGGTGGGAATCAGGCCATGTCAAATTCCCAACCCTTGCGGTTCTGCCGGCGCACATACTGCGCCGCTTCCGGCGAGTTTTTGGCCTTCATGTTCGGGCCGTCCCATTCCAGCTTGTGGCCCACGCCCGTCCGCAACGCCACGCAGCCCAGAAGGATCACTTCCGTCAGGTAGCCCGCGATGTCGAAATTGGAATAGGCCGCCGGCCCGCCCTTCATCATGTCGAACCATTCCTGGTCGTGGCCCGGGGAGCGGCGGATCGTTTCGGGCACCGCCTTCGCCGCTTCATGCTTTTCGCTCGTGACATATTCCTTCTCGTCGTTGAGCAGCACCTGGAACTGCGAGCCGTAGTCGTCGCCCGCGAAAATCTTGCCCTTTTCGCCGATGACCAAACACCCGCTCGCGGGCAGTTCGCCCCGCTGGGTCACAATCTCTTTGGTCAAATCGGAGTTTGGCCGCAGCGGCGAAGTGAACGCACCCGCGCCCGCGCGTGGGTTTCCGTCGTACCACCAGAATTTCACGGGCGGCAGCCCTTCCCGTTCAGGGAAGTCAAAACGGATCCGCGACGTCAGCGGGAATGTCTCTGGGTAAATCCGCGACGCCAACTCCAGCTCGATTGCCGTTGGATAGCCGAGCTTGAGGGCGCGGAACGGCATGTTCACCGTGTGGCACGCCATGTCTCCCAGTGCGCCCGTCCCAAAATCATTCCACCCGCGCCAGCCAAACGTGTGGTACACGCCCTTTTTGTACGGGCGATGCGCGGCCGGCCCCAGCCAAAGATCCCAATCCAGCGATTCGGGGATCGGATCCTCCCCCATCGGCCGGGCCAGCCCCTGCGGCCAGATCGGGCGGTTGGACCAAACATGCAATTCCTTCGGCGCCCCAATGATCCCGGCCTGGATCACTTCGACCGCGCGGCGCAAGCCTTTGCCCGCGCTCCCCTGGTTGCCCATCTGGGTTGCCAGCTTCTTCTCGTTCGCCAGTCGGCGCATCTCGCGCGCTTCCCACACCGTTTGGGTCAGCGGCTTCTGGCAATAAACATGTTTGCCCATCCGCAGCGCGGTGATCCCCGCCACCCCATGCACATGGTCGGGCGTCGAGATCGTGACGGCGTCGATCGACTTGCCCAATTCGTCGAACATTTTGCGCCAATCCTTGAACATCTTGGCGTCATACGTCCGGTTTTCCTTCTTCGCCCGGTCTTGGAACGATTTGTTCTTTCCGTTCAGCGTGTTGCTGTCCACGTCGCAAATCGCGACAATGTTCCCCCCCAGCCCAAACATGCTGCTCGAATCGCTGTCGCCTTTCCCGCCCACCCCAATGCACGCAATATTGATGCGCTCATTGGCTCCTTGCGCGCGGAGCAGCGACGGCGCGCTCACCGCGGCGGTGCTCAGGGCGAGGGTGGCGGATTTGAGGAAGTCACGGCGGGTCCCGTAATAATACGTTTTCTTTGGCATGGATGAATTTTTACCGGCCTCGCCGATTTTCAACAAGTTATTTTCGTGCGCGGCCCGGGTCGTTTCCGGATTCGCCTTTCGATTCCCATGGCTCAAGCGCCGCCAAGGGGATTGTCGCCAGCGATATGGTTTCGTACGGCGACCGTTCGCCCCGCTCGTAAAGGCAAAGGATGCCTCCACCCGGAATTCGCGCCAGGGCGGAGTACGCGCTTGGCCCCGCATGGATAGTCCGGCTCGCCGTCCAGCTTTTCGCGCCATCAACGCTCAGGCGCACCGTCAGGTTTTCCCGTTTCTTGCCGGCGGGGTTCGCAAAAAGAATGGCTCCGTCGGAAAAACGCAACATGCTTGCCTGGCACACCGAATCCACCAAATTCGTGTCGAGAGCCACCGGGGACCAACTCTCCCCCCCATCCCCGCTCGTGGCGATCGCCCGCGCATTCTTCCCGTGGTACGACCGCATGTTCTGTAGAATCCGTCCATCTTCCAGCTCGACGATCGCCGACTCATTCGTCTTCTCCTCCTCGACTCCACCCAGCTTCCAAGTCGCCCCGTGGTCATCCGAGTAAAACACATGCGCCCGGTATGGATGCGCGGCGGGGTCCGAATGGTCCGAGTGGTTTGCCG
>CAZSXX010000183.1:0-8997 GCA_964611245.1 uncultured Verrucomicrobiota bacterium | reverse complement strand
TGAAGAGGACATCCACGCCCATGGAGAGGATGCCGGAAGAGAGGGCGTTTTCGAGCATGTAGCCCGAAAGGCGGGTGTCCTTGCCGATGACGATCTTATGCTTGTCGGAGCCGCGGGCCTTGGATTCCAGATTGCGGAAAACGTGGGCGGCGGCGCGGCCGAGCTTGAGGGCGGTCTCGGCGGTCACTGGCTCGACGTTGGCGGTTCCGCGCACCCCGTCCGTCCCGAAAATCTTCTTGTGTCCGTTCATCGCCGGGAAAAATAGCGGCGCGGCCGGGAATTGTCATCGGAAAGTCCACGGCCGGGGCCGGGTGTTCAAGGAAGGCGGCTGCCGGAGGCGGCCTCGAAGAGGCGGTACCAATCCTCGCGGGAGAGGTCGATTTCCCCGGCTTTGACGGTTTCGCGGATGGTGACCTGGTTGGTGCTCCCGACAATGGGGATGATCCCGGAGGGGTGCCGGAGCAGGAACGCGAGGGCGATGACGGCGCGCGTGGTTTCGCGCTCGCGGGAAATCACGTCGAGGGTTTCGCGCAGTTTCAGGCGCTGGACGTGGTGGGGATCGGACAGTTCGATGGTGGCGGCGCTCACGACTTTGCCGCCCGCCAGCGGGCTCCAGGCCATGGGTGAAATTCCCTCAGTTTGGCAATGGTCGAGCGTGCCGTCGGTGAAGGGGTTGAGGTGAAGCAGGCTGATTTCGACCTGGTTGACGACCATCCGCATGGGCAAATGCCTCTGGAGCATGGCGAAGAAACTGGGGGAGGCGTTGCTGAGGCCGAACTCGCGGACCTTGCCGGACTGGCGCAACTGGGTGAAGGCGCGGGCGACTTCGTCGGGGTTGGCGAGGTAATCGGGGCGATGGAGCTGATAAATGTCGATGGTGTCCACGCCGAGGCGCCGGAGCGATTGCTCGCAGGACTCGACGATGTGCTCATAGGAAAAGTCGTAGCGGTATGGGGCCTGGGGATCGGGTTTGCCCGCGCGGCGAATGCCGCACTTGCTGGCGATGATGGCGCGGCCGCGCAATTCTGGGAGATCCTTCAGGACTTTGCCGAAGATCGCCTCGCCCATGCCGTCGGAATAGATGTCGGCGTGGTCAAAGAGGGTGAACCCGGCCTCGAATGCGGCGATGACCGCCTGGCGCCCGTGGAGCTCGCGCTCGGGCGTGCATTCGGCGCCCTCCCAGCCGGCGATGCGCCAACAGCCGTAAGCGAGGCGGCTGACCATGAGCTGGGTGTCGGCGATTCGGACGGTTTGCATGGGCTTGGATTATCGCGGCGGAGGGAGCAACTCAAGCCTAATGGCGCGGCCGGGCGGGCGCTTTTTCCCCGGGGCGCTTTTCTCCTTTTCCCAGCCCGGCGGGGAGCTACCCTGTCCTGGTGCAATCCGCCCTCGCCGGCGTTCCCATCTTTGCGGGCCTGACCGAAGACGCGCTCGACCTGCTTTTGAGACGCGCGGAGGACGTGGCGGCGGCGTCCATGGAGGTCATCCTGCGGGAGGGGGAGCCCGGCTCCCGTTTTTACCTGATCAAATCGGGCGCGGTCCGCATCGTGAAAAATCTGGGCACTCCGGAGGAAGTGCTGCTGGCCCGGCTGGGGGCGCGCGATTTTTTCGGGGAGATGTGCATCCTGGAGACGCTGCCGCGCGCGGCGTCGGTGCAGGCAACCGAGGCGTCGGAAATTGTGAGCGTGCCCTCGACGGCGTTTTACCATCTGTACCAGGCGCGCCCGGACCAGTACAGCATTCTGTTGCTGAACATCGCCCGCGACCTTTCGCGCCGCTTGCGGCGGCTCGACGAGGCTTATTCCGCCCGGATCTGACTGCGGCGGCTATTTCTTGAAGCCGAGCCGCGACCAAAAGGAGGTTCCGCGCCGGGGTTCGTTGGCGAGCGACTGGTTGAGCCGTTCGGCAATCTCCGGCGGGGGCGGGTTTTGATCGCGGTCGTGCTGAAGCAATTCGTCGCTGGTGGCGAACTCCCGCTCCCGCGCGGCTTCGGAGGCGGAAACCGCCTCCTGGTCCTCGCTGTGTTTTTGGGAAAACTTGGCATCCATGTTGGTTGGGGGTTGTGGGTCAGGCTGACTTCTGAAAAGCGGCGGCGAACGCTTTGCGGGCCCGGTGCAGTTTTCCGCGCACGGCGTCCGCGGTTTGCTCGGTGAGGCCGCCAATTTCATCATAGCTCATTTTCTCGTCCGCGACGAGGAGCAGGAGTAGGCGGTATTCCTCGGAGAGGGCGCCGAGGGCGGATTGGATGCGCTCGCCGAGCTCCTTCGTTTCGAGGGCGCGCAGGGGGTCGCTTTCCAATGACCCGGCGGTTTCCCAGACGGCGTCGTCGGCGTTGCTGAACATGTGCCGGGCGTGCCAGCTTTGGTTCATGTTCTGGCAATGGTTGATGGTGATGCGGTAGAGCCAGGTGCGGATGCCGGCGTCGCCCCGGAAGGTGTCCATCTTGCGGAAGGCCTTCAGAAAAACATCATGGGTCGCGTCCTGGGCCAGGGCGGCGTCGCCCAGGAGGCGGAGGGCCAGGTAATAAATCACTTGGGAGTGCGCTTCGTAAATCGCGCCGAACTCCGCGGATTCCCAGGTGAAACCCGGCTTGATTCCAGAATTCTTCGGAGTCATTTCATCCAAAATCGTGGGCATTCAAACATTGGACCGGAGCGGGGGCAAACGCTCACGCGGGCAGGCCGCCGGAATGCGCCTCGGCCCGTTCAAGCAATTCCTTCAGGTGGGCCGCCAGGTCAGCGACCGCCGGGGCGTAGAGGATGGCGCCGTGGTCGGCGTCCATCTTGATGTGGGTGACGCCCCGCAAGGAGAGGCGCCGCCAAAGCTCGATTGGTTCGTCCAGATAGGTGACCATGCCGCTGGCTTGGACAAAGGCGAGGGGGAGGTCCAGGGGCTTGGGCATGTAACTTTTCACAAGAAGGCCATAATAATCCCGGACATGGCCCTGTCTCATCAATTCCTCGCGCGCCTGCGTGCCATCGCGGAAACGATCGGTGACGGTGGACCGGACCCAGCCTGACATGCGCTGCGAGACTTGCTCCGCCTTGTCCCTGACGTGGGAGAGTTTCTTCGCGCCGCCCAGTTGGCTGAAATGGGCGAGGTCGCGCACGACCTTGCGCTGGACCCAGCCGACACGGCGGGCGAGGCGCTGGGCGGCCGTGAGGTCCAGGTCGGAATTTTGGATGGCGGAATCGAGCACGACGAGCGCGCCGACCGACTCGCCCGCGGCCAGGAGTTGGTGGGCCATTTCAAACACGACGACGCCGCCAAAAGACCAGCCCGCGAGGTGGTATGGCCCCTCGGGCTGGACTTTGCGAACCTCGCGGATGTACTGGGCCGCCATGGCTTCCATGGATTCCGGGGGGTTGGCGTCCGGGGTGACGCCTGGAGATTGAATTCCATAAACAGGCCGGTCCGGCGCAAAAAACTGGGCGACTGAGTAGAAGTTGAGGACGTTGCCGCCGATGCCATGGGTGATGAACAGCGGGGTTTTGGAACCGAGCGGCTGGATCAAAACGCAAGGCTCGGGGCGCGGGAGGGCCCCGGCGCTGGAGAGCGCCTCGGCCAGCTTGCGGATGGTGGGGGCCGATATGAGCATCGACAGCGGGGCGCGGAAATTCAAGACACGGTCGATGGCGGCGAACATTTTCACCGCCAGAAGCGAGGCGCCGCCAATTTCAAAAAAATTCTCGTCGACGCCGATCGAGGGGCGGGCGAGGGCCTCCTGCCAAATGGTTTTCAGCTTCAACTGCAGGACGGTGGTGGGGGCGGAACCGGGGGCAGGCTCGGCAGTTTGTGGGGAAGCAAGCAGTTCCAACGCCGCGTGGATGGGGAGGGCTTTCCGGTCGATCTTGCCGTTGGCATTGAGGGGAAGCTTCGGCAGAAAGAAGATGACGCTGGGGACTTGGAACGCGGGCATTTTCCGCGCCGCGAGGGCCTTGAGCTGCCCGGCTGAAACGGAGGTTCCCTCGCGGAGCACGACGAACGCGAGCAGGCGGGTCTGCCCGGCGTTGTCATCGGCCGCGACGGCGACGGCGCCGATGACCTCAGGCGATTCGAGCAGGACGGAGGAGACTTCCTCGAGCTCAATGCGCACACCACCGATTTTGACCTGGTGGTCGATGCGGCCAAGATATTGGACGGAGCCATCCTCCAGCCAGCGGGCGAGGTCGCCGGTTTTGTAAAGGCGGGCGGACGGGTCGTCGGGGTCCGGGACGAAGCGCTCGAGGGTCAGCTCGGGCCGCTGGTGGTACCCCCTGGCGAGGTTGACGCCGCCGATGTGGAGTTCTCCCGGCTCGTTGACCCCAGTGGTCCGCATGCCGGTGTCGAGGATTCGGATTTGCGTGTTGGCGATGGGCCGGCCGATGGGGACAAAGGGACGGGTGTCCTCCCGGCTGCACGGCCACCAAGTCACCTCGACGGCGGCTTCGGTCGGGCCGTAGAGGTTGTGGAGGCTGGATTGGGGCCACGTTTTGAAGAGGCGGCGCTGGACCTCGGCGGGCAGGGCCTCGCCGCTGCAAAAGACCTGGCGGATGGTGGAGCAGCGTTCCGCCCCCGGGAAATCGAGGAACGCGTTGAGCATCGCGGGGACGAAATGGATGGTGGTTATTTTTTCCGCGAGGATCAGCTCCTGCAGGTAAAGGGGGTCGCGGTGGCCTTCGGGCCGGGTGATGACCAGGGTGGCGCCGGTGACCAAGGGCCAGAAGAATTCCCAGACGGAGACATCGAAGGTGAACGGGGTCTTTTGGGCGACGCGGTCCGTCTCCTGGAGGGGGAGGACGCTTTGGATCCAATGCAGGCGATTGCAGATGCCGGAATGGACGTTGACCGCGCCCTTGGGCCGGCCGGTGGAGCCTGAAGTGTAGATGCAATAGACGGCGTCGCCGGGCTCATTGATGCGGGCGGGGTTTTCAATCGGGGCCGAGGCCCAGGAGGGCTCGTCGCGCGGAAGGGCCAAGGTGAGGGCGCCGGTGGCGGGAAGCGAGGCGGCGAAGGAATCCTGGGTGACGACAAATTTCGCGCCGGCGTCCTCGAACATGTATTTGACGAGGTCCGGCGGATAGGTGGGATCGACGGGGACGTAGGCGCCGCCAGCCTTGAGGATGGCCAGCATGGCGATGACCATCTCGAAACTGCGCTGCATGGCGATCACGACCAAGGTGTCGCGGCCCACATTCCGGCCGCGAAGATGGTGGGCGAGCCGGTTCGCTCGGGCATTGAGCTCCTGGCGGGACATGGTCTGGCCCTCAAACACGAGGGCCGGAGCGGCGGGTCCTTGGGCGGCCATATCCTCGACCAAGCGGTGGAGAACGAGCGGGCGTCCAAAGTCGCGGGCGGTGCGGTTCCATCCGGAGATCAATTCGGCCTCCGCGGGGCTGGCGAGCCGGGGCGGGGCGCCGTCGCCATCGCGGAGTGGAGGGGGCAAAGGAAATGCCGCCGAAGGCACGGGTGGCCTGGACGATGATTCAGCGTTCACCTGCGGGAAGGGGCGCATTTTTTTGGGGGAGACTGGTCTGAACAGCGGGGAAACGCAATGCTAATGCCGCGCTGGGATCGGGGAGGGATAGAGTGACTTACTGAGGAATGGGCGGGTTAGAAAACCTCGGGGACGCCCTCTTCAAGGATGCGGAGCTTGTCGAGGAGGCCTTCCTTGTGGGCGAGCTGCTTGAGCCAGCGGGGCGGCTCGTCGAGGTCCTCGAAGGAGAGCTTGAAGCTGCCATAATGCATCGGCACGAACCAATTGGCGCCGAGCTCCTTGAAGACGTTGATGGCTTCGTCGGGGCCCATGTGGACGTGGCGGAAGGAATCGGGGTAATAGGCGCCGATGGGGAGCAGGGCGACCTCGGGGCGGAGGCGCTGGCCGATCTCCTTGAAGCAGTCGGAGTATGCGCTGTCGCCGGCGTGGTAAAGGCGGCGGCCCTGGTGTTCAAGAAGGAAGCCGCCGAAGCCGCGCAGTTCGTCGCGGAAATGCTGGGCACCCCAATGCTTACTGGGCGTGAGGGTCACCCGCCAGTTCTTGTATTGAAAGCTTTCCCACCATTGGAGCTCGATGACGCGCTCGAAGCCGAGGCCGCTGGCGAGTTTGCCCATGCCCCAGGGGACGATGGCGATGCGGGAATGGCCGGGCAATTTGCGGATCGAGCGCTTGTGGAAGTGGTCGTAGTGGGCGTGGGAAATCAGGACGAGGTCGATCTGGGGGAGATCCTCGATCCGCAAGCCCGCGTGTTTCAGGCGCTTGAGGAGGAAAATCCAGTTGGCGAAGTTGGGGTCGATGAGGATGTTGAGGTCGGAAAACTGGGCGAGAAAGGAGGCGTGGCCGATCCAGGTGAGGGCGATCTGGCCATCCACAAGGGTGGGAAAAGCGGGCGTGCGATGGGCGCCTTGGCGTTTGGTCAGCCAGCCTTTCCAGACCATTTCGTAGAAGAACGTGCGGGGGTTGAAATGGTTGGCGGGGGTCAGTTCCTTGAATGAACGGGGCATGGGGCGACGCTTCCGTTTGGAAACGGAAGGTCCGGGCGCCGGGTCCGCGTTCATGGTCCAGTGCTTTACCGCGATTTTGCTGAAAGGTCCATCGCCATCGCCCGGTAAAAATGATCAGGGAAGGGAGGGGACGGGGGTTTGGCGCTGGAATGGAACGGGTTGCGGGGCGGGAGTGAATAAACCATGGAGGCGCTCGTCGATTGTGGCAGAACGAAGGTTCAAACGTATGAAAGCGAAAATAGTGACAGCAACCGCCTTGGCCCTCCTCACCGCCTCCAGTGTCCAGACCGCACAGGCGGGGGACCGCGAGTGGGCGACGGCGGGCAAGGTGCTGACGGGGATCGCGGCTTTTTCGATCCTGTCCCGCGCGCTGGAGCCGCGGCCGGTTTACTACACGCCGCCCCCGACCGTGGTTTACCAACAGCCGGTGGTTTACACCACGGCGCCCGCGGTGGTGACGAGCCAGCCGGTTTACACCACAACGACCACCGTGCCGGTGGCGACAGTCCCCTCCGCCCCCACCATCGCCGACGCGCCGACCGTTGGGACGCAAACCACAGTGGTCTATCAACAACCGACGGTGGTGTACCAACAGCCCACAGTGGTCTATGCGGCGCCGCCGGTGGTTTACGCGCCCGCCCCGGTTTATTACGCGCCCGCGCCCGTTTACTGTCCGCCCCGGGTTGGGGTGAGCATTGTGGTCGGTAGCGGCGGTCATTACCACCGGGGACACCACGGGCATCATCACCGGCGCTGGTAAGTTTGGGATTTCACGCTTTTGTTGGCAAACCTGGGGAGGAACCGACAGAATGGGCCGTCCGCTCGCAAGGGCGGGCGGCTTTTTCTTTTGCCATGAATGAATCCAAACTCGTCCTGCAGCTTGAACAATTTCTGCGGCGGAAGCCGACGTTGGGGAGCGGAGTGTACATCGCGCGGGGGGCGGTGGTGCTGGGGGATGTGACGCTGGGGGAGAATTCGAGCGTGTGGTACAACGCGGTGCTGCGGGGGGACATCAACAAAATCGTGGTGGGGCACCACAGCAACATCCAGGACAACGCGGTGCTGCATTTGGCGGATGACCTTCCGTGCGTGGTGGGGAATTGGGTGACGGTGGGGCACTCGGCGATTGTGCACGCCTGCACGGTGGCGGATGAGTGCCTGATTGGGATGGGGGCGACGGTGCTGGATGGGGCGGAGATTGGGGAGCAATCGATCATTGGGGCGAACGCGCTGGTGACGCAATACGCCAAGATTCCGCCGGGGTCGCTGGTGATGGGGTCGCCGGGGAAGGTGGTGCGGACGATGGGGGCGGAGGAGCGGGCGATGTTGAGGGGGTGGGCGGAGAAGTATGTGGCAAACGCGGCGTATTGCCTGGCCAACCAGATCAATTTGGGCGGGCCGCTTTAGGGCTTTCGACGGGAAAGGGATGGGGGTAGGGTTGGGGATGGATGTGCAGGTGGCGGTGTTATGCGATTCGGCGTCGGATTACCGGGGGAAGCTTTGCATCCTGGGGACGTTCGACACTATTTTCGCGCCGAAATTGCCGGCGGTGCATCCGCATTGCTCGATCGCGCTGCGGCTGATATTCCGGGATGAGGACGCGGGGGAGAGCACGCTGCGGCTGCGGCTGATCGACGAGGATGGGCAGGACAAGCTGCCGGTGAACATTTCGACGCGGCTGCAGGTGGCGCTGCCGGCGGACATGTATTTTTACTCGCGGAACCTGGTGTTCAACCTGCAGCAATTGAGTTTTGACAAGGCGGGGCAGTATTCGATCGACTTGTTGTTGAACGACAAGATGATCGCGCGGATTCCGCTGCAGGTGGTGTTGAGAATGGACGGAGCAAAACATTGACAATTGGGGCTTGGGACGTAGTATCCCCCCTCTTTTTACGAACTGAATCTATGCCGAATACGAAGTCAGCCGAACGCCGCATGCGCAACAGCGCGCGCAAGCAGGTTCGCAACACCAGCATCAAATCCCGCCTGAAAACGGCCGAAAAGGGCTATTTGGAACTGGTCAAGACCGGGAAAAATGACGAAGCCGCGAAGGCCCTGAGCAAGGTGGCTTCGTATTACGACAAGGCGGCCAAGACCGGCATTGTGCATTCGCGCACGGCGAGCCGGAAAAAGAGCCGCCTGGCCCTGCGCCTGAACAAGGCAGTGGCCGCGCCGGCCAAGTAGGTCAGGCCATTTTCCTCCGCACAAATTCGAGGGAGCGCCGGTGGTTTTCCACGCCGGTGCGGGTGATTTTCGTGCCCTGCTCCAGGGCCAATTCGACGGTGTAGTTGCGGGCCAAGCCGTGGACTCGGGCGTGTTTGGCGATGGCTCCGTAATCGAGGTCGCCGGTGTCGAGGTCTTCCCACCAAATTCCATCGCGGCTCTGGCGGAGGTGCCAGGTGGAGATGCGGTCGCCGTAATCGCGCAAGGCGTCGGCGGGCTGGACGCCGCCGCGATAAACCCAATGGACGTCGTAGCAGAAGCCGACGTCGGCGGGGGGGCTGTTCTTGAAGTTTG
>CAZSXX010000182.1:0-9012 GCA_964611245.1 uncultured Verrucomicrobiota bacterium | reverse complement strand
AAAGGGCGACAAACGCGACCCACGCCAGGGCGGCGAAGAGGAGGATGGCCCGAGTGGCCCGCGGGAGCGGCGGGCGTTGGGAGGGCAGGCCCGCGCCGCCGAGATGGCGACGGGTGAGGTGGAATTGGGCGAGGCCCAAGAGCATGCCGACACCGGCGGCGCCAAAGCCGTATTTCCAGCCGATTTTCTCGCCGAGCGCGCTGCAGATGAGCGGGCCGAGCGCGGCGCCGAGGTTGATGCCCATGTAAAAAATGGTGAAACCGGCATCCCGGCGCGCGCCGCCCTCCGGATACAATTCGCCGACCAGGGCGCTGATGTTGGGCTTGAGCAGGCCGGTGCCGAGGACGATGAGCTGAAGGCCGATGTAGAAAGACCAAAGCCGATCGAGAGCGAGCGTGAAATGGCCGCAGGCGATCAGAATCCCGCCCAGCCAGACCGCGCGCTGCGCGCCGAGGATTCGGTCGCCCGCCCATCCACCCGGGAGGGCCGCGAGGAATACGGCCGCAGTGTACAGGCCGTAAATGGCGGTGGCGGTCGCATCGTCGAACCCGAAGCCGCCGCGTGTTTGGTCCACCAGGAACAAGACCAAGAGGGCGCGCATGCCATAGTAGCTGAACCGTTCCCACATTTCGGTGAAGAACAGGGTGTGAAGGCCGCGCGGGTGGCTTGATTCCATGATGGCGTCAGGCTTCCGGATTGGGGCAGGGCGACGGGTGGTTTGGGCAGTTTCTTTGAATCCGCATCATGGCCAAGTTTTTGGGATGGTCACGCAGCGCGGGCCGATTGTCAGGCCAATACCGCCAGATTTTTTGACGCGGAGGCGGCGGACCGGCGGTGCGCCATAAAATAGAGGATTGGGACGGCCATTCGGCTGATGAGGAGGGAGGCGATCTCGCCCGCCATCAGGGCGATGGCCAGGCCTTGGAAGATGGGATCCGCGAGGATGACCGAAGCGCCGACCACCACGGCCAGGGCGGTGAGGAGCATGGGGCGAAAGCGGACGGCGCCCGCGTCGACGACGGCCTCCTCCAGCGGCATTCCTTCGCCGAGGCGCTGCTCGATGAAATCCACGAGGATGATGGAATTGCGGACGACGATGCCCGCGCCGGCCATGAAACCGATCATCGAGGTGGCGGTGAAGAACGCGCCCATCAGGCCATGGGCGGGCAGGATGCCGACGAGGGAGAAAGGGATCGCGACCATGACAATGAGCGGGGTGACGAACGAACGGAACCAGCCGACCATCAGCACGAAGATGAGCGCGAGCGCGGCGGCGAAGGCGGTCCCCAGGTCGCGGAAAACCTCGATGGTGATTTGCCATTCGCCGTCCCATTTCAGGGAGGGCTGGGCGTCCGAAAATGGCTGGGCGGCGTTGTGAATCTGGAGGGGCGCGCCGTCGCCTCCGAACTCCCGGGTGTCCAGTTTCCGCAGCGCCTCATTCATTTTGAAGATGGCGTAAACCGGGCTTTCCACCAACCCGGCCACGTCGCCGAGGACATAGGTCACGGGCATCAGGTTTTTGTGGTAGATGCTTTTCTCGAGGGTGGAGGATTCCAGCGTGACGAGTTCGCGGAGGGGGATGAGCGGGGCGTTTGGATTGCCGGGCGCCTTCACGCGGATGGCAAGCAGGTCCTCCGGGGAGGTGCGGAAGGAGCGGGCGAAACGGAGGTGGAGGGCGACGGGTTCCTTTTCGCGGGGCGCGTGGAAAAGGTCGACGTCGAGGCCATCCACCGCCATGCGCAATGTTTGCGCGATCTGGTCGGCAGAGATGCCACTGAGGGCGGCCTTTTCGTGGTCAATCCGGAAGCGGACGCGGGGTTGGTCCGCCTCGATGTACCAATCTGTGTCCACGACGCCGGGGGTGTTTTGGAAGATTGAGATGACTTTTTGGGCCAGATGGAGGCGGCTGGCTTCGTCCGGGCCGTAAACTTCGGCGACGAGCGTTTGGAGCACTGGCGGTCCGGGCGGGACTTCGGCCACGGCGGCGCGGGCGCCGAATTTGGCGGCGATCCCGGCGACGCGGGGGCGGATTCTCTTGGCGATCTCATGGCTTTGCGCCTTGCGCGCGGATTTTGGAACCAGGTTGATTTGGATGTCCGCGACGTTGGGGCCTTTGCGGAGGAAATAATGGCGGACCAAGCCGTTGAAATTGAATGGGGCGGCCGTTCCGGCGTAGACTTGGTAATCGACGACCTCCGGCTCGGAACGGATGGCGGCGGCGATTTCGCGGGCGCATTGGGCGGTGTCTTCGAGGGCGCTCCCCTCCGGCATGTTGACGATGACCTGGAACTCGCTCTTGTTGTCGAAGGGCAGCATTTTGACCTTGACCCAGCCAATGCCCACGAGGGCCATGGCGCCGAGGAGGAGGGCCGTGATCGCGCCCAGGAACGCTAGCCTCCAGCCCCGGTGGTGGAGGAGTGGGCCCATGACCCGGCGGTAGAGACGGGTGAAGAAATCCTCGGGGCGCCCGCCGTGGTGGTCCTCGGCGGGGGCCAGTGGGGCAGGGGAGGACGGAGACGGCTGGCGGGAATATTTTTTGCCCCAGCGCAGGATGCGGATGCTGGCCCAGGGGGTGACGATAAACGCGATGGCGAGGGAGAAAAACATGGCGGCGCCCGACCCGATGGGGATGGGACGCATGTAGGGACCCATCAGCCCGCCGACGAAGGCCATGGGAAGGACGGCGGCGATGACGGCGAAGGTGGCGAGGATGGTGGGATTGCCGACTTCGTTGACGGCCTCGACGGCGATGGTGGCCCAAGGGCGATTGCGGTTATGGGGCAGGTGAAAATGGCGGACAATGTTCTCGACCACGACGATGCCATCATCGACCAGGATGCCGATCGAAAAGATCAGCGCGAAGAGGGTGATCCGATTTAGGGTGTAGCCATAAAGGAAAAAGACGAGCAGCGTCAGGGCCAGTGTGGAAGGGATGGCGATGGCGACGACCGCCGACTCGCGCCAGCCCAGGCTCAAAAGGATGAGGAGGGAGACGCCGATGACGGCGATGCCCATGTGCATGAGGAGTTCGTTTGATTTCTCCGCCGCGGTTTCGCCGTAATGGCGGGTGATGGAGACATGGACGTCGCCGGGAATGATCCTGCCTTTGAGGGCCCCGATTTTCCTGAGGACCTCGCGAGAGACAGTGATTGCGTTGACGCCGGGGCGTTTGGCGACGCTGAGCGTCACGGCGGGCTGTTCCTCCGCGATGGAACCGCCCGCGGCGCCGCGCCCGAAGAAGACGTAATCATCCAGTTCGCCCGCGCCGTCCTGGATGTCCGCGACGTCGCGCAGGTGGACTGGCTTGCCGGAGTGGACGCTGACGACGAGGGCGCCGACCTCGCGGGCATCCTGGAAAAATCCGCCGGTTTCGAGGATGGTCCCGCGGTTGCCGCGCGTGAGCGTGCCGGCGGTGTTTTGGCGGTTTGCCTGCCCGAGGATGGCGAGAACATCGCCGGGGGAGAGGTTGCGGGAGGCGAGCGCGGTTGGATCGAGGAGGATGCGGACCTGGCGCCTGGCGCCGCCGATGATGGCCGTTTCACCGACGGAGGGAACCTGCTTCACCGAATCCTCCACTTGAGCCACGAGGCGGCGCAGGGTGAGGTGGTCATAGCCCGGGCCATGAAAGGTCAGCGCGAGGATGGGGACATCATCGATGGAGCGGGGCTTGATGAGCGGGGTGGAGACGCCGGGCGGAATGCGGTCGAAATTGGATTGAAGCTTTTGGTTGAGCTTGACCAGGCTGCGCTCCATGTCCTCGCCGACCTTGAACCGGAGGATCACCAGGCACTCGCCGGGGCGGGAGGTGGAATAGATGTATTCGACTCCGGGAATCTCCCAGAGGAGTTTTTCCATGGGGCGGGTGGCGCGTTCCTCGACTTCGCGCGCGGTGAAACCGGGCATCGCGAGGAGCACGTCGACCATCGGAGCCTTGATCTGTGGCTCCTCCTCGCGGGGAAGCATCACGACCGCGGCGGCTCCCAGGAGAATGGATGTAAGGATGATGAGCGGGGTCAGCTTTGAATTGATGAAGGCGCGAGCGACGCGGCCCGAGAGGCCGAGGGCTTTGGTTGAATCCGAAGGGGGGGAGGGCATCACTTGATCTCCACCGGTTGGCCATCCGCGAGTTGCGCGGCGCCGTGGACGACGAGGTCATCGCCGGGCCGCAGGCCCGCGAGAATTTCGACACTGGCTGGGGTGCGGGCCCCGGTTTTGACAAGGCGGAGGCGGGCCCGCTGATCCTCGACTGTGAAGGCGATTTCCAACTGGCCCCGCTCGATGACCGCGGCGGCCGGGACGACGAGCGTCCGCCGTTCGCCCCGGGGAATGGACACACGAACAAATTGGCCGGAAGCCAGCGAACCTCCGTCCGGGAGAGACAGCCTGACGCGGCGGGTGCGGGTCACGGAGTCGAGGCTAGGGGCGAGTTCCTTGACCGTGCCGAGGATGGCGGCTCCGGAGGAGCCGACGATGGGGAGCTCCATTCCCTCTTTCAGGCCGCCCGCCAATCCCTCCGGCACGTCGATCTCCACTTGCAGGAACCTCGGATCCTCGAGGTCGAGGATCGGTTTTCCCGGCGCGGCGAGGTCCCCGGCGTCGGCCCATTTTCGGGCCACGGCGCCATCGAAGGGGGCGACGATCCTCGCGTGGGCCAACCAGGCCTGCGCTTCGGATGCGGCGGCGCGGGCCGAGCGGACGCGAGCTTCGGAGGCGTCACGTTCCGCCCGCGTGGCGCTGGATTGACCAAAGAGGGTGTCGATGCGTTTCCAGTCGCGCTCGGCCTGCTCCAGGGAGGCCTCCGCCTGTTCGAGGCGCGCGGCGGTTTCGGGCGCGTGGATTTGGACGAGGAGTTCGCCGGCCAACACGCGGTCGCCGAGCGCCTTGGTGATCCGCTCAATGCGCCCGGGCTGTTTTGATTCGAGCGTGGCGCGGATTTTCGCCCGAACGACGCCTGTGACCTCCTCCACGAAAGGAGCGGACTGGGCGTCCACTTTTTGCACTTGGACGGAGGCCGTTGGAAGGGCGGTTGGGCTTGGCGCCCTTGCGGGCTCGTTTTGCCCGCAGGCGGCGAACGCGGCCAGAGTTGAAGCGAGGAGCAGCAGTTGCGTGACGTTCTGTTTGCGGCGGTTCATATCAACGGGGGGTGGCGGCTGGGTCGCGCTGGGGCACTCCGAGGGCTTTCCGCAACGCGGCGGCCGCGATGCGTTGGTCGGCCTCCGTCTCCGCGCGCAGGACCTGGGCGGACAGGAGCGCGGTTTCCGCCTCGATCAGTTGGGCCGCGAGGGCCAGACCTTGGTCGAAGCGGTCGCGGGTCAGCTTCAAGCTTTCGGCCGCCTGCAGAATTGATTTTTCGGTGGCCGCGAGCCGCTCGCCGGCGGCGTTCAGGTTCAGCCGCGCCTCCTCCGCCTCCATCTCGATGGCCAGGCGCACTTTCCGCTCCTCCTCGCGCAGCGAGGCCGCGCGGGCCTCTTCCTCGGCGATCCGGGAGCGGGTCGCGAAGCCATCCCAGATGTCCCATTGCGCGACGACGCCGGCCGCGTAGCTCCGGCCGTCGCCGCGAGTGACCGTGCCGTACTTGTAATCGGCGTTGACGAACGCGCTGACGCGGGGTTTATGGCCGCTCCGCGCGGCGCGGGCCCTGGACTGCGCGGCCTCGGCCCGCTCCCGGAGGGCGGCCAGTTCCGCGCGGTCGGAGAGGGGGGCGGACGGTGGGGCCGGGATGGGTGGGAGGCCGTCCGAGACGGAGAAAACGGCCTGATGCTCGAGGCCAATCAAATTCTGCAGGGCCAAATTGGCGAGGCTGTTTGCGTTGCGGGCGCGGAGCAGGGCGTCGTTCGCCTGGGCCAGCCTCACTTCGATGTCGAGGACTTCGGCCTTGAGCAGGGCGCCGCCCGCCAGGCGGCGATGGGCGATGGCGAGATTCTGCGCCAAAGAGTGGGCGCTGGCCTCGAAGGAGCGCAGAAACTGGCGGGTCTTGTGAATGGTGAGGAAGGCCCGGACGACCTCGAATTCAAGCGAGTTGCGGGTGGCGGATTCGTCCAGCTTCGCCGCCCGGCGGTTGGCCCCGGCGGCGGCGCGGTCGGCGGTGATCTTTCCGCCCGCGTAGAGGGGGGCGGTGACGAGCGCGCGGACATTCACGTCGTCGGTTTCCGGGACGTTGTTGAAGTTCAACGCGGGATCGAACGCGCGCTGGTTGAGGATGTTCCCGAACGCCATCATAGGGCTGTCGGTGCGTTGGTAGCCGGACTGGAGCTGGACTTTGGGCCAGAGGGCGGAGTTGGCCTGTTGGACTCCCGCCCGCGCGGCTGCGATGCGCTGTTGGGCAATGCGCGCGTCCGGGCTGTGCGCCAAGGCGAAATCCAGTGCGCGGTCAAGGGTCCAAGGTTCCCCGGCCGACGCGCTGACCAGCGCGGAGAGGGTGGCCGCGGCGGCGATCGCCAAGGATTTCATTTCGTGGGGGTGGTGGGCGACGGCGCGCCGGGGCCGCAGCAGGAGCCGGCGACGCCGAGCTTGCGCAGGATGATTTCGAGCGGGCAGAAAGCGGTGAAGGAGGATTGGAGGAGGTTGAAGCCAACGAAGGCGGTGAACCAGAGCCAGAGAGGGGAGTGGAAATGCGCAAGCAGCAGGCTGCCGAGGACGAAAGCGCCGGCAAACCGGCGGATGATCAAGTCCATGCGGGCGGATGGAGCGGGTTGGGCGGTTGAGGAGGTCAGGTCGTTCATAGTGTGGCGTGGTTGTCGCCGCAGGGAGAGAGCCGCGAGCCGGGGAAAAGTTACAGGGGAAATGGAACAAACAACATCATTGAATAAATGAAGGGGATGAAGCGGCGGACCTTTCGCTCGTACGCGGTGTAGTGGGGATACTGGGCGCGAAGCCAGCGCTCCTCCGCGCGCGCCTTGGCGTCAAAGAAGAGGGCCAGGATCAGTGAGGCCGCCAGCGCGGACCGGCTGGACCAGAAAAGCGCCCAACTGGCCGCCCAACAAATGACCGAGGTGTAGAGCGGGTGGCGGAGAAATTGGTAGATGCCTGTTTGGATGAGTTGCGCGCCGTCGCGTGGGCGGGGATATGGCGTCCGGTTCCTCCCGAGGACGGCGACGCCCGCGAGGCCGGTGAGGGCGGAAAGGAGTAAAAGCAGGACGGCGGCGAGGAGGCGGAAATCGAAATCGAACGCGCCCCGGCCAGTGACACCCAACAGGGCGACGGCAAGCATCAGGATGGCTTGGGCGGCGACCCAAAGCCCACCGCGCTGGAGGAATCCGCCGCTCATGGCACGCAATCAACCTGTCGGTTCCGCCGTCTTCCAGCGGTCCCGAAGGGCTTCGTGGAGGCGGGCGCGGAATGGGGCGGGGAGATCGAGGGGCTTTCCATCGCGGTAGAGCGTGATGGTCTTCCGAATATTGTCCACCACCACCTGGCAGGGGTCGCACCCGGCCATGTGCCGCTCGAAATCCTCGCAGAGGGCGGGATCGACCCCGCCATCGACGTAATCGTTCAACTGCCGCAATAGGTCTTCACATTTCATGTCCGCACCCGGATTGAGCCGCGTCGGGAAGAAAAGTTACAAATCAATGGGCTCCCGGGCGAAGCTGAGTGGCGGGGTCGCCGAGCTTGCGCGTCAAGGCCTCGCGCAGTTGGAGGCGGGCGCGGAGCAGTCGGACTTTGGTGTTCGCCTCGGTGAGGCCGAGCGCTTCGGCGGTTTCGCGCACGGTCCACCCCTCCACGTCGCGCAGGAGAAAGACCAGGCGATGCTTTTCGTCGAGCCCCAGGAGCGCGTCGTCGAGGAGGGCGGCGACCTCGCGTTGGTGGACCAGTTTCTCCGGGGATTGGCGCCAGTCGGCGATGTATTCGGGATGGCGGATGGAGCCGTAGGAGTCCTCGGCCTCGGTGGCCTCCTCGAGGGAAACAGTTGGAAGCCCCTTGCGTTTGCGGATCACTTTGAGGGCCGCGTGGGTGGCGATTCTGGAGAGCCAGGAGGCAAAGCTGGCTTCGCCCCTGAAGGCGCCGATGCCCTCAAGCGCCGCGAGGAATGTTTGCTGGGTGACGTCCTCGGCATCCGGCGCGCGGCCGAGCATGCGCAGGGCGATGGTATAAATCCGGCGCTCGTGGCGGTATGCCAACTCTTCGAACGCCGCAAAATCCCCCGCCTGGGCCCGGACCACCAAGGGTGCATCGGAGTCTGTTTCGCGCGGCTGCATCATGGGACCGCCCCGTTCGCGGAGGCGGCGCGTTTCCGGTGCATGGTCCGGCCGCCGCGCAAGATGCGCTTTCCTCCCGTTGCGCTGGAGCCAACAAAAATTGGCAGCCCCACGGGGGTCGAGTTTGGAGCCAATAAAAAAGGATGTTTGAATATCCGCTTAACCGAAAATAGAGCACGCCGATATTCAAGGCAGGGGAACACGGTTTTTCCCAAACAATAAAAGAAAGTCCGCTGTTGCTCCCCTGTCACGCCGTCCAGCTCCCCGCTCGGACGGCCTTTTCTTTGGCGCGGGTTCAGGCGAGGATTTTGTGGATCACCTCGCCGGCGACGTCGGTGAGGCGATACCGGCGGCCATTGGGGAAGTAGGTGAGTTTTTTGTGGTCCATGCCCAGCAGGTGGAGCATGGTGGCGTGGAGGTCATGCACGCTGACGCGGTCGACCACGGAGCGGTAGCCGATTTCGTCGGTCTCGCCAAAGCTGACGCCGCCCTTGATGCCCGCCCCGGCCATCCAGGCCATGAATCCGTTGGGATTGTGGTCGCGGCCACCGTTGCCCTGGGAGACGGGCATGCGGCCAAATTCGCCGCCCCAGATGACGAGCGTGTCCTTGAGCAGCCCGCGCTGTTTGAGGTCGGTGAGCAGGCCGTGGATTGGCATGTCGGTGGAGGCGCAATGCTGGGAGTGGTTGGCTTTGAGGTCGGAGTGCGCGTCCCATTCGCCGTCGCTGTAGACCTGCACGAAGCGGACGCCGCGCTCAACCAAGCGGCGGGCCATCAGGCATTTTGTGCCGATGTTTTTTGAGACATCCTGGTCCAT
>CAZSXX010000181.1:6817-9050 GCA_964611245.1 uncultured Verrucomicrobiota bacterium | reverse complement strand
CCGCGCTCGCGGCTCTACATCAGCGTGATCCCGCCGCTCCTGCTGGGCGCGTTCGTCGGCGTGCTGTCGGCGATCATGGGCGTGGGCGGCGGCTTCATCCTCGTGCCGGCGATGATCTACGTCCTGCGCATGCCCGCCGGCATGGTGGTGGGCACCAGCCTCCTCGCCCCCCTCACCGTCAGCGGCAGCTCCTCCACCGACATCGCCTTCCTCGCCGACGACGGCCAGCCCGCCGTCTTCTTCGTCGGCAGCGGCCAGGCCGACGCCGCCGGCGACATCGTCTACACCTCCATCAGCGGCGGCTCCCTCACCATCACCCACCCCACCGCCAACCTCAGCGTCATGCAGGCCAGCGTCACCAGCGGCGCCCACCGCGCCACCCTCGACCTCACCGGCCTCGAGTCCTTCACCTGCTCCGTCTCCAACATCCTCATCGGCCACGACTTTGGCGTCCCCATCACCCGCCCCACCGGCACCCTCATCCTCGCCAACAACAACCACATCACCGCCAAACTCATCTCCATCGCCGACGCCTACCAAAACGCCGGCGCCATCTCCCACCTCCGCCTCGGCCAGGCCACCATCCTCAACGTCGACCGCCTTCGCATCGCCCTCCACAAATGCGTCGCCCTCCTCAACTTCGCCGACGGCGCCGTCTCCCCCACCGTCACCTTCCGCGACGCCGCCGGAACCGGCCGCCAGCTCTCCTGGGAACTCGGCGACGAATACGAGCCCGACACCACCATCGGCTACTTCACCAGCAGCCAATCCACCGGCACCATCAACCTCACCGGCGGCGTCGTGGACGCCCTCGTCGACCGCATCACCCTCGGCCGCGGCCAGACCAATGCCCCCACCCGCACCGGCGACGGCAACGGCAACCTCACCTTTGGCGCCGGCCTCATCGACGTCAACACCCTCGACATGGGCGTCCAACTCTCCGGCGGCGGCAGCGCTGGCCGCGGCGTCCTCACCATCAACAATGACGACGGCGTCTCCCCCGGCGCCATGATCGTCCGCGGCAACCTCACCATGGCCGTCCAACTTCCCGGCAACACCGAACCCACCGGCAGCACAGCCGTCATCACCCTCAACGGCGGCGTCCTCTCCGTCGCCGGCCACATCCTCGACGGCGGCGGCGCCTCCACCATCACCGTCAACGGCGGCCTCCTCGACCTCCAGCCCGTCGGCGATCCCAACCCCGGCAACGTCACCATCGACACCCTCACCCTCAACGACGGCTCCATCGCCAACTTCCACCGCCTCTCCCTCTCCACCCTCGTCCTCGCCGGCGCGGACCCCTCCCTCACCATCAACCCCGGCCAACGCCTCATCCCCGTTGACGTCGGCGCCGTCGGCGTCCTCAACGTCACCGGCAACCTCGCCCTCCGTGGCATCACCTCCATCGACATCGCCAAAATCGGCGGCGCCACCTCCTCCGACCGCCTCGCCGTCTCCGGCTCCCTTGACCTCGGCGGCCTCCTCGCCGTCTCCATTACCCCGGCCTCCGACACCCCCCTCGCCCCCGGCGACAAATTCACCATCCTCACCGCCGCCACCAAACTCAACGCCTTCAGCGCCCTCTCCCTTCCGCCCCCCGGCTCCGGCCTTGCCTGGGTCGACAAAACCGCCACCGATGGTACCCTCGAAATCGTCGCCACCAGCGAACCCCGCGACCCGCCCACCCTCGCCATCGCCCAATCCAGCGCCAACCTCACCCTCTCTTGGCCCGCCGCCTACACCACCTTCCACCTGCGCGGCCAAACCAACACCCTCACCCTCGGCCTCACCAACACTTGGTCCCCCATCCCCGGCGTCACCGCCAACCAAATCACCCTCCCCATCCCCCAATCCCCCCAAGCCGTCACCTTCCAACTCTTCCAACAATAAACCCAACCCGAAACCTCCCCTCGCTCCGTGGGCCAAAGGCCCTTCCGGCAAACTCCGGTGGCCTCCTCAACTCGGCCACTCCTCCAAAACGGCCGCGCGGGCGGACCACCCAAAAAACCAAAAATAAATCGCCGCCCCGCCTCCTCCAGTCAGCCCGTCGCGCGCCCAAGACCAGTCCGCCCGGATGACAAATGGGGCCACCGCGCCCACCCCATAACACCCTGCGGACGCCGGTTCCGTTTGCGCAATCACCCATTACGCGATACAACACCCACACGGGCGATTGGCGCAGTGGTTAGCGCATCTGCTTTACACGCAGGTGGTCGGGGGTTCGAATCCCTCA
>CAZSXX010000181.1:0-6807 GCA_964611245.1 uncultured Verrucomicrobiota bacterium | reverse complement strand
CCGCCGCCGGTTTGCGGCGAAAAAAAATCGAAAAACCCGCCCGCCTGATGCATATTCCCGCCATGAAATGGTTGGCGGGGATCATCGTGGCATTCTGGGCGGCGTCGCTTTCAGCTCAACCGGCGCCCCACACCAAAGCCAGCCTCATCCTCTCCCACGCCACCGCCACCTCCGGCTCCACCATCCAGGCCGCCATCCACCTCAAGATGGACGACGGCTGGCACACCTACTGGAAAAACCCCGGCGACTCCGGCAAAGCCACCAAAATCGATTGGGAACTCCCCCCCGGCGTCACCGCCGGCGAAATCCAATGGCCCATCCCGGAGAAAGTCGAACTCGACGGCCTCTTCACCTACGCCTTCCACCACGAAGCCGCCCTCCTCGTCCCCCTCACCATCGCTCCCGGAACCCCCGCCGGACCCCTCCTCCTCAAAGCCAAAGCCAGTTGGCTCGAATGCGAAAAAGTCTGCGTCCCCGGCCGCCAAAACATCCAGGCCGACCTCACCATCGGCCCCGCCGCCATACCCTCGCCCTCCGCCCCGCGCTTCATCGAATGGCTCGCCAAAATCCCCAAACCCCGCCCCGGCGTCGAATTCCTCGCCCGCTGGGACGGCCCCCCCACCGCCGAAGAGCGCCCCATCATCTTCTCCATCACCCAATCCGCCGGCCAATGGGACTTCTTCAACGACCCCCTCCCCAACTTTGAACTCAAAGGCCAGACCGAGACCCTCCCCACCCAGGACGGCAAAATCTACTTCCGCAAAATCGCCAAGAAATACGAAGGCGCCTGGCCCTCCCAACTCACCGGCCTCGCCCTCATCTCCGGCCAGGAACAATCCGCCTCCGTCGTCACCGCCTCCCTCGCGGACCCCGCCGTCCCCGCCGCCGCGTCCTCCACCCCTGCCAGCCCATCCGCCAGCCTCTTGGCTCCCACCCGCTCCCTCATCGCCATCCTCGGCCTCGCCTTCATTGGCGGCTTGATCCTCAACATCATGCCCTGCGTCCTCCCCGTCATCGCCCTTAAAATCCTCGGCTTCGTCCGCCAAAGCAGCGAGGACCCCAAACGCATCCGCACCCTCGGCGGGATGTACGCCCTCGGCGTCATCGTCTCCTTCCTCTCCCTCGCCGCCTTCGTCATCCTCATCAAACAAGCCGGCCGCGCCGCAAGCTGGGGCATGCAATTCCAAAACCCCCAATTCCTCATCCTCATCACCATCCTCGTCACCCTCGTTGCCCTCAACCTGTTCGGCGTTTTCGAAATCACCCTCAGCGGCAAAGTCCTCGACGCCACCGGCGGCCTCGCCTCCCGCGAGGGCCTCTCCGGCGCCTTCTTCAACGGCGTCCTCGCCACCATCCTCGCCACCCCATGCACCGCCCCCTTCCTCGGCGCCGCACTCGGATTCGCCTTCGCCTCCTCCACCGCCATCATCCTCCTCACCTTCCTCTTCGTCGGCCTCGGCCTCGCCGCCCCATACCTCGTCCTCTGCTGGTTTCCCGCTTGGCTGAAAAAACTCCCCAAACCCGGCGCATGGATGGAGAGGTTCAAAATCGCCATGGGCTTCCCCATGCTCGCAACCGCCATCTGGCTCTTCAGCATCGCCGCCGCCCACTTTGGCAAATCCGGCCCCCGCAACTTCGGCCTCTTCCTGGTCTTCCTTGGCTTCGCCGCCTGGATCTTCGGCGAATTTGTCCAACGCGGCTCCAAACGCCGCGGCCTCTCCGGCGGCCTCGCGGCCGCCATCACCCTCGCCGCCTACTTCTACTTTATCGAAGGCCAGCTCAACTGGCGCGGCCCCGCTCGCGCCGCCGTGGCGGGGCAGGGGATTGCCATCGAAGTGGGCGGCATCCCATGGCAACCTTGGTCCCTTGCCGCCGTTGACGCCGCCCGCGCCAAAGGCCAGCCCGCCCTCGTCGATTTCACCGCCGACTGGTGCCTCACCTGCCAGTTCAATAAAAAAACCAGCATCGAAATCCCCTCCGTCCGCGAGAAAATCAAATCCCTTGGCTTCGCTCCGTTCCTAGGCGACTACACCTCCGAAAACCCTGAAATCACCGCCGAACTCCAGAAATATCAGCGCGCCGGCGTCCCCCTTGTCCTCGTTTTTCCCGCCGACCCAGCCTCGCCCCCCATCGTCCTCCCCGAAGTCCTCACCCCCGCCCTGATGCTCGATGCCTTGGAGAAAGCCGCCGCGCCAAAAAAAGCCGGCTCCACAATGCGGAAATAAAAAAGGGCGGCCACCCCTTCGGATGACACGCCCTGTTTCCCGCACCCTCCGTCAATCATTCCTCGACCGCGCCATGATCAGCCCAATGATCAGCCCCAGTCCCGCCGCCATCCCCACGATCCTCCACGGGTTCTCATGCACATAAGCGTCCGTCGCCTCCGCGGCGGCCTTCGTTTTCTTCGTCAATTTCCCCTGCACCTCCGTCCACGTGTAACGGCCATGTTTGATCCCATCCTCAATCTGGTCCGTGATGCTGTCCAAATGACTTGCCGTTGTTTCCCCAAGCGTGCCTGATTTCATAATGTTTCCCTGGTTTATTGTCTCCCCGCATCTTCAGCCCCCAACCAACGAAACTGAATCAGGCGGAACCGGATTTCACCCTAAAGGAATTTGGGTTGGACCTTCCGGTGGGAAAATTATTTTGGAAGATGGTGGACGCTGTAGGTTTCGAACCTACGACCCCTACCGTGTGAAGGTAATGCTCTACCACTGAGCTAAGCGTCCTGCCTCGTGCCGCAAAAGTTATCGTCGCCTCCCCTCCGGCGCAAGCAATATTGCCAAGCTCCCACGAGAAATGGGGAAAAAAAATTCCATGCATCCCGTGAACAACCGATCACCGCAAATGGCGCGTCCCTCCCTCGCGGGTAAAAAAAAAAGCGAGGCGTTAGCCTCGCTTTTCATGAAATCCGATTCGCTTAGGCCTTGCGGCGGCGCGCGGCCACTGCCAAGGCGGCGATGCCGCCAACCATGAGCGCCACAGTGCCGGGCTCAGGAACCGCCTGCACGCGCGCGTTGAAATTGTAGATCAACCCTTCGGTTCCATCACCCAACTGGTGGATGGCGCGGTTCCAGATCGGGCTGCCTTCCGTTCCGGCATTTTCCCAATACTCATCGCGGCTGCCGCCCGGGACAAATCCAACCGGAGCGCCGGTGTAGAACAGCAAACCCGCGTTCGCCGTGTTCGCCGTGATGTCCGCGCCGTCGAAATCAACCGTCCAGAAAACCGAGCCGCTGGCCGCGACCACCGACATGTTCTGCGCCTGCGCCTGGTGGAAGCCATTCAACAGATTGAACGGGTCGGAACGATACAGCAACGCGCCGGGGGCCACGATCCCCGTTCCGCCACTGTGGTCGTAAATGCGGAAGACGCCAGTCGCCGGACCCGTGCCCGAATAGTGATATTCAAAGAAGAAATCGGTGATCACAGACGGTGAGCCAGTGGTCAACGTGATTTCATCGCCGAGTTCAATTCCGCCCCGGGCCGAGATCCCGTTGGCCTGCATCGTTGCGGTGTTGTCGTATGCGATTTCAGCGTTTGCGGCTACCCCAGCCAATACTGCCAAGGCTGCGGCGAGGGTCAAACTGTTCGTTTTCGTCATATGTCCTTGCTAAGTTTGCGGACTTAAATCCAATTTTTGTCCTTCTGAGTCCAAATCCGTCTCTGTTCTAGGCAATCACCCAAAAAAGGTCAAGCGGTTTTTCTTCATTCTTCCCACTTTTTTTGCCCCGTAAATTCATGGAATGGAGAAATGTGCGATGATTTCGATTTCCACCGCCGCGCCCCGCGGAAGTCCCGCCACTTGCACCGTCGACCGTGCCGGAAATGGCGCCGTGAAATACCGCCCATAAACCGCGTTCATCGCCCCAAATTCCCCCAAATCCGTCATGAAAACCGTGCTTTTCACCACATCCGCAAAGGTCAATCCCTGGTCCTCCAGCAAAATCTGCGCATTTTGCAGCGCGCGCTCCGTTTGCTCCTCAATCCCCCCCGCCACCAACGCCCCCGTCGCCGGATCCAATGGAATCTGCCCGGACGCGAACAAAAAATCTCCCACCCGCACCGCATGGCTGTACGGGCCCACCGCCTTGGCCGCTCCGCTCGGTGATATTGCTTGGGGCTTCACTGGATTTTCGGCGTCTTCCGGCCTCCTCCCGTCACACTTCCAATTTCCAGGGGCTCCGGTGCGGCCGGCTCAACATCGAATTCGCCTCCGCGTCCCCAATGATCTGCTCCTTCTTCGGATCCCATTTGATCGACCCACGGTGCAGCCGCATCGCAATGTTCCCCAAATGGCAGATCGTGATCGACCGGTGCGCCACCTCCGCCGGCGCGATCGTCTCCTTGCGCGACTGCACGCAATCAATGAAATTCCGGAAATGGTCGCTGCTCTTGTATAGCCGGATCTCATTCTCCCCAATTTTGGACTCAATGATCTCCCCCGGATTGCTCTCCAAATGCCCCCGATTCACATAAATCGACCCCTTTTCCCCCTCAAACGTCACCCCCATCTTGTTCTTGTCCGACACATTCATCACCAACCCATTCGCGTACACCGCGTCGAAATTGAACGCCGTCGCCGTGTTCCACAGCACATCCGACCCGAACTCCGCCTTCGCGTTCCGGATCTCCACCGGCCCGGTCCGCTCCGTGTCCATTCCCCATTGCGCAATGTCCGGATGGTGCCCGCCCCAATCCGTCACCTGCCCCCCTGAATAATCAAAGATCCACCGGAAATTCACATGGCATCGCGCCGGGCTGTAGGGCGCGTCCAACGCCGGCCCCAGCCACATATTATAATCAAACCCTTCCGGAACCGGCTCCGGCTTCTTGCGGTCCCCCGTCTTCCCGTAGTCCCTCCAGCCACCCGGCAGCCCGACCTTCACCCCCGTCAATTTTCCAATCCGCCCATTGCGCACCAGTTCGCACGCCCGCCGAAACTTCTCATCCGACCGCTGCTGGCTCCCCGTTTGGAACACCCGCTTGTACTTCTTGGCCGCGTCCGCCATCGCTCGACCCTCCGCCACCGTCAACGAAAGCGGCTTCTGGCAATAAACATCCTTCCCCGCCTTGCACGCCTCCACCGAAATGATCGCATGCCAATGGTCCGGCGTCGCCACCGCCACCGCGTCAATGTCCTTGCGCGCCAGCACCTCCCGGAAATCGCTGAACGTCGCGCACCCTTTGTACCCGCCCGTCGGGCTCTTCTTCGCGTAATGCCCTTCCACCAGCTTCTTCGCCGGCTCCCGGCCCGCCACACCCCCATCCCAATACCCCGCGCTCTCCCGGTTCGTGTCGCACACCCCCACAATTTGCACCCGCTCATCCCCGATCATGCTCCGCAAATCATTCGTGCCTTGGTTGCCCACCCCAATGAACGCCACCGCAATTCGCTCATTGGCTCCAAATACGCGGGAACTGATCACATTCGGGAACGCCACCAGAGCCGCGGCCGCGGCCGTTCGGCGCGCAAATTCCCGGCGGGTCAGCAAAGAGTTGGATTTCATCTCCGCAGAATGCCCAATTCCCGCTCGCGGAAGCAACCACAAATCCGCGCTTTCCAATCAGTTTTCCCCCGCGAATCTGGACCAAAACAAAAACCCGCCGACCTCGGCGAGTTGCCCATTCCTGAATCTCATTAGTTCCCAAAAAAATGAGCTTCAGCGGCCTTTGACTGCATGCGCCAATGGCCAGTCAGCGCATCGCAACCTACTCCCCCCTCTACACTTGTCCAGACCCCTTCCGATGCATAAGGCGGAAAAAAGAAAGGGCGGGATGAAAGCCCGTGGAAGGCCCATTCCCGCCCGTTTTGAAGCCGTGTCGAACTCGGGAGATCTTGCTCCCTTCTCTGCCATTGCGATCACTCTGCTTCCGTCCTTGCGCTCTCGACAGTGGGATATCTCGGCTTTCTCCTCCCTCCAATTCGGGATTCACACCGGGCGCCCAAGCCCGATGCCAGCCATCCGGCACTCCCCGGTCGCCTGCTCCACGCCCATTTTTCGCTCCCAGTTGACTCTTTTTCCAATCCAACGCGCAATTTGTAATGGCCACTCGCCGGATTCCCGGTAAAATGTCGGAACTTAAGGAATAAATGTCTCCAAGCTCCATCGCCAAAATGATCGGCGGGGCGGTCCTGATCTTCGTGATCATCATCGTCGCCACCACCTCCACCTACGTAGTGGACCCCGGCTACCGTGGGGTCGAAATCACGCTCGGCAAGGTCTCCTCCATCCCCAAAGCCGAGGGCTTCGGCCTCAAACCCCCGGTCATCACCCGCATCCACCCCGTCCTCATCCGCCAGCAAGCCGCCACGTTTGACGCCGATTGCTACTCTTCCGACCTCCAACAGGTCAAAATCTCCTGCCGCGTCCTCTATCGCATCCCCGAGGCCAAGGTCGTGACCCTTTACCGCGATTACTACGGTGAACCCTTCCGCAGCCTCGTCCAGCCCCGCGTTGCCGAAGCCATCAAGGAGCTCACCGCCCTTCGCACCGCCGAGCTCATCGTCCAAAAACGCGAGGAGATCAAAACCGGCTCCCTCGAGGCCGCCCGCAAAAAAATCCAGGATCTTGTCATCATTGAAGACTTGGTCCTCGAGGACATTGGCCTCAGCGGCGTTCTCGAAAAGGCCATCGAAGCCAAAATGGTCCAGGAACAGGAGGCCGCCCGCGCCCGCTTCGCCCAGCAACAGGCCGAAGTTGAGGCCAACACCGCCGTCATCAAGGCCAAAGGCGAAGCGGAGTCCATCATTCTCCGCGGCAAAGCTCTCACGGAAAACCCCTCCGTTTTGGACCTCCAGGTCGT
>CAZSXX010000180.1:0-9061 GCA_964611245.1 uncultured Verrucomicrobiota bacterium | reverse complement strand
TGGCCCAAGGAGTCGGCCGGCAACGTGGCGGAACGGCTCGTCGCGTGGGCGGAAACGATCCCCGCCTCCGGCCGCACGGCGCCGGACTACGTCGAGACGGTCCAGTTCGCGGGCGACCTGGCGGGCTATCTCCCGGCGGCGAAAACGACCCCGCTGCGGGCGCGGCTCAAGACGCTGCGGGTGCCGGTGTTCATCATCCGCGCCGTGCGCGAGCAGATGCGCTACGACACCCCGCGCATCGTGGTGGAGGCGGGCAAATCGCTGGAGATCACGTTCGAGAACCCCGATTTCATGCCGCACAACCTGGTCGTGGTGCGGCCCAAGACGCGCGAGCAGGTGGGCGAAACGGCCGCGCTCATGAAGCCGGACCAGTTTGACGGCCAAGGCCGCTCGTACGTCCCGGCCAGCAGCGCCGTCCTTGCCGCGACCAAGCTCCTGGAGGCGGGCCAGCGGCAGACCTTGACCCTCACCGCGCCGAACGAGGAGGGCGAATGCGAATTCGTCTGCACATTCCCCGGGCATCACCAGCTCATGTGGGGAAAAATGATTGTGACCAAGGATGTGGATGCGTATCTGCAGGCCCATCCGGAAGCTCCCACGGTCGGGGCCGGGACCCCCGCGGGCGCGCACCAACACCACGAATAGGCGGGAGTGACTTGGCCCGGGGCCGTCCCGCGCGGCGGCCCTGGGAGCTTTTTATGGGAACGATCCGTCGGCTGCTGCTCCTCTCCCTGTCGCTCTTGGGCGCGCCGGCGCCGCAGGCCCAAACCAATGACTGGTTGTTCCTCGACAACGGGACGCTGCGCTTGGGCGTCAAGCGGAGCTCGGGGGCGGCCATCGCCTGGCTGTCGCGGAGCGGTTCGACGAACAATTTGATCAACCATTGGGACCGGGGCCGGCTCATCCAGCAGTCGTATTACGGGAACGCGGACGGCAGCCTTTGGGACAAGCAGCCATGGCGATGGAACCCGGTGCAGGGCGGCGATTGGCGGGGAGCGCCGGCGCGGGTGTTGGAATTGCGCCACACCACCCACTCCCTCCACAGCAAATCCCTCCCGAAACATTGGGCCCGCGGCGATGACCTGGCCGACACGGTGATGGAGCAATGGATCACGCTGACCGGGGCCGTGGCCCACGTCCGGTTCCGCTTCGCCCACACCGGGACCGTGGAGCACGAGAAACGCGACCAGGAAATCCCCGCAGTGTTCATCGAGCCGGAATACAAGAACCTCGTCCTTTACACGGGCGACAAGCCATGGAGCGGCGGAGCGCTGGACCGCTCCGTCCCGGGTTGGCCGAATGAGGGGCGGCGGATGGCGGAGCATTGGGCCGCGTTCGTGAACGACGACGGCTTTGGGGTCGGGGCATTGGTCCCCGTGGCGGACCGGCTGACCTGCTACCGATTTGGCGATGGCCGGCGGGAGCGGGGGGCGTGCTCCTATTTCGCGCCGCTGACGGTGTTCGCGGTCAAGCCCGGCTTCGAGTTCGAATACGAAGCCTGGTTCACCATTGGATCGGTGGAGGAAATCCGGGCGCGGTTCAAATCGATCCACGGGGGCGGGTGACCCAACGGCCACCCGCCGCCCGGGTGGGGTCAGAATTTCAAGGCGATGGCGGAAACAAGCTTGATGTCGTTTTGCTTGCGGCCCGGGGCGGGCTCGTTGTCGAAGGTGTCCTGCGCAAAGACGCGGAGGCTCAGCTTCTTGGTCAATGCGGATTCGACGCCCACTTCGGCGTTGATGATGTAATTGTTCAGGTCATCGACCTGGGGCAGGAACTCGACGGACTCCCAGATGCGGGCGCGGTCGCTGATCTTCTGGTCCCAACGCTGGGCGACGCGGGCGGTGAGGTAGATGGTCTCCCGCGCGCCCTGTTTTTCGATCACAACGCCGGGGCCGGCCTCCGCGCTCAGGCGGGTGCGGTCGTTCTTGATGAAATAATACCCAAGACCCGGGCTGAGCGTGACGCGGTATTCGACCTTGGCCACTGCGTCATGCAGCGCCTCGGCGCGCACGTAGCTGAACAGCTTTTCGTTGAACAGGTGGTTCCACTGGCCGAAGCCGCGCAGGGTTTCGTTGTTCTTGACGCTGGAATTTTCGCCATAGGAAACGCTGGCCCCCAAGTTCACTTCCTCGGAGTTCCATTTCTTGGCCGCCAGCACATCGCCGGTGAAGAGGAGCGTGTCGCTGTTCCCCTTGGTCAGCGTCAGCCCGAGCGAGGCGCTTTTCTCCCATTGGTTGGTGGATTGCGCCTGCCCCGCCACGAGGGAAGCCACGGCCAGGGAGAGCGCCACTGTGATTTTTCTTAAGCAATTCATTCGCGAAATCGTTGTTTGATCGGGTCCGCGTTGGAAAGCGAATAATTCGGGGGGCGGAGGGGGCTCACTTCGCGTTGGGCTTCTCCAGGTAATCCAGGAGCGACGCGAATTCCTGGATGGTGAGCGAGTTGGCCAACCCCTCCGGCATGATCGATTTCTCGAGCTTCCGGCGCCGGGCGATGTCGGTCACGGCGATGACGATCTCCTGCGCGGCGACATTGCGGATGAACACTTTGTCGGAGGCCTCCACCACGACAAAGCCTTCGTGCTCATCCCCGTTCTTGAGCTCGAAATGATTCCCGACAAACCCCTGCGCGAGGGTTTTGTTGGGGACGAGGATTGCCTCCGCCAGCTCCGGGCGTTTGTAGGTCGCGGCGATCGTGCCCAAGTAGGGCCCCCGCGCCGGCTCGGTTTCGCTGACGGTGTGGCAATTCGCGCAGGTGAGCTGGGTGAAGAGGGTTCTGCCCACCGCCGCGTCGCCCCGGGTTTTCACCGCCGCCGCGATGGCGTCGGCCACGCTCATGGACTCCACCTTTGGGCTGTCCTTCTTTTTCCGGTCGAGCCGCAGGGCCTTCGCCGCCTCCCTGGCCGCGTTGGCGACCGCCTCGTCCGGCTCATCCAAGGAGGCCAGGATTTGCTCCTCGAACCCCTTGCGCTCCGCCAGCGCCATCGCCTTCAGCAAGGCGACGCGGCGGCCCGGCTTCGCCCACGCGCGCTCGAACGCCGCCTTGCCGTCGGGCGACCCGTTCATCAGCAGGGCCGCGTCCGCGAACAATGAGCCGCGCTCCCCTTCCCGTTCCAGGAGGGCGGTCCGCTCCTTCAACAGGCCGGATTTGAGGAATTGGTCCCGAGCCTGCCGCCGCACACCCTGGGTGGCGCCGTCCTTCGATTTCTCCAGGAGCGCCAAGCCCTCCAGCCCGGCGAGCGCGGCTTCGTCCGATTTCAGCTTGGCCAGCGCCATCACCGCCTGGGCGCGGGGCGCGTCGGCGAGGCTTTCCGCGGTGGCCGCCTTGACCAACAGGGCCTGGGCGGGGCCGGGGACTTCCTCCGCGCGGGCCACCTGCCCGATGGCAGCGCCCATGAGGGAGGCGTCCGCCGACGCCGCGTCCACGATCTTCGCGAGGGCGGGGGCCGAATGCACCTTGTGCCGGTTCAGTTCGCCCACCAGGGCCGCCAATTCCGCGCCTTCGGCCGTTGCCACCGCGTCGTTGAGCGCGCGGAGAACCCGGGGCGTTTCGGCCCACGCCGCCGCCTGATAATAGGGTCCGGAGGTGTCGGGCCGGGTGCCCCAACTGTCCCCTTTCCATTCGCCATCGGTGAAATGCAGGCGCGCCAAGGCCACGAACAGGCCCTGCCGACGCGCGGCGCTGGCCTCCTTTTGGAGGCGCGCCGCCAAGCCATCGACCACCGCTGGTTGGTGGATGCCTTGCAGGACCCGCAGCGCCCCCGCGCGCGCCGGGCCATCCGCGGCCGAGTCCAGGATGGGCCAGCAGGCGTCCGCCGCCTCGGCCCGCTTGAGCGCCTCGATGGCGGTGTGGACAACGACCGGGTCGGCGTCCGACAGCAGCGCGGACAAGGGCGTCCCGGCGCGGCCCAGCTTCTGGAAGCCGCACGCGATGGCCGCCTGCAGGCGAACGCGCGGATCGGCCGATTTGAGCCCTTCGAGGACGAGGGCGGTCTCCGCCGTGGAAATTTGGTGGTCCGGCTCGCCCGCGATCCGCAGCCGGTGTTCCTCAAGACCGGGCGCGGACGCCGTGCCGCCGGAAAGGCTGACCGCGTAAAGCGCCGCGATGCGCCCGGGGAGGGCCAGTTTCGGATCGGCCAAGGCCGCCGCCGCGACGTTTGTGAGCTTCTTTCGGATCAGCGTCCGCTGCGCCTCCAACCGGCGCCGGTGGCTGGGGCTGGCAAGCTGGGCCACCAGATCCTTTTCCGAGAGCGCCGCGAAATCCGGCATCGGCTCCGGTTTGAATCCTTGCGGGCGGAGTTGGACGATGTAGCCCACATCGGGGCCCGCCCAATTGAAGGTCGCGCCCTTCCAGCTTGCCACGTATATGCGGCTCATGCCGTCCACATCCAGGTCGGTGGGGCGGGTCACGCCGATGAATTGCTTTTGGTCGGCGGTGAAGGTGGCCCCCTTGGGCGTGAGGCGATGCTGGTAGACCCAGCCCCGGCCCCAGTCCGCCGTGAAGGGCGCGTTGTTCCATTCGGAGGGCAGGCCCGGCTCGTCGATCCACGCGGCGCCGCAGCCGGACCCGCCGCCGTAGTCGGCCAACGGCTGGATGATCTCGTCGTTGAAATTCTTGTAGAGCGAGGGGTAGCCGTGCTCGGCCAAGCCGGTGTTGTGGTGCAGCCGGATGTCCCAGCCCCCGCCGTCATTGGTGTTGTCGCGGGTGATGACGTCCAACTGCGGGCTGACCGCCGCCTCCAGGATGTTCCGTGTGCCGCGCGAATAGATGTGCAGGCCCGTCCCGTCCGGGCGCACGCGCACGACCCCGCCCGCGCGCAACTGGACTTTGCGCCCATCGGTCCCCTCCGCCTCCATGAAGCCAAAATCGCCGATGGCGCAGTAGAGCCAGCCGTCGACGCCCATTTCCATGCCGTTGGAGGAGTGGTCGGCGGGGCGGTCCTTGAAGGTGAAGGCGATGTTTTTGACAAGGATGCGCGACTCCTCCGCCACACCGTCGCCGTCCCGGTCGATATACTCGCTGATGTGCGGCGGGTGCAGCAGGTAAAGGCGGTCGTGGTCCCACACCAGCCCGCGCGGGGAATCGACATCCTTCACGAACTCCTTCGACTCGTCGGCCCGACCGTCGCCATCCAGGTCGCGCAGGCGCAAAATGCGGCCACGATGCGGGTCGCGCCCGAGCGAGCCGTTCCCATCGCTCGACACGTAAAGCGTCCCATCCGTCGCGGCGGCGACGAAGACCGGGTAATTGGCCATGGGCGGCGCGGCGAAAATGGTGGCGTCGAACCCGGGCGGGGCTTTGACATCCTTGAGAATCTCGGCCTCCGCATTTTTTTGCGCAGGCTGGGCTTCGGCGGCCACGGAGACATGGAGCGCGCAGGCGGCGAGGGAAGGAAGGGTGAACCGGCGGAAAGCTGAAAATAGGCTCATGGTCGGGGATTTATACGCGGACGATCTTCGGGTTTATCATGGGCAATTCCAAGCGCCTTTTCCCACGGCAAAATCGGCCTCCTCCCCTCTGTCGCCCCCTCTTTGGCGGGGCGAACATCAAATTATGGTCAAGAGGGTACGCGTTGTGCTATGGAGGAACCTGCCATGACGCGCGGGCAAAAAGAGCCTTCCGTCGCCGGCGCGAACGCCGGCGCCCCCCTTCGCATTCCGCGATTTTCGCCGATTTATCCATTATGAAAGTCATACTGCCGAATTGCCGGATCCAGTTCACCGCGGAGGACATCGATTTCATCGCCCGGACGCTGGAAAAGCGCCCCGGGGGAACGAGTTGCCTGGTCGGCCTGCTCGCCGACCCGGAGTCGCGCGACCTGATCCTGGACGATCCGCAGCTATTCCACGCGCTGCTGGAGCACCGCGGCTGCCTGGGGGTCTCGAGCCATTTTTATTTTTACGTGATGGTGCGCCATGTGTTCCGGCGGGCGGGCATCGACGACCGGGAGATGGCCGATTACGTGGCGGAGGTGCTGGCGGAATACTCCCTGCAGGAGCGCACGCGCCTGCAATTGCCGGGGCAGCCGAACAGCCTCGATTATTTCTTCGAGCTGATGACCGCGCTGCAAGGGGCCGACGAGCGGACCAGCTTCCACATCCGCGCGCACATCGGGAACCATTCGCTCTTCCTGACCGGCGATTTCCCGCAGCGCATCCTGCACCGGGCGGAAAAACGGGGCTTTCCCAACCTCCATTATTACGAGGAGCTGGGCCGCGCCAATTTCCGTGTGGCCAGCGATTCGAGGATGGCGGCGCGCTATGAACTGGGGCCAATTTTCGCGCAGCTTTCCGAGCGTTTCCACGCCACGCGGGTGGCCCTAAACGACATTTCCGACCGTCTCTTTTCGCTGGGCGAGCCGGACCACTCGATCGACCTGCTCCTGCGCAACGCGCTTCAGGAAGGAATCTGAGCGGCCCGCGCGCGCGGCGGCAGCGGGGTGATTTGCTGCAGGGCCTTGACCGTGGTGAAGATGGCGACGGTCATGAGGGCCGCGCTGAAGAAATACGGCATGCCCGGCAGGTGCGCGGGGGCGCGCGGGCTGATGAAATAGCTGAACAGAAAGCTGACAATGGCGGGGCCGAGAATGCCGGTGATGCTGCCGAGGCTGGCCAGGGCGCCTTGGACGCCGCCCTGTTCATCCGCGCCGACCTGGCGGGAGATGACGCTTTGCACCGTCGGCATGGTCACACCGGCGAGGGATCCAAACGCGAGGATGACAAAGAGCATCCAGCCATGGGTGGCGGAGCCGTAGCCGATGTAAGCCAGGATGGAGATGGCCATCCCGACGAGGATGGTCCTGCGTTCGCCAAAACGCGCCACCACCACGCGCGTCAACCCGGCCTGCACTATGCCGCCGGTCAGGCCGACCACCGCCAGCGAAAGGCCGGTTTGGAAGGGCGTCCAACTGTACCGGTAGGCAGTGTAAAGGACCCAAGTCCCGGGGAGCGCCTGGTGCGCCAGGTTCATGAGGAAATAGGTCGCGGCCAACCGCAGGGCGGCGGGATGATTCCGGAAGGCGAGCAGGGCGCCGACCGGGTTGGAGCGGCCCCAGGCGAATTTGCGGCGGTTCTCCGGGGCGAGCGACTCCGGCAGGATGAAGTATCCATACAGCCAATTCATCATGGTGAGCGTCCCCGCCACGATGAAGGGCAGGCGCAGGTCGCGCTCGCCGAGCAACCCTCCCAAGGCCGGGCCGGCGATGAACCCGATGCCAAACGCCGCCCCGACGATGCCGAAATTGGCCGCGCGCTTCTCCGGCGGGCTCACGTCCGCGATGTAGGCCATCGCCGCCGAATAATTCGCGCCCGTGATGCCGGAGATCATCCGCCCGACGAAAAACCAGCCCAGGGACGGTGCGAAGGCCAGGAAGATGTAATCCAAGGCCGAGCCGAACAGCGAGCCGAGGATGACTTTGCGCCGCCCAAACCGGTCCGAAAGGCTGCCAAGGATGGGGGCGCAAAGAAATTGCATGAGCGCATACAAGGCGCCCAACAGGCCATACATTTTGGAGGCGTCGCCGATGTCGCCGCCCACCAGCTTTTCGATCAGGCGCGGCAGGATGGGAATGATCAATCCGACCCCGAGGATGTCGAGCAGGAGGGTGATGAAAATAAACCCGAGTGCGGGTTTCCGGACTGGCATCGCGAAGCTTTTACCACAGGCCGGTCCGGCGGAAATGTTTTTCGCGAATTTTCAGGCCCGCGCGCCCGGTGGGCCCGATCGGGGTTTTGGCCGATGCCGCGAACTGGGATTTGGCTGATGGCGGAAAAAACGGGGAGAACTAATCTTTAAGCCAGCGGATAGGGAATAGTGGTTCCGCAGATCGAATGGGGAGAAATCCAGGGGATCGACATGGGCGGCCTCCAAACAAGGCCGCCTTTTTCTTTTTCAGGGGCGCCCGGCCGCTTGTCAACCGCCGCCCGCGCGTGTTGACTCGGCCCGCCCATGCGAACCTGCGTCATTTTCAACCCGGCGGCCAAAGGGGGCAAGGCGCGGCATTTTCGCGGGCGCCTCGGGGAATCCGCCCCGGCGGCGGAGTTCAGGCCCACCACCCACGCAGGCCATGGCCGGGAGCTCGCCCGCGCCGCGGTGGAGGAGGGATTCGGCACGGTGGTCGCGGCGGGCGGCGACGGCACGGCGAACGAAGCGCTCAACGGCATTGGCGACGCGGAGGATGGCTTCGACAGGGCCCGGCTCGGCTTGATTCCGTTGGGCACCATCAACCTGTTCGCGCTCGAGCTCGGAGTCCCGTTCGACCCGCGCGCGGCGTGGGAGGTGATCCAGGCGGGTCGGGAACGCCGTGTGGACCTGCCGTCGGCGACGTTTCAATTGCGTGGCCAAACGATCTCGCGGCATTTCCTGCAGGTGGCCGGGGCGGGATGGGACGCCCGCGCGGTGGAGAAAGTCAGTTGGGCGCTCAAACAGAAAATCGGCCGCTTCGCGTATGTCTGGTCCGGTTTGCTGGCGTTGCGGCCGCTGAGATCGAAAGTGACCGTCCGCTGGGGGGAGCAATCGGCGGAGGGGGATTTCGCGGTGATCGGCAACGGCCGCTTTTACGCCGGCAAATTTCCGGTCCTCCACCGCGCGGACTTGGGCGACGGGTTGTTGGACCTGAGGGTCATTCCCAACGCCCGCTGGAGCTCGATTGGGCGCCTGGCCACCGACCTCCTCCTGGGCCGCTATTTTCGGCCCGGCGCCCTTCCCTACTTCCAGGCCAACGGGTTTGCGCTCTCCAGCGAATCGGTCACGCCGCTGCAATTGGACGGCGAATTTGTGGGCCACCTGCCCACGCGAATTTCCGTCCGCCCCCGGGCCTTGCGCGTGATCGCGCCATAGGGGACACGCCCGCGCTATTCCCCGTGCTTGAGCCCGAGGAAGGAGAGCATCCGCCCCACCAAAAGCGCGGTCATCGATTTTTTCTGGGCGGCCAACCCCTCCGCGCCGACCCTGGCGGCGGCTTCGGCGTTGATCAGGCGGCGCGCCGCCACCACTTGCGCGATGGTTTCGGCGATCTCCGGACGGGTGCGGATCAGCGCGGTGATTTGTTCGCGGGAGA
>CAZSXX010000179.1:0-9063 GCA_964611245.1 uncultured Verrucomicrobiota bacterium | reverse complement strand
TGGCCTATGGAGCGGCGGCGGAGGGGAGGGAGCCGGGTTTCCCGGAGATCGGATTGCAGATGGACGGCTACGCGGCGCGGGAGGCCGGGGAGGAGCCCACGCCGGAGACGCTTGCTTATTGGCGGAGGGAATTGGCGGGCCTGCCGGACCTGGAAATGCCGGGGGACGCCCCGCGCCCACGGCTGCCGCGATTCCGCGGCGCGGCGCACCGGGTGACATTTCCGGCGGCGCTGGCGGAAGGGGTGAGGGGGTTGGCGAGGGCGAGCAAATGCAGCCCGTACATGGTGTTCCTGGCGGCGCTGCAGGCGCTGGTCCTCCGGCGCACCGGCCAGGGCCGGTTCGCGCTCGCCACGCCATTCAGCCGGCGGCAGGAGCCGGAGCTGGAGAACACAGTGGGATACTTGGTGAACCTGCTGCCGATTCCGTGCGCGCCGAACCCGCGTGGGAGCTTCCGGGACTTGCTGCGGGAAACGCGGGGGAAAATGCTGGAGGTTTTTGGCCATGCCGGAATCTCGATGCGGCGGATCTTGCAAGAGTCCAAGGTGGCGGCGGACAGCCCGAGGAACGCGCTGAGCCGGATTGTGTTCCAATATGCGCCGGAGGGGCCGGCGGAGCTGAACTTGCCCGGGCTGGAAACGCTCCGGGAGGAGATCCACACCGGCACGGCCAAGTTCGAGCTGTCCATCAGCCTGGCGGAGACCGCGCAAGGGATTGAGGCGGAGTTCGAGCATGACACAGACATTTTTTCGGCGGAGACAATCGGGCGGCTGGCGCGGCATTTCCAGAGCCTGGCCGAAAGCGCGGTGCGGGATCCGGACGCGGAGATCGCGCGGCTCGATTACCTGACTGCGGACGACAGGGAACTGCTGGCGCGGGTGAACGAGACGAAGGCGCCGTACCCGAGGGACTCGAGCGTGGTGGACCTGTTCGAGGAACAGGCCGCCCGGGGGCCGGAAAGGGTGGCGCTTTCGTGTGGCGGGCAAACGGTCACCTACGCGGAGCTGAACCGGCGGGCGGACCAGGTGGCGCGGTTCCTCATGGGCAAGGGGGTGCGGACGGGGGACTTCGTCGGCGTTTGCCTTGAGCGGTCCCTGGCCCTGCCCGCGGCGCTGCTGGGGATCATGAAGGCGGGGGCGGCGTTCGTCCCGTTCGACGCGAAATATCCGGAGGCGCGGCTGAAGTACATGTTCGCGGACGCGGGGGTGAAAATATTGCTGACAAGCGCGGATTTGCGGGGAATCGCGCCGCCGGAGGTCGAGCCGGCGCTGATCGAGGAGGCGGGCTGGGGGCAGGACGGCGGCGGGGATCCGGGGGGCCTGCCGAAGGTGGGGCCGGAGGCGGTCGCCTACATGATGTACACCTCCGGGTCGACGGGGAACCCGAAGGGGGTGACCGTCCCGCACCGGGCAGTGGTCCGGTTGGTGAAAGGGAATGATTTCGCGAAGTTCGGGCCGGACGAAGTGTTCCTCCTGTTCGCGCCGGTGTCCTTTGACGCGTCGACGCTCGAGCTGTGGGGGCCGCTTTTGAATGGAGGACGGCTGGCGATTTACCCGCCGAACTTCGAGTCGCTGGACCAATTCGCGGAGGTGGTGGCGCGGGAGAAAGTGACCACGCTTTGGCTGAGCAGCGGGCTGTTCAACATGGTGGCGGACAAGAAAATGGAGGCGTTGGGCGGGGTGCGCCAACTGCTGGTGGGCGGGGATGTGGTGTCGCCGGAGCACACGCGCAGGGTTTACGCGGCCAATCCGGCGGTGACGCTCATCAACGGGTACGGGCCGACGGAGAACACGACCTTCACCTGTTGCTACACGATTCCGCGGGATTTTCCGGCGGGCCGGCCATTGCCGATTGGGCGGCCGATCCGGAACACGGAGGCCCACATTTTGGACGAACACCTCCAACCCACGCCGGTGGGCGCGCCGGGGGAACTGCATTGCGGGGGGGACGGGTTGAGCGATGGATATTGGCGGAACCCGGAGCTGACCGCGCGGGTGTTTGTGGCCAATCCGTTCCGGCCCGGGGAGCGGCTGTACAAAACGGGGGACAAGGCGCGGTGGCTGCCGGATGGGAACATCGAGTTCCTGGGCCGGCTGGATTCGCAGACCAAGATCCGTGGATTCCGGATTGAATTGGGGGAGATCGAGAGCGCGCTGCGGCGGCTCCCGGGGGTCCGGGATGTGGCGGCGGTGACGGATGGGGAGGGCGCGGAGAAGCGGTTGCTGGCGTTCGTGACCGCGCAGCCTGGGGTGACGCTGGCGCCGGCGGCGATGCATGGGGCGCTTCAGGGGCTGTTGCCCGATCACGCGCGGCCGTCGCTCATCCGGGTGGTGGAGGAGCTGCCGCTGGGGGCGAACGGGAAGGTGGACAAAAACGCGCTGCTGGCGATGGGCGCGGGTCCTGAGGAGCCGGCGGCGGGCGCGGGAAGCCCGGCCATCCTTACGGAGGCGGAGGCGGCCATTGAGCGGGTTTGGAGGGAGGTCCTGGGGGTGTCCGCGATCGGGCTGGACGACAATTTTTTCCACTGCGGCGGCGATTCATTGAGGGCGATCCAATCGGCGTTGCAGATCAACCGGGCCTTGGGAACGAACCTGACGGTGTCGAACATTTTTGAAGCGCCGACAATCCGGGCGCTGGCGGGGAGAAGCGGGGAAAGGAAAACGGGGGCGGCGCCGAAGATCGGGCGCGCGCAGGGGGATCGGATCGAGGCGGATGAAGTGGCGAATTTAAGCGACAGCGAAGTGGACGCGCTGCTCAGCGAGATGCTGGCGAGGAACGGATGAAAGCAATCAGTCAACGAGCGGGGATATGGGCCCTAATAATGGCGACGGCGGTGACCGCCACGGGCCAAATGGTCCGGGAAAACAACACGACGCTGCGTTTTCCCGTGAACGGGGGGCCGTCCGGGCAGTACGAATTGGGGGAGGCGCTGCCGGGGATTTCGTTTGACCGGCCGGTGTGCGTCGCGACGCCGCCCGGGGAAACGAACCGGCTGTTTGTGGTGGAGCGCGTGGGGCGGGTCATGGCCATCCACAACCTGGCCAGCCCCACAAAAGAGCTGTTCCTCGATTTGACGGCGAAGGTGAGCGCGTCGGATTGGCAGCAGGATCGGCGGACGGAGGGTTTGTCGAGCATCGCGTTCCATCCGGACTTCGCCAACAACCGGCGGTTTTTCGTGAGCTACAACACGATCACGAGCACGGCGGCCGGGAGCGGGCACCACAACCGGGTGTCCGAATTCAAGGCGAGCGCGGATTTGCGGCAGGGGTTGGTGGAGACGGAGATTCCGTTGATCACCCAATATGACGAAGGGGATGGGCACAACATCAACGACCTGCATTTCGGGGCGGACGGTTACCTTTACATCGCGACCGGGGACGAGGGGGACGGGGGCAGCGGGGATGACTTCAACAACGCGCAGAAGATCGACAAGGATTTCTTTTCCGGAATCCTGCGGATCGACGTGGACCGCAGGAGCGGCAACCTGACGCCCAACGAGCATCCGGCGTCCAACCGGCAGGCCTACAAGATTCCGGCGGACAACCCGTACGTGGGGGCGTCCTCGTTCAATGGGCAGGCGGTGAATCCGTCGAACGTGCGGACGGAATTTTACGCGGTTGGGCTGCGGAACACGTGGCGTTTTTCCTTCGACCCGCTGAACCAGAACATTTACGCGGGGGACGTGGGGCAGCACGGGCGGGAGGAGGTCAATTGGATCACCAAAGGGGGCAACTACGGGTGGCCGTACCGGGAGGGGACGCTGAACGGGGTGAAAACGGGGCCGGGCGGGTTTGTGTCGGCGGCGCCGATCTTCGAGTATGGAACCGGGTTCGGGGTGGACCAGGGCTTTTCGGTGACGGGGGGGGTGGTTTACCGAGGGGACCGGACGCCAGGGCTGAATGGGCACTTTGTTTTCGCGGATTATGTGAGCGGGAATCTCTGGGCGATGAATGTGGACGCGCAACCGCCGGGCAGGCCGGCACGGTTGCTGGGCCAAGTTGGGATCGCCGGATTTGGGCATGATCCCCGCAACGGGGACGTTTTGGCGGTGAACCATGACGGCGGGAAGATCCTGCGGCTGCAGTTCTCCACGGGCGTGCCGGGCGATGTGCCGACGACGCTGGACCAGACGGGCATTTTCGCAAACCTCGCGACCCTGCAGCCCCACCGGGGGATTTATGGGTACGACGTCAACACGCCGCTGTGGTCGGACGACGCGCAAAAAATCCGGTGGTTCTCGATCCCGGCGGGCCAGAAGGTGCGCTTCCATCCGGAGACGAATTGGACATTCCCGACGGGCTCGGTGTGGATCAAGCATTTCGAGATCCGGCTGAATCCCAACGAGGCGCCGACGCGGCTGGAAACGCGGGCGCTGGTCAAGACGGACTCCGGGGTGTACGGGGTCACGTACCGTTGGTCCAATGATGGGACGACGGCGACGCTGGTGCCGGAGGGAGGGGACACGCGGGGGTTGTTGGTGAACACAGGGACGACGAGCCGACGGCAGACGTGGCGTTTTCCGAGCCGGGCGGAGTGCCTGGGATGCCACACCCCGGCGGGCGGGCGGGTGCTGGGGTTCAACACGGCGCAGCTGAACCGGGCGTTTGGGTATGGCGGGGAGACGACCAACCAGATTGCGGCTTTGGCGGGCGCGGGTTTTTTCGAGAATCCGCCGGCGCATCCGCACGGGCTGCGCGCGCTGAGCCCGCTGGGGGACAGTTCGGCGAGCCGGGCGTGGCGGGTGCGGTCGTACTTGGCGGCGAATTGCGCGCCGTGCCACCAGCCGGCGGGGAACATCTTCGCGATCTGGGATGGGCGGGCGACCACGCCGATTTCACAGGCTTCGATCATTTACGGGCACCTGCTCAATGGGAGCGGGGAGAACAAGGTGGCCTACCCCGGGGCGACGAACCGGACGGCCATCCTGACACGGATGCGGAGCTTGGGGACCGACCGCATGCCGCCGCTGGGGACGTCGGTGCTGGACACGGAGGCGATCCGATTGATCAGCGAATGGGTGACGGAGGATTTGCCGGCCTTTGAGTCGTACGGGGGCTATGCGGCGAGGCATTTTGGGAATCCCGCGCCGCTGCCGGAGGAGGACGCGGACCGGGATGGGATTTCGAATTTCGCGGAATACCTGATGAACTCCAATCCGGCGCAGCGGACGGAGCGGCTGTCCATGTTCAGTTGGCTGGGCGAGGGGCAGGGGGCGATCACGTTCCGGCAGCCGGCCAACCGGGCCATCGTGGTTGAGACGGCGGACCAACCGGGCAGCGGGGGTTGGCGGCTGCTGGACCACCCGGCGAACCTGTTCCGGTTCCCGGCGGGGGCGTTGGACCGAACGATCCCCGTGCCGATCGAGGGCGGGAACCGGTTTCACCGGCTGCGGGTCATCGAGCCTTAAGGGGCGGTCAATGGCGGGGGCGAAGGGCGCGGTGGACGCGCGGGGCGGGGGCGGGCCCCCGGGCGCCGCCGCCCGAAACCCAGACGAAGCTTGTGTCCGAACTTTTCCTGACGGCCCGCCAGGCGGGCCAGGCGATGGCGGCGATGCCACCGAGCTCGAAGAGCCAGTTGAGGCGGACGCCCGCCGGGCCGCCGGCCAGCAATTGATCGACATGATGGAAAGAGGCGGCGCGGACGACAATGAAGGCGAGCAGGAGGGCGACGCCCGCCAGGGCCGGCCAAAGGCGCCTCCATTCGGAGCGGAAGGCCCAAAGGAGGAAGCCCGAGGCCGCGACTCCCCCGAGGGCGATGAGCACGACAAAGACGGCTTGGAAGGCGCGCCGGTTTTCATACCAGCCACCGGCCCGGGCAAGGTCCCGGCCGAAAAAAGTGAAGGCGGTTTGGAGGTCGAGCTGCTTGTTGACGCCGAGGAGAAGGAGCATCCCGCAGGTGGCGGTCCAAAACAGGCGCACCTTTGGGCCGGAGAGCCCGCGGACGGAGGCGCGCCAGCAAAGGAACGCGGCGGCGAAATACGCGGCCACGGTGAGCCAGCCGATGGGGGAGGGATCGCCGATGCCTGGCCGCCAGCGGTCGCCTTCGGCCAAGGCGAGCAGGGGGGCCGCCTCCCCCAAAAAATCCCAACCGCTCTTCATGGAAAGACCATGGGCCGGAAAGAAACGGTTGTCCATCAGCCCGTGGACCGCATTTGGCCGCGCTTTTTTCCCGGAAATTGAGGCGGGTTTCCACTGATGGAGGCGAGTTCGGCGCTTGGATTTGGAGGGGCCGATTGGTAAAGTCGGCGCGAATGCCGCCCGACGCGCGAAATGTCCTGGCCCGAACTGGGGCCTATGCCATTGGACTGGCGGGAGGGTTGCAATCCCTCGCGGCGGTGGCCGGGAGCGCGGCGGCCGCGTGTTTTTTCCCGCGGAACTGGCCTCGGACGGTGCGGGACGTGTTTGCCCGGCAGGTGGTGTTCACCGGCGTTGAAGCGATTCCATTTGTGATGATGGCGGCGGCGCTGGCGGGCATCGCGGTGGTGGTGGAATCATACGTGTGGCTGGATCGGGTCGGGTTGTCGGAGAGGATCGGCGCATCGCTGGTCGCTGTGGTGGCGCGGGAGATCGGGCCATTGCTGGTCAACACCATCGTGATCGTGCGCAGTGGCAGCGCCATCGCGGCGGAGTTGGCCGCAATGAAGGTGTCGGGGGAAGTGAGGACGCTGGAGGCGCAGGGAGTCGAGCCATTTTATTACCTGCTGATGCCCCGGATGGCGGCGATGGTCATCGCCACATTTGGGCTCACGGCCATCTTCAATTTGGCCGCGTTCGCGGGCGGTTATGGGTTTGGGGCTTATTTGCACATCATGCCGGACAGCCCCGCGACGTTCTTGGACGCAGTGTTCAAGTCCATCGGACTGGCGGACACACTGAGCATCACCCTGAAATGCACGGTTCCCGCCGCCCTCACCAGCGTGGTCTGCGCGACGGAGGGGCTGGGAGCGGACGCCACGGCCACCGGGGTGCCGCGGGCGGTGAAAAGGGCGCTCAGCCGGTCGCTGGGGTGGATGCTGATCCTGCTCGCGGCGATTTCCCTGTTGAGCTATTGAAAGCGATGCGCAGCGGGGGCCAAAAATGACGGGAAAAATCCTCAAGTTCGAGCGGGTGGCGATCGCCGCGAACCCGCTGTATGAGTCGGCGGTTTTCGACATCAGCTTCGAGCTGGCGGAGGGGGACTTGATGCTGGCGCTGCTGGACCCGGAACAACTGTTGCTGCCGTTGGCGGACGCGGCGCAGGGGATGGCTCCGCTGGTGGAGGGGCGGGTGGAATTCCTGGGCGAAGATTGGAGCCGGCTGGGCCCCGGAAAGGCGGCGGCCCAACGCGCGAAAATGGGCCGCATCTTTCCGGAAGGGGGATGGGTGAGCAACCTTGAGATCGAGGAAAACATCACATTGGCGCAGCGGCACCACACCCGGCGGCCCGTGGGGGAAATCCTGGAGGAAGCCGGGGAGTTGGCGCGGCGATTTGGGCTGCCGGGGCTGCCGCTGGGGCGCGTCGACCAGCTGCGCCGGCAGGACCTGCAAAAGGCGGCCTGCGTGCGCGCGTTCCTGGGCGAACCGGCGTTGATCATCGCGGAGGATCCGACCCGGCATGTCTACGCGGACATCATCGCACCGTTGGCCAACATGCTTTTCAGGGCGCGGGCGCGGGGGGCGGCGGCGCTGTGGGCGACCAGCGATCCGGCGGTGTGGAACGACGCCGGCCTGAAGGCGACGGCGCGCTGCAAGATGTCCGGGTCCCAAATGCACCGGATGGAATTGGCCAAATGAAGAACCAACGATTCAAGTTCCGCCACGCGAACGAAATCGCGGGGGCATTCGTGCTTGTGGTGGCGGCCCTGATCCTCGGCGGGGTGATCATGAGCGAGCGCTCCCAGCATTGGTTCACGCCGAAATTCGCCTTTGACGTGGTCCTGCCCGAGCAGGGCGCCTTTGGGCTGAAGAGGGACAACCAAGTTTACATCCTTGGCTTTGATGTCGGCGCGGTGGACCAGATTTACGTGGAAGAAAACGGGCGGGTCCGGGCGCGCATCCGCATCCAGGCGGACTTCGAGCGGTTTGTGCGCGAGGACTCCGTGGCGACCATCAAGAAGACGTTTGGGGTGGCCGGGGACTCCTATGTTGAAATCAGCCGGGGAACGGGGAAAGAGCTGCCCGAAACCAGGCCGTCCATCGCGTGCCTGTCCTCGGACGAGCTGCCCGGCATGATGGAGAAGCTCCTGAGCGAACTGCGCCAGGAAATTGTGCCGGTGCTGGCCAAGGGCGGCGAATCCCTGGACGCATGGACGAGGCTGGCCACGAACGTGAATTCGACGCAGGGGGAATTGCGCGAATTGTTGGGGCGGCTCAACAAGGTGGCCGAGGGCCTTGAGCGGGGAGACGGCACGGTGGGGAAATTGCTGCGGGACGCCGCCCTCGCGAACGACGCGCAACAACTGCTCGCCGAAGCGCGGGCCTGGCTGGCCCGGGGAAACGAGTCCCTGGGACAATTCGACGCCGCCATGAAAAACGTCGAGCGGGGGACGGCCCGGCTGCCGGAGATTGGGGAGGCGATCGCGGGCGAAGCCAAAGACGTCCCGGGGCTGGTCCTCCAGACGCAGCGCACCCTGCATGAATTGGAACGCCTGATCGAGGGACTGCAGCGGAATTGGCTGGTGCGAAAACACATCCCGCCGGACCACCCGGAGGGATCCCGCATCCCGCCGGGGGCGGTGCCGAAAGGAACGCCGTGAATCCGCCGGTCCGGATCGCCGCCCTGTCCGCCCTGTGCCTGTTCGCGGCCTGCTCCGGGCCGCGCCAGGCGGCGGAAGGGGGCGGCGACGGGGCCATGGGGCGGCTGAACGCGGCGGCGCGGAGCGCGTTCGACCGGGGCTCGTATGACCAGGCGGCGGGCTTGTACCGCAGGGCGCTCCTGCGCGCCCGGGCGCTGGATGACGCGGCGGGAATTGGCAACGCCGCCTACAACCTGGCCGCGAGCCTGACGGCCCTGGGAGACCATGACGGCGCCCGGGTCAGCCTCCAAGAGGCGAAAGAAGGGCTGGCGCGGGGGAAAGGACGGCATTGC
>CAZSXX010000178.1:0-9065 GCA_964611245.1 uncultured Verrucomicrobiota bacterium | reverse complement strand
CGCCGGAAGTGCCGACCATCTTCAGCTCAATGCTCGGCCACGCCTCCAGCGGCGGCCTCCGCCGCACCATCGCCTCCAAAATCGACGCCACCGCGCCCGCGCCCGGCCTGCCCCTAGTCTTCGGGCGCACTTTGCATGACACCTTGACCTGCCGATTCAACAACGGCCCATTGGGCCGCGGTTGGTTCCACAATTTCGAATTCCGACTCACCAAACCTGACGCGTCGACGGTGATTATCCAAGGTCCCGGCGGCGGCGGACGCCGTTTTACGCTTGGAACGGACAGCCAATGGATCGCCGGTACAGGTGACTACGCGACCCTTCAAGCCGCTGCCGGTGGCGCTTTCACCCTCATTGAAAAAGACGGCACACGTTGGATATTCGATTCTCAAGGCGCTCTTCGCGAAGTTGGGGATTTGAACCAAAACAAAATCACCCTTATCTACGCGGGCGGCCTCCTCTCTGAACTGGTCCATTCGGCCGGCCCTCGTTTCCGCCTGGAATATGCTGGCGCACGCCTGGCCCGCCTCATCGACCACGCCGGCCAAATCACCACTTACCAATACGAAGATGGCGGCGAACACCTGGCCCGTGTCGAGGCGCCGGGCGGCGTTGAAACGCGCTATGCCTACGCCCCCACCGCCGGCTCCGCGCGCGACCACGCCTTGACCTCCATCGTGGATCCCGACGGCACGCGCCAAAACTACGCCTACGACACTCGCGGCCGGCTCATCGAGCAATCCCGCGACGGCGGCGCCGAACGCCTCCGTTTCAGCTACGACGACACCGGCCGCGTCCTCGTCAAAGACGCCGACGACAACGTCACCACCCTGCGCCTCGGCGACCTCGGACATTTGCTGCGAGCTACAGATCCCTTGGGCAATCAAACCGCGTTTTCCTACGACGAAAACTACAATCTTACCCGCGTTGTCGGCCCATCGGGCGTAATGTCGACTGTCGCGTATGACGCGCGCGGCAACGCGGTCGAGATGGAAGGCCCGGAGGGAAATTCCACCACACTCTCCTACACTGCGCTGAACTCTTTCGACACGCTCACCGATGCGCGTTTGCATGTTACCGATTTTGACTACGACGCCGCTGGCAACCTCACCAAATTAAAGTACCCCGACGCCAGTGCGGAAACCTTTAACCAGGACGCCAACGGCAACCTTATTGTTGTCCGGAACCGCCGGGGGCAAGCCACTCACTACACCCGCAACGCCCTTGGCCAAGTCACCCGAAAGACCCTTTCAGAAGGCCGCACCTTCGATTACCAATATGACGCCTGCGGTTTCCTCACTAGCATCCTCGACAGCGCCCAGGGCGAAACCCGCATGGCATTCGACGCGCGAGGTTTCCTCAGCGCCATCACTTACCCGGATGGCAAGGGATTCACCTTCGAATATAACGACGCCGGCCAACGAACGCGCCGCCGGAGCCATGATGGTTACCTTCTTGTGTTCACTTATGACACCGCCGGTCGCCTCGCCTCTTTAGCGGCGGACGGGAACGAATTGGTCCGGTATACCTATAACAATGCCGGTCGCCTTATACGTGAGGACAAGGGGAACGGAACTTTCACCCTTTACACCTATAACAGCGCCGGACAAGTTGCTCAAATTGTCAATCACGCACCCGGGAGCGGCATCCAATCCAATTTCGCTTACGAATACGACGAGGACGGAAATAGGACTGTTTTGGGAACACCTGAGGGAGACACCCGTTTTACCTACGACGCACTTGGACAACTTACTGGCGTGCGGTCCCCGGATGGCACAAACGAGAACCTAACTTATGACCGTGTAGGGAATCGCACAAGCGTGGATGTTAACGGAGCAAAAACCCAATATTCAGCCAATAGCCTCAATCAGTATACACAGGTTGGGGATTCAGTTTACACCTACGATGCGGATGGCAACCTTACCTCGATCGCTAATCCATCGGGCACAACCACGTTAACGTACGATAGTGAAAATCGACTTGTGCGTCTTCAGACTCCCACCTCGGCCTGGGAATACGGTTACGATGCTTTAGGGAACCGCACTTCCATCATGGAAAATGGTCAGCAGTCTCGCATTTTGTTCGATCCTTCAGGCATCGTGGATGCTGCGGCGGAGTACGATTCTGCGGGTGCCCTGGTCGCACGATACAATTTTGGAGCCGGACTAGTTTCAAAACTTACCCCCGCCGGCGGCAATGCATATTATTCATTCGACGCTATCGGGTCGACCCGTCACATTACGGGGGTCGGCGGGGCTGTCTTGAATTCCTATGAATATGACGCATTCGGGCGCGTAACCGCGTTAAGCGAAGCAATACCCAACTCATTTCGTTTTGTCGGCCGGTTTGGTGTCTCCGAACAGCGATCCGGCCTGCATCATATGCGGAATCGGGAGTATGACTCGACCACTGGCCGTTTCACACAAATGGACCAATTCGACGCCATCGATTCTTATGTGAACGGTTACACCTATGCGCTCAACAACCCTGGACTCATTATCGACCCGGAGGGGGATTTTCCGGTCGTTTTGATTCCGGGCGTCGTGGGTGGAATCGCGGGATTTGTAACTTATTCAGTGATCTCACCAGCAACCGGCGGCGGCTGGACCTGGCAAGGCGCGGCAAGCTCGACGTTGACAGGCGCTGCCGCCGCTTACGGGCCGGTATGGGGCGCTGGCGTCGGTTTTACACTGTCCAAATTGAGCGGTGCGAGTTGGGGGGCCGCCGGCGTCAATGGTCTTTTTTCAGCCATTGGGCCGTCGTATGGTGGCCCAAAGGCGCTCGGTTTCCTGGGAAGGCGGCTCAATTTGGGTTCGACAAAATACCTCGGCTCTGCATTCTTTGGAAAGAATGGGCGGGTGCTCTTCCGTGCTCGCTGGGCTGCCGCGCTAGTGCAATATCCATTCATCAATCCAATCTTCACCGCTCTCTCGCCGGTCATCCGCCCCATCGATCCCAACGACAAGCTCAGCCCCGCTGGGGTCGGACCCGAACGGACCGTGCCTCTGGATAAACCGTTTGAATATATGGTCCGGTTCGAGAATTTCCACACGGCCACGGCGCCGGTGCAGGAATTGGTCGTGGTGGATTATTTGGATGAAAATCTGGATTGGACCACGGTGCAGTTCGGCCACATCGCGTTTGGCGATCGGATGATTGAGATGCCGGCCAACACGACTTCCTACGGCACCCGCGATTTGCCGGAAACCAGTTCGATTTCCATTATTGCGCCCGAAACGGGCCGCATGGCGCTCGATGCCAGCGCGACCTTCAACGCCCAAACGGGTCGCCTCGAATGGCGCCTCAAGGCGGTGGACACAAAAACCGGCGGTTTCCCGGACGACGCGCTCGCCGGCTTCCTGCCTCCGGAAAACGGCACCGGCCGCGGCAACGGTCACGTCACCTTCACTGTCCGCCCCCGCGCCGACGCCCTCGTGGGCACGATCATCACGAACAAAGCCAGCATCATCTTCGACACCAACGAACCGATCGACACGCCGCCCGTTTGGAACACCCTCGGCGCCGCTGGGACCGGTTTGTCCGTGCAATTCGCGACGCTTGGCGCGGAGCCGTCTGCAGGCTCGCCATTCACCTACCGCTTGACCATCGCCAATAACGGCTCCGGGACCGCCGCGGGGCTTATTCTGAGCAACGCCTTGCCCAGCGGACTTTCCTTCGTCTCCGCCACGTCGTCGCGCGGCGCCGTCACTTTCCAGAACGGCGCGGTGACCGCCAACCTTGGCGATTTGGCTGGCGGCGACACCATCACTGTGGACGTTATCGTCTCCGCGGATTTGGCGGGCGAGTATGGCTGGAACGTCCAATTGATCAGCGGCGCCGCCTCCCTGCCATTTGTCAGCCCGATTCACCTCACGGTGGGACCGCCCCTGCGCCCAACGCTCGCCATCGACCTGACCGCCAATCGCGTCGAAGTGAGTTGGCTGGCGGCGGTTGGAGTCGTCACGCTGGAAACCACTCCTGCGCTCACATCCAACCCTGTTTGGACAACCGTGACCGCCGAGCGGCGCGAACAAGGCGGCTTAGTTTACGTCAGCCTCCCGCCCAACGCCACGACCGGGTTCTACCGCCTCCGGAAATAACGAAATCCAGCCGGACGCCGGCGCACCCTCTCGGGCGCGCGCTGGGCCCATTCCACGTGGCGATGCGGCCCATGGGATTTTGCAGAAAACGGGGTTTGACTCGGCGTGGGGTCGGATGGTGGGTAAGTTCATCTTTTCATTCGGAGCGGGATTCGTATGCTTGGGGCTGTTCGCCCAGGCATTTCCGGCGTCAGAAATGAATGCGCCCATCGGGCCGGGAGCGCGGGGCAATGGCCATGATGATCCCCGACAGTTTCAACCACATTGGGGGCAGCCCGGTTCGTCGGCGGCAGGCCGCTCGGGTTGGAGGCCTCAACACGCCGCTCCCGCGCCGGTCCCGGGACGGTTTCGGCGGAGACGTCACGCTGTTTCCACGCAAAGGACCGCGCAAAAATGCCCGTAATACACGCTCTTTACACGCTATCCACGCTAAATTGAGGGGTGGGGTGGCCTGGGGTGCCGCAATCAACGAACGTGCGTGGGCAAGGTTTCTGCTGGCTGTGTTCCGGCCCTTGATGTTGCACTTTTGCGATGAAGTTCAGGATTGCTTATGAAGAATGGACATGATGAGCTTTCGCCAAGCCAATTTCATCATTTTTTGCCCTGTTTGGGATTGCGCCCGAGCAAAACCTTTTCCGAAAAAGATGTCATGTTAAAATCCCGCCGAACTTTCATTCGTTCCGTCATCCTGCTGGGCCTCTTGGGGTTGGCTGATTGGAATTTTCAACCCTCGAGGGCGGCGACCAATATCGTGCTCGCCGGGGAGGATTTGCAGGCCCGAATCAATGAGGCGTCGGCTGGGGATGTGATGGTGGTCCAAAGCGGCGCCTACGGAGGGGCGATCACGATCGCAAAAGCGCTGACATTCGTTCGATCCGGGACGGGGGCCGCTCAACTGCAAGGGCCGGTTTCGGTCAACACCGCGGGCGCTTTGGCGGTCGCGCAGTTCACATTTGCCGACACGGTCACTGTGCAGGGGGGCGCCGCTGTCTCTGCGGTGGAAAGCCGATTTGAAGGCGAGTTGGCGGTGACAGGGGGGAAGCTCACCATTCGTCGGTGCCAATTCAACGGGGAACTTCGGCTGAACAACGCCGCACTGACCGCGTTGCGTTGCACAAACCAAGCTTGGATTGTCGCTGTCGCGGACCCCAATTCTCGGGTGCCAATGGCGCTCGCTCAATGCAACATTTCGGGCAGCGTTTCGACCATCGGTTATGCGGTGGCGCTGGGCTATTCAAAGCTTGTCTCCCTTGGCATAACTGATGGCGAGGGATCGATTGTCGGGAACAAGTTCCGCCGAACTGAGGCGGATGGGGGGGTCGTCATGCATTCCGCCATTTATGGGTTGAGGTCAAAATTGAATGTCAGCAACAACGACATCTGGGCCAATGTGGCCATCGGCGCCAATGGATTGTATCGCCTTAGGCTCAGTTCCTGTGACGCCACCATCGTCAACAACACGATCGCCCTGTTCGGGCGGTCAAGCACTCATTATGTGTATCCTGTGGGCTTATATGGAGCTGCCTCATCCATTCGAATTCATGGCTCCATTCTGGTGGCCTCATCCGCGCAATTCGAGAATGCCGCTGTGAGCTACTGGCCCGATTTTGAGGGTCCATTATTAGTGTCTCACTCATGCCTTGTGCCGACGCCTCCGTATGGGAGCCTCAAGACTGCGGATTCGTTGTTCACGGATCCCAAATTGAATCCTGACAACACATTGGCGCCGGATTCCCCATGCGTGAACACCGGGCCGGCTGACGCGATTCACAATGACCGGGACGGAACGCGCAATGACATGGGATTCGCCGGGGGGCCGCTTTATAATCCAGCGAACTTCACCACGGATAGCCCAATGGCGTTTTGGCTGAACACGACACCGAGGAAAGTGGTGAAGGGTTCGTCCGCCACAATTCGGATCGACGCCGCCGCGACCGCAGGCCACTAAAGGAGCACACCGGGCCCGCGCATGAATCACCTCGCCCCAACGTTCTCTGGACGGTTGCGGACCCTTCTGAGTTTGATTTTGCTCGGGGGCTGCATTGGCTTGGGAATTGGAGGGCCACAGATGTCGTACGGCGCAGCCTCGGCGGAGTATTTTTGGGATGCGGAGCCGGAGCCCGGGGGTGGGATCGCGGTCGACTGGTCGGATGGCGCCGCATGGCAGCTCGGCTTGGACGGAGTCCCCACGGTGGAGGTGCCAGTGGATGCCTTGAGTGTCGGCGTCCATAGGTTGGGTTTCCGGGTGCGCGACGCGGCTGGAGCCTTGAGCGAAACGACTTGGATTCCTGTCGAGGTGCAGGATGCGGTTGACGTTTTGGCCGGCGTGAACCGGTGGCCGGGCAGCATGGACACGCTGCGGTTGGGCGCCGCCGAATATTTCTGGGACGCCGATCCGGGCGTGGGTTTGGGCATTTCCGTCCCCGCGGCGGATGCGGACGCGTTGGTCCTGGACCAGGGCGGTGTCGCCGCGCTGAACGTTGCCGTGGCGGATGTCGCCGTGGGCATGCACCGGCTGGGTTATCGAGTTCGGGACTTGTCCGGACGCTGGAGCGAAGCAACTTGGCTGCCGTTCGAGGTGCAGGCGGAGGCGGCGATTCTCGCCGGTGTGGAGGTTTGGCCCGACGCCATGTCAGGCCTTCAGTTGGTGGGCGCGGAATATTATTGGGGGGCCGATCCGGGTGTTGGGAATGGCGCGCCGATGCACTGGGCGGCGACAGAATCCGCGGTTCTGGGGACGGGTATTGATGCGTTGGAGGTGATTCCGCCTGGATCAACGGCTGGCCTCAAACAATTTGGTTACCGGGTGCGGTCCGCGGAAGGAGCGTGGAGCGCGCCAGTGACATTGGGCGTGGAGGTCATGAACCCGATTCCGACTCCGGCGGGGTTGGTGGGGTGGTGGGCGGGGGAAGGGTCGGGGGCGGATTTGGTGGGGGCGAGCCCAGGGGTTGCGCAAGGGGGGCTGGGGTTTGCGCCGGGGATGGTGGGGCAGGCGTTTTCGTTTGCAGGTGATGGGGCGGCGTTGCGGATTCCGGCGTCGCGGCTGATCGATGTCGGCCAGGATGGCGGATTTACCGTGGAATTCTGGATGAAACCGGGCGCATCGAGCGCGCCGGGGCCACTCATCGAATGGGATTGGGACTCGTCCTATTACAGCGCGTTATTGTATCTGAGTGGTGGAACCGAGCCCTGGCTCCTCTCCGCCAACACAATTTCCACCATAGGACCACGTGACAACTCATTGGTCTCAACTGGAGGCACGGTTCAGTTGGAAGTTTGGCAGCATATAGCGTGGACCTACGAGAAGGGATCTGGAGATATACGGCTTTTTGTGAACGGAGCAAAGGTAGCCAGCACCTCGGTTCCGGGGTTAAGACCCAAAACCATGGGCGATCTTTATTTGGGCCACGAGCGTCCGGGTTCTGGGCAGGTTCGAAATCAATACGTTGGACTTTTGGACGAGGTGAGCCTTTACAATCGCGCACTTTCGGAGGCGGAGATCAAGGCGATCGGTGACGCCGGAGCCGCAGGGAAAAATCGGGCGCTGCCGCCAGTGTTCACGGAGCAGCCGACGGGTGGGAGGTTTGCGGCGGGGGGCACAATCACCCTGTCGGTGACGGCGGTGAGCGTGGCGCCGGTTTCTTACCAGTGGCATTTCGGGGGGAGGGGGTTGGCGGAAGGAACGAATGCGACGTTGGCGCTGGCGGCGGGGAATGCGCGGCCAATCATGAGCGGGGATTATTATGTGGTGGCCAGCAACGCGGCGGGGAGCATGACCAGTGTGGTGGCGACGGTGAAGGTGGAATGGCGGACGTCGTTCGCGGCGGTGGGTGGGCCGGTGTCGGAGGTGGTTGGGAGTTTGGGGGCATGGGGGGACTTCAACCGGGACGGGATGTTGGACTTGTTTGTCGGGGCCTTCTACGGTCCGGATTTTCTGTTCCGAAACGAAGGCGCGGGGCAGTTCATCCAAGTAGCTGGGAGCGAGGTGGAAGAGGGGACGGCGAAGTCGAACGGGGCCGCTTGGGGTGACTATGATCGTGACGGGTGGCCGGATTTGTTTGTCTGCACGAGCCGCGGCGAGGTGGATTTATTGTTCCGCAACGACCAGGGAACGCTGCGCAGGATATTGGACAGCCCAGCCGTGGTGGCGCCCGGAAATTCCTCCGGCGCGCATTGGGTGGATTATGACCGGGACGGATTCCTTGATTTGTTTGTGCCGAACAATGTGAATGAAAATGATTTTTTGTACCGCAATGACCGGGCGGGAGGGCTTGTTCCCGTTTCCGGGGCGCCAATCGTCATGGACGGCGCGTGGTCGAACTCGGGCGCATGGGGTGATTACGACAATGATGGATATCCGGACCTGTTTTTGGCCAACGACAACGGGCAGTTCAATTTGCTCTGGCACAACGAAGGGAACGGAACATTTCGCTCCGTGCAAAACGCGGTCACGAGCGAGGCGGGGAATTGGCTGACCGGCGCGTGGGGGGATGTCGACAATGACGGGGACCTGGACTTGGCGGTGGTGAGCTGGAAGGGAGCGGCCCGATTGTACCGCAATGAGGGTGGAGGTGTTTTTTCGGTAGGCAATGCGGGGATCATCGCCCCGGGCGGGTCACAGCCATTCGGGGCGGTTTGGGGGGATTTTGACAAGGATGGCGACCTTGATCTGTTCGTGGCCAATTACAACGGAAATGACCTTTTTTATGTCAACGATGGGACAGGCCAGTTTGAGTTTTTTGACGAGCCAACGGTGTGCCGGGATGGCGCGATCACCGTGAATGGCGCCGTGGCGGATTATGACCTGGATGGGAATCTGGATTTGTTCGTGCCGGGCAACGAGCGACCGAATTTCCTTTATCGAAATTTGGTGAATGGAGCATCGCACTTGACCGTGGATCCCAGATTGGCGGCCGGCGCGCCGGCGCTGGGAGCGAGAGTTCGAGTGCGGGGGGTGGTGGATGG
>CAZSXX010000177.1:2188-9097 GCA_964611245.1 uncultured Verrucomicrobiota bacterium | reverse complement strand
CCGCAGCTTCCAGACGTCCCGGTCCTGGATGTGCCGCCGGTCCTCCCGCAGGTGCGCCGTGATGCCATGCGCCCCCGCCGCCTCACAAATCAGCGCCGCCTCGATCGGGTCCGGCTCCCCGCGCTCGCGGCCCTGGTACCTCGCCTGCCGCAGCGTCGCGACATGGTCAATGTTGACCCCCAATTTCAGCATGGCTCAAGGCGCCGTGGCCGGGGCGGGCGCGGGCGCTTTCGGGACTTCCCCCAACCCAACTGCGGGCGGTCCGGCGATCCATTGGGTCATCGCGTACAGCTCGACCGCCGAAAATCCAGTTTCCGAACTCCGCACCAAGGCCAGTTCCCGTGGGCCGCTTTGCGTGATTTCGGTGATTGTGTTGTGGAGTTTGGGCTCCGCCGCCACCCACCACTTGCTCGCCGGATCCTGGAATTCGGCGATGGTCCGCCGCACTGCCAGCGCCGCGAACTGCGAGATCGGCCGGATGTGCGAACCCCGCGCCCCCGTGATCTCCCAGTCATAATAAACAAGGTTGGTCCGCGACGTCAGCTCCCTCGCCAGCTCCGCCGGCATCGGCGACCCCGCGAACTCCGAGAGCGGCATCACCCCACCAAAAACAAAATTCAAGTCTCCTGGGTGCGCCGGCTTCAAAAACGGCACCGCCACAGGCAGGCCCGTCAAATACAGCGCGTTCTGGTTCGTGTTGTATTGCAGCTGCCCCACCATTTTCTTGCCCGCCTCCGCCAAGTTGATGCCCGTCGCGAAATCCCGCACAAACCCAGCCGCGTCCCCAACCTTCCCCGCCACATACGTCGAAAATGGGCTCGATCCCTCCGACCAGACAAAAAGCTGGCTCGGCGCCGGATGCTTCTTGAACGCCCCATGCCCTGCCAGCCTTTCCCCCACCCCCTGCGCCGCCGTGAACGCAAGCAATGGCTCCCGGATCGTGTTCGTCGGAATCTCCCATTTCGTCAGCTTGAACGGCAGGTCCTCCGCAAAGTGGAATTTCCCCTCCGACCGGATCGACTTCCCCTGGCTCTTTACATGCAACTCACCCCGGGATGGTTTGAAACCCGGCAGGTAATCCCCCAAAAACGAAATGTCCCCGCTGGCCGCCAAAATCTCCCGCATCGGCTCCTTCGTTTTCTCAAGGATTCCCTTCGCGCTTCCAGTGCCCAGCACGCTCCACTGACCTTCCCGAGAAAGCGTCCCCGCCCCGGCCCTGGCGTGCTTCGAAATCTTCTCCCAATTGGCCGCCCACACTTGGTGCCGTTCCAGCGGCAACTGGATCGCGAGCGTCCACGCGCTCGACGTCCCCGCCGCCTTCAGCTCATAGACGGTTTGATGCGCCACGAGATCCTCTGCCATCGGCAGGAACAGCCGCCGCAGCTCCGCATCAGGCTCAGCCTTCTGGCTCGTCTGCTTGGCCAGGGCGGCCGCGACGCGCACCGTCAAATTCGACCGCATCCCCGCGAACTCCGGCAGGCCCATCACCTCCTGCAGCGTCGTCAACTCCCTCTTTTCCCGCAGCCCGTTCAGCCCCACGAAACGCCACGACAAGTCCCGGGCCGCCGCCGCGGGAAGTATCGCGCACGCCACAACCCACGCCACCGCCCCAACAATCATTTTTCGCATACCATTTTTCATCATTCCGCGTGGGATGCGTCGCATGGGCCCACCGCCCCTCCATCCCGGCGTCCAGCCACTTTAGTGCATGAACCCTCATCCGACAATCCCACGCAAACCTCTCGCCATCACCGGCGCCCGCCGTCGTGCCCACCACTTGGCGGGCCGCCCGTCCCACAGGGGTTCCCCCCCCGCGCTCGCGCGCAGTCTGCCATTCCGCTCCCGCAAGGAGCAAGTCCAACCCCAAAACCCACACGTTAAAAATGCGCCGGCTCCCCCTTGCCCCTGCCGCGACTCCGCGGGCTCAACCTAAAAAAAAAGACCAGGCCGAAGCCTGGTCTTTCTGAATTGTTGGTTGCCAGCCCTTATTTCTTCAGCCGGTAGAACACCACCGGCCGGGTGCCGGTGGTCGGGCGGTACGGGGAGGTGGCCGACGTCAAATCGGTCCACGGCCCGCTCGCGCTCGTCGCTTCCTGCAGCACCACTCCCGGCTCGCTCCAGACGATCTCCGTCTGGCCGGCCGCGAGGGATGCAGTCAGGGTGAAGATCGTCGACTTCGTCGGGACCACGCCCGATCGATACGCCTTCAACCCGCCGTTGTCCACGTCATTGATCAGCACCTTCGTGCCGTCGCTCTTCACCGAGAAAAACTCGATGAACGCCCCGCCTGTCCGCTCTTGATAAATGACGCGGACTGGATAAATCCCGGCGGTCGCCACGAAGATCCTCATGATCGTCGTCCGGTTTTGCAGCCCAAGGTCGCTTCCCAGGACCTGGGTGTCGGCGGCCGAGTTGATGTACCCAGCCTCCGCCGCGAACAAGTCGTCGCACGTCACGCCAAGCGTCACCACGCCCGCTGGCAATTCGATGAACGTCCGGATCTCCGCGTCAACGCCGTCGTCAAACCCGTCGAGTCCCGGAACGCCGGGCATCTGGTCGTCCGGGCTGAAATCGGCGCTCCCGGCGGACCCGTCCGCGAATTGGTTCACGTTGATCACCGTCGGAATCTCAAACTTCACCAACGGTCCGTCCACAACTCCAACATCCAACGCGACCCCAATTGCGTTCGCGTCCGCGAAGTTCGCGAGGATGTCCGTTCCATCCGTCAGCAGGCCCGCCAACGCCAACTCCGCCTCAGCCAAATATTCCGATGGGGTCAGCGGATTCAGGTGCGCGTTCTGGTTCTGGAAGACCCGCCAGAGGAATCCCGGCTTGGTCATGTCCACGGAAACCGCCCGCTGCGCCGACGCCAAGATCGGGACAGCGGCCGCGATGAACGTTCCGGAATCCGTCACCACTTGGTTCTGCGTGTCCTTGATCTCGATCGAATACGTGTGGCTTCCCGCCGCAAAAGGCGTCGAGCGAGTGTACTTGAAGTCGGTCGCGTCCAGCACCTTGTCACTCGCGACCAGCGTCACCACTTGTCCGTCAATCGTCAGCTTCGCCGACGCCGGATTGACAATCGATGTGCCCAAGTCGCTTGCCCGGAACGAAAACGTGTTCACGCCCGGGTTCACCGCCGAGAGGAAGAACAGGGCGCTTCCGCTCCCTGCGGTTCCAAGCGTGATTTGCGCGGTTTGCGACGGCGTTTTTCCAAACACAATCGAGTGCGCGCCCAACCCGCCCCAACCCCGCTGGCCGGGGGTCAGTTGGTCGCCATCGTTGATCGCCATGCCCAAGCCAAACTTGGTCCCCAGCGTCAAAGGCGCGGTCAACCCAAGCGAGGCCGCCGGAAGCTTGATTTCATAAATCGTCTTCTTGTTCAGCGCGTCGCGGACCACCACGGCTTCCGTGCCGCCCGGCCCCGCTTCGTGCATGACGATCGTGCTCCCCAGCGTCCCCTCAACCCCGCCCAACGCGTAGTTGTACAGCGCCACCTGTGCCGTCCGGTCAGTGTTGGCGATCATCAACTGGATCGAATCTCCGTTCCAGGCGCTGTTCGCCGCGTTCTCATGGTAATCATCGGTGACCACGAAACCGAAATACACGTTCTCGGAGTCATAGACCACCTGCACCGCCGACGTCTGGTCGTCCGGCCCAGTCCACGTCCCGCCCGCGTATTCTTCGAACAAGACATAGGTGCCAGTCCCGGTGGCGCCGGATCCCTTCGGGATCGAGAACTTCGGATCCGCCAGCACAGGCACGCCAATCCATTCCGAAAGGCTTCCATCCAGCGCCACTCCGCGTGTCGCCGCGGTCGCCGTGTATTTGTCCTTGCCGGGTTCAATGTCGTTGTAGCTCTCGAGCGTCATCAACGCGGTTTCCTTCGGTGTTTTGCCGAAAACAATCGCGTGCGCGCCCAACCCACCCCAGCCACGTTGGCCCGGCGTCAGCTCGTCCCCGTCGTTGATCGCCATGCCCAACCCGAACTGCGTGCCGCCCGTCAACGCCGCCAAACCCAGCGATTCCTTCGGCAATTTGATCTCGTAGGTCGTCCGCTTCGTCAGCGAATTGCGGCTCACCACCGCTTCGGTTCCGCCAGGGCCCGCTTCATGCATCACAATGGTGCTGCCCAGCGAGCTCTCCACCCCGCCCAACGCGTAATTGTACAACGCCACCTGCGCCGTCCGGTCCGCGCTCGCGATCATCAACTGGATCGAATCCCCGTTCCACGCGCTGTTCGCCGCGTTCTCGTGGTAGTCGTCCGTCACCACAAACCCAAAGTAAACATTGTCCGCGTCATAAACCACCTGCACCGCCGACGTCTGGTCGTCCGGCCCGGTCCAAGTCCCGCCCGCGTACTCCTCGAAGAGGACATAGGTCCCCGTCCCGGCCGGCCCGGATCCCTTCGGAATCGAGAACTTCGGATCCGCCAGCACAGGCACCCCGGTCCAATCCGCGAGGCTGCCGTCCAATTCGATCGCGTTCGGTTTCCGGCGGACCGTGTACAGCTCCTTGCCCTGCTCAATGTCATTCGTCGGCGGCGCAACCGGCTCCGACAACGTCATCAACGCAGTCTCTTTCGGCGTCTTGCCAAACACAATCGAGTGCGCGCCCAAGCCGCCCCAGCCCCGTTGGCCGGGCGTCAATTGGTCGCCGTCATTGATCGCCATGCCCAGCCCAAACCGCGTGCCGGTGCTCAGCTCCGTCAACCCCAGTGATTCCTTCGGCAGCTTGATTTCATACGTGGTCCGTTTCGTGATCGAATTCCGGCTCACCACCGCCTCGGTTCCGCCCGGACCCGCTTCATGCATCACAATGGTGCTGCCCAGCGAGCTCTCCACCCCGCCCAACGCGTAATTGTACAACGCCACCTGCGCCGTCCGGTCCGCGCTCGCGATCATCAACTGGATCGAATCCCCATTCCACGCGCTGTTCGCCGCGTTCTCATGGTAATCATCCGTCACCACAAACCCGAAATACACATTGTCCGCGTCGTAAATGACCTGCACCGCCGAGGTCTGGTCGTCCGGCCCGGTCCATGTCCCGCCCGCGTATTCCTCAAAGAGGACATACGTCCCCGTCCCGGCCGGCCCGGATCCCTTCGGAATCGAGAATTTCGGGTCCGCCAGCACAGGCACCCCGGTCCACTCCGTCAGGTTCCCGTCCAACGTCACGGCCCGCGGCGCGTAGTTCACCGTGTAAAACTCCTTGCCCGGCTCAATGTCATTCGACGGCGGCGGCGGCGCGGCCAGCGTCATCAACGCCGTGTGCGACGGCGATTTCCCAAACACGATCGAGTGCGCGCCCAGCCCGCCCCAGCCCCGCTGGCCCGGCGTCAGTTCGTCACCGTCGTTGATCGCCATCCCCAGCCCGAACTGCGTGCCAGATCCAAGGTCCGACAGCCCAAGCGACGCCTTTGGCAATTTGATCTCGTACGTCGTCCGTTTGGTGGTCGTGTTCCGGCTCACCACCGCTTCGGTTCCGCCGGGTCCCGCTTCATGCATCACGATCGTGCTTCCCAGCGAGCTCTCCACCCCGCCAAGCGCATAATTGTACAACGCCACCTGCGCCGTCCGGTCCGCGCTCGCGATCATCAACTGGACCGAATCCCCATTCCACGCGCTGTTCGCCGCGTTCTCATGGAAATCGTCCGTCACCACGAACCCGAAATAAACATTCTCCGCGTCATAGACCACCTGCACCGCCGACGTCTGGTCGTCCGGCCCGGTCCATGTCCCGCCCGCGTATTCCTCGAACAGCACATAGGTGCCGCCGGCGCCCGAATTTTTGGGGATCGCGAATTTCGGATCCGCCAACACGGGGATCTCCGCCCATTCATTCAGGCTCCCATCAAGGACGATGGGCGCTGGGGCGCGTATGACCGTATAGAACTCTTTTCCTGGCTCGATGTCGTTGGCCGCCTTTGTCGGCAACGCCGCGGCGAACGCCAAAGCGGCCATTATGGGGAGTGTTTTTAGACGCATAGGTACATTGTTTTGATGAATTGAATCAAACCTTCGGCTACACCCCGATCCTCATGGCGGCGAAGATTTTGTAAAGAAAAAAGTGGCGAACAACGAAGGTTCTTTCCCCGGAGTCCCACCGCCCATGCCACGCCACGTCAATTTCGGACCGTTTCTCAAGGCCGCACCGGGCAAAGCGCCACCCGAAATCCCACAAAATGGATCCCACTCCCCGGCTCCATCATGAACCGGTTCGACGACCTCGCCATGCTGATCTCGTTGTTCCATCCCCCGCCCCGGAACACCTTGTATTTGCTCACCGCCGGCCCCGTCGGATCCGTCAAATGCCCCGCCGGATACGGCTCAAACCAGTCCAGGCACCACTCCCACACATTCCCGTGCATGTCATGAAATCCCCACGCATTCGGCTCCTTCTGCCCCACCGGGTGGCTCGTTCCCTCCCCATTCTCCTGCGTCCACGCATACTTCTCCGCCACCCCGGCGTCATCCCCAAAGCTGAACAGGTTCGTCGTTCCGGCCCGGCACGCGTATTCCCACTCCCCCTCCGTCGGCAACCGGTACTCCCACCCCGTCGGCAACCGCCCCGCCTCCCGCTCCCGTTTCGTCAACGCCTCGCAATACCCCATCGCGTCATGGAACGTCACCTTCTCCACCGGCCGGCTCACGTCTCCCGGAAAATGGCTCGGATTCTTCCCCATCACCCGCTCATATTCCCCCTGCGTCACCTCAAATTTCCCCAGCCAAAAATCCCGCGTCAACGTGACCGGGAACTTGATCCGCTGATAGGTCCCCGCCTTCACCAACACCATGTTCGTCACCGGGACCAACACCGGCGCCGCCGCGTTCGCCGCCGGACGGGGCGCCCCCCCCGCCCCCCCCGCGGCCCCCCCGGGGGGGGCCCCCCCCGGGGCCCCCCCCAAAG
>CAZSXX010000177.1:0-2178 GCA_964611245.1 uncultured Verrucomicrobiota bacterium | reverse complement strand
TCCCGCCCCGCTCGATCCCCCGCGATTCGCGTCACCCCCCGGTCGCACCCAATCATCGCCGCCAACACCGCCAACAGTGGCCAAATGCCCAAATCCCGGGGTGAAAATTCTTTCATTCGCGTTTTTTGATCCCGCACCAACCCTACCGTCCCCGTTCCCCGATTTGAAGTCATTTGTCAGCCACTCCCCCTCCGGATATGCTCCCGCCCATGAACCGACTGAACCATTTTCTCCCTTGGCTCGTCCTCTCCCTGGTTCATGCCGGAGCCGCCATCACCCTTTCCCCGGACGGATACCACGTCCATCCCGGCGACAACATCCAGGACGCCCTCCAGCAAGCCGCCGCCAACCCCACCAACAAAACCGTCAAGGTCCATCCCGGCGAATACCGCCCCAACTCCTCCCGCCAGGCCATGATCTGGTTCAACAAATCCCACGACGGCGTCCGCCTCGAGGCCATCGGGCGCGTCATCCTCACCGCCGCCAATCCCGAGCTCGCCCTCCCCTCCCATCCCGCCTTCCCCGCCGTCGTCAACCACGTCGTTTACTTCGGCGACGGCGTCACCTCCAACACCCTCCTCCGCGGCTTCCGCATCACCGGCGCCAACGGCTTCATCACCCGCGAGGGCACCCGCCAAATGGAGCCCAACAACACCATTCCCCGCAACCACTTCTTTTATTCCGACGGCGGCGCCATCAAGGTCTTCGGACGCTCCTATCCCACCCTCCAAAACCTCGAGATCACCGACAACTTCACCAGCCCCTGCGGCGCGGGCATCTCCATCCAACACCAAGGCTTCAACTACCTCCCGGTCCTGATCGAAAACTGCGTCTTCCTCCGCAACCGCGCCCAGGGCACCGGCCCCGCCATCGACCTCCTCGCCGGCTCCGGCGCGCGCATCATCAATTGCCTCTTCGTCGGCAACATCTCAAATGTCGGCGAGGATCCCGTAGCCAAAAACTCCGGCGAGCGCCCCTTCGTCAACAACGGCGCCGTCACCCTCTTCTGGAAATCCCGCGCCGACCTCGTCAACTGCACCTTCACCGGCAACCGCAACGGCGTGGACGACATGGGCGGCGCCAGTTCCTACGTCAATTGCGTTTTCTACGGCAACACTCTGGACGCGGGCCTCAAAGGCTTTGCCCGCTACGACCTCGCCGTCAACGCCGGCGCCAAAATCGTGAAAGGCTGCTTTTTCAACGGCGCCATCCACGACCTCGCCAAGGTCGTCCCCGCCGAATCCAACACCCTCACCGCCCCCAACCCCAACTTCACCTCCGATTACATCCCCCAAGCCCCCGAATACAAAAACGCCGGCTACCGCCCCATTCCCAAGCCCACCGCCGCTCGAAATTAACGCGGTTCGGTCACCGTGAAATTCGCGTTGGCCGGAATTCCCTGTGATATCGTCTGAACTTTTCCCGACGGCCATTTCACTTCCACCTGCTCCACCATCGCCGCCTCCCCCAATCCAAAATACAGCGGCATTGAGCTCTGCGACAAGTAACCCGATTTTCCATCATTCATCCGCGTGAAGGTCTTCCCACCCGCCTTCACCCTCACGGTCGCCCCCAAACCGTCCCGGTTCGAAACGGTCCCCACCAGCTTGACCTTCAGAAAATGGATCTTCTTCTTCTCCGCCAAATTGCTCACCAGCACCTGCGGATGGTCGCTCCATTCATTCGTCACAATGTCCAAGTCCCCATCATCATCCAGGTCCGCCGCCGCCGACGCCCGCGAGCTCGTCGCCCCCATCACGGTCACCATCCCCGTCCGTCCCTTCGCCAGCGGATGTTTCTTGTCCTCCCCGGAGCAGTCCAAATCAAAAAACTCCTTCTCGATCCGGTTCCCCTTCCTCGGCTCCACCCCCAGCGCAAATTCACTGTCCACAAACCGCGCCCCACCCTCGTTCAACAGCGCCGAGTTGATCGCGTAACGCAGCGGATATCCCATCCCCGCCGTCACAAACAGGTCCTCAAATCCGTCCGCGTTCAAATCCCCCGCCGTCACCCCCCACGGCCAGTACGTCTCCGCCCCCACCTTCCCCGACACCTCCGCGAACCGCCCCCCGCCCAAATTCTGGTGGAACGCGTTCCCCAAAATGTTGTTAGTCGCCGACCGCAGCGCCTCCGGCGGCCAAACCCTCGCGCCCCACACCACGCACGTCTGCTTCACAA
>CAZSXX010000176.1:0-9114 GCA_964611245.1 uncultured Verrucomicrobiota bacterium | reverse complement strand
CCTTCATTTCCTCCCAACTCGCTTCCCCGCAAACACTTCCAACGCGCAACGGCCGCGCAACAAATGCGCAACATCCCGCAACATCCCGCAACAAGCGCGCAACAAATGCGCAACGACACGCAACAAATGCGCAACATCCCGCAACAAACCCGCAACCGTCCGCAACATCGCGCAACATCATGGCAATCCCCGAGCCGGTCCGTCCCCCAAGCCCCGCGGCCGCCCCCAAATCGCCACGACGGCATTTCAGCGCGCCAGACCCCGAATTGACAGAAATCAACTTTGAGAGGATTCCTTTCCCATGGGAAAAGAACACATCCTCGAACTGTTGGCTGAAGCCTATGCGATGGAGCTTGAAACGGTGCAAAACTACATCGCCGCCTCCGTGAATCCCGACGGCATCCAGTCCGATGTCATCAAGAAAGCCCTCGCGGCCGACGTCGCCACAGAGTTGATGCACGCCCAGCAATTGGCGGCGCGGATCAAAACGATCGGCGGCCAGGTGCCCGGCTCCCTCGGCCTCGCGCGCAATCAACAATCCCTGCAGCCCCCAAAGAATTCAACCGACCTCGTCGCGGTGATTCGCGGGGTGATCGAGGCGGAGGAGGCCGCGATCGCGCATTACACCAAAATCATCAAAGCCTGCGAGGGCGCCGACTACGTCACCCAGGACATGGTCATCGGCATCCTTGGTGGGGAGGAGGACCACCGGCGCGAATTCATGGGCTTCCTCAAGGAGTTCGACAAAGCCCGCTGACGGCGGGGCCGCAATGAAAACTGCCGGTCGCGGTGGCAAGGGAACCCTGCCGCGATCCGGCTCAAAACCCCTACTGGGTGTAATCCTTCGTGGGAGGGGCAAAGTCGCTGTTGTTGACCCCCTCGGCGCTGGTGGGAGGCGGCGGCGCCACCCCCGCGGCCAACATGGCTTTGTGAATCGCGGCGATTGTCTCGAAGGATGGCTTGAAGTTTCCAGGCCGAAATCCCTCCGCAATCAACAGCGGCGTCCACCCCCATTTATTCCTCTGGTTCCACACCTCAATTCTCGCGCCCCGCCTTGCGAGAAACTCAACGACTTTCGGAAGGTTTTTGTAAGCCGCCCCGTGCATCGCCGTTTCGCCATTCTTGTCAACTGCGTTCACGTCGGCGCCGAGGTTCACCAGCCATTCCAACACCTCCAGAACCTCCTCCTCGGTCCCCGCGACCTCGTCCGCCGTCGGTGTCCCGAGCCCGGCCGCGGCGATCACCGGCGTGTCCCCGTCCGCGTTCGCCGTGTTGGGGTCAGCCCCGAGCTCATAAAGCAGCTTCAGCAGTTCAAGGTCAGCCGTCTTGGCGGCCAGCAGGAACGGCGTGGCCCCGTTCAGCGACAGGACATTCTTTCCTCGGGCGCCCTTGGCGATGCGCGCGTTCACATCCGCCCCGAGGGCGACCAACTTCCTGGCGAATGCCAGCGAATCGATCCGCCCCGACCCTGCGGGCGGCGGAGCGCCATCCTCATCCTCGCCCCGGTTCGGCTTCCGAACCCATGTGAGATTGTGGAGCGCGGCGTACCCTCCCCGTTGGTCATTCGGGTCCGCTCCGGCGTTGACCAGATCGATGGCCAGTTCGAAATGGCCATTTTCGACGGCCATCAGCAGGGGCGTCATGCCGGCTTGCGGCCCGCGGCCCGCCCGCCTCTTTGGCTGCATTGCCTCATTTACATCCGCGCCGGCTTTCAACAACGCCTTGGCGGCGTCCGACCTCCCTTCGCGAATGGCGAAAAACAACGGCGTGAATCCTCCGTCCAACGGCGTCTTGAAATCCGCGCCCCCCTTGATCAACAACTCCATGGCTTCCGTGTGGCCCTCGGCCGCCGCCCAAGCGATCGCCGTCTGCCCGCGCCGTTCCCTCGCGTTCACGTCCGCCCCCCGCGCCAGAAGCGCCTTGACCACGCGTGGATTGCCGGTGCGTGCGGCGGTCATCAAAGCCGTCTCGCCCCCCCGCTGCGTGAAATTTGCGTCCGCCCCCGCCGCCAACAACGCCTCCGCCATTTCGCCGTTCCCGTTTTGGCAGGCGAGGGCCAGCGGCGCAACCCCATACCGGTTCGTCCCGTTCGGATCCGTGCCTGCGCTTAAAAGGGCTTTCGCCCGAGGGAAGTCGTTGCCCAGGGCCGCCTCCAACAGCGGCGTCGTCGCCGGCGCGGCGCGCAAGCCGCAGGCGACAACGGCAAGGATCAGAAACCGCGCGCCTCGGCGCACCAAACGGGCCGTGGAGGTTTCAATCCCTTTGTTCAAATTGACAGCGGTTCGAAAAGTTCGCGCAATTGCCCTGTGCTGTCTGCGAAATGATCCAACCGAACCCCGACCTTGTCCAGGAGCGTAAGGTGCAGGTTCGCCAGGGGCGTGGCCCTGTCGTAGCGAATGTGGCGATTGCCCTTCATGCCGCCCGCCGCGCCGCCGGCGACCAAAATGGGCAGGTTCACGTGGTCGTGCACATTGGGATTCCCGATGCCGCTGCCATAAAGATAGAGTGAATGGTCCAGCAGTGACCCGGGGCCGTCCGGAGTGTTCTTCAATTTCTGCAGGAACTCCGCGAAGAGCGAGACATGGAGTTGGTTGATCTTGGCCATCCGCGCGATCTTGTCCGGATCATTCCCATGGTGCGAGAGTGGGTGATGCGGGTCCGGCACGCCAATTTCCGGGTAGGTTCGGTTGCTGGTTTCCCGCGCGAGCTGGAAGGTGATCACGCGCGTGACGTCCCCCTGGAAGGCCAGCAGTTGCAAGTCGAACATCAAACGCGCGTGGTCCGCGTAAGCCGCCGGAACTCCCACCGGGCGGTCCAGATCCGGCAGCGGGTTCCGGGCGGCCTCCGCCTCCGCGCGCTGGATGCGCCGTTCCACTTCGCGCACGGTGTCGAGGTACTGGTTCACTTTCGCCACGTCGGCCGCCCCCAGCTTCCGCTTCAGCCGCGCGATGTCGCTGTTGAACGAGTCCAGCAGGCTGGCCCGTTTTCGCAGCGCCATCCGCCGCTCCGCCGCATTCCCGCCTTCGCCGAAGAGGCTTTCAAAAACAATCCTCGGGTGCGCCTCCGAAGGAAGGGGTGTTGTCGGGGACGACCAAGACAGGTTGTTTTGGTACACGCACGCATAACCGTTGTCGCACTGCCCGACGGTTTGCATCAGGTCCATCGACATTTCCAACGACGGAAGCTGCGTCTCGGCCCCGAGCTGCCGGGCCGCGAGCTGGTCCACGGTGGTTCCCAGGTAATAATCACTCCCCTCCGTGTGCTTGGCCTTCGCGGCGCTAAGGAACGCGGCGTTTGAAGTCGCGTGCGAGCCAGGATACGCGTTCGCCAGCTCCATGTTCGTGATCGCCGTCACGTGGTGCTTCACGGGCTCCAGGGAGCTTAGAATCGGCGACAGCTCATCCAGAGTTTTCTCGCTTCGCGGCGTCCACCGAGATTGGTCGCAACCCATGGGCATGAAGACAAACCCCAGCCGCCGAATTGGCCTGGCCGCCGTTTTTTCCAGGGCCGTCGCGGCCGGAATCATCGCGTCCAGCAATGGCAGCGACATCGTGGCGCCCACGGACCGCAGAAACGTCCGGCGGGGCAGCGCTTTTTTCGTGATCATCATGGCGAATTCCTCATTTTGAACGGCACGCTGTTGACAACGGCAACTATAACCGAAGAAAACCGAAAGTCACCCTCTTCCGCTTCCCTGACAATTTTGCGGATGGCCGGCCCATCGTGGGCTTCGATTCCGCGGCCCAGCGCAAAGGTCAGGAGCTTCTCAGCCAGAGTTCCAACAAACAAATCAGGCCGGCGCAAAAGGCTTTTCTCCAGCCCATCAGGTCCCACAAATTCGCTGCCATCCGGGAATCCTCCCGCCGCGTCCACCGGCATCCCGTCCTCGTACTCCCGCCACCGTCCGACCGCGTCAAAATTCTCCAGCGCGAACCCAACCGGATCCATCAAATTGTGGCAGCTCGCGCATGCCGTGTTGGCCCTGTGCTCGGCCAGCCGTTCGCGGACCGCCAGCCGCGACGATATTGTTTTTTCCTTCAACGCCGGGACATCCCCCGGCGGCGGCGGGGGCGGCGTCCCCAATAGATTTCCCAGAATCCAATTTCCGCGGATCACCGGCGAGGTGCGGGTCGCGTACGAAGTCACCGCCAAAACGCTTCCCTGCCGCAGCAGCCCACCCCGATGCGATTCCGGCGCGAGGGCGACCCGCCGAAAATGGCTGCCGTAAATTCCGGGAATGCCATAGTGCTTCGCCAGCCGCTCGTTCAAGAAAGTATAATTCGATTTCAGCAAATCCAGCGCCCGCCGGTCCTCCCTCACAATGCTCTCGAAGAATAATTCTGTTTCGCGACGGAACGCCTGCCGAAGATTGTCATCGAAATCTGGAAACAAACGGGCATCGGGCGTGAGTGAGTCCAGGTTCCGCAAATAAAGCCATTGGTCGGCAAAATTGTCCGCCAAGCTTCGGCTCTTGGGATCGGCGATCATCCGCCGTGCCTGTCTTGCCAACACTTTCGGCTTGGAAAGCTCGCCTCGAACCGCCAATTCGATCAACTCGTCGTCCGGAATGCTGCTCCAGAGGAAAAACGAGAGCCGCGACGCCAATTGAAGGCCGCTCAGCGGGTAGGGCGTTCCCGGGGGAATCCCCTCCGGATCCTCCTCCACGCGGAACAAAAACTGCGGGCTCACCAAAATCGCGGCCAACCCCGCCTCAATCCCCGCCTCAAATCCCTCCTCCTGCCGCGCCTCCCGGTAAAACTTCATCGGCTGTTCCAAATCCTCCCGGGCCGTAGGCCGCCGATACGCGCGCCGAGTCAGATTCGAAAAAATCTTTTCCGCGCACTCTTCCTCTTCGGAGGCCGCCTTCGGCACGGCCACAAAAATCTTGCGACGACTGGCCGTGTCCCCAGGCCCCGCCGAGTTGTATGGACCATTGATCGACATCTGATAAACCGCCGGACTCAACCGCGGGTGCCGGTGCATGTTGAACGCCACCGGATAAGGCTGGCGCTTCCGCTCCAACAACGATCCCGCGTGCCTCACGAACGTCACCCCCACTTCATGCAACCCCGCCTTAACAAGCGCGCGAACCTTCAATTTCGCGTCGACACTCTCAAAATCCTTTGGAATCTTGGGTGGCGCCACGGTGAGCAGCGCAACCCGCTCCTGGTCCACCAGCAACTCAAGTTCATGGGTTCCGTTCAATCCCTCGATCTCCTCGTTCCGGTCCCTTGCCAAGCGAATCTGAAACTCATACTCCCCGTCCTGGGGAAATGTGTGCCGGATCAACGTTCCACCGCGCGTTCCAATTGGCAGCCCCTCCAATCGTTCCTCCTGCGTCACATCCGGCGCCACTCGGTAAGTCTCCCCTCCCGGATTTTTCCGCGGCGCACCGATGGCCAACTGGCTGATCTTCTGCGCCGCCGTGATGTAACGTTCCAACAACGTCGGCGAAAGCATCCCGACCGTCACATTGTCAAACCCATGGCTCGCCTCGTCCTTCGGCAGCAGCGCCGCCGCGTCAATTTCCACTCCCAGCAAATCCCGGATCGAATTTTGGTACTCTGTTCGATTCAACCGCCGGAATGTCTCCGTCCGGCCCGGATTTGGATTCTTTGCCGCCGCCCGGTCCAAGTGGCTCGCCAACTGCCCAACCAACTTCCTGTACGTCGCCTCATCCGGGCGCTTTTTCCCAATCGGCGGCATTTGCCGCCCCTGCATTTTCCTCAGCGCCTTCTCCCACTCCACTGGATGAGCCGCCACCCCATCCCCCAGAAGCCTCTCCAAGTCCAAATCCCCCTTCTTCACCTCGCCGTCGTGGCAACTCACGCAATACTCGCGCGCGGCCGCTGTCACTGCTTTCTCCGCGGCCAGCGGGCTCAAAACAAAGGCCATCCCCAACAAGACAAAACTAAGGTGTCGCATGCGGCGCATCGGGCAATGACTCATATTCCCACCGGATCCGTTTCCTGTCACGAATCGATTGTCCAAAAAGGGGGGGAAGTCGCGGCGTTCTCCGCAACGTGAGGTCAGTGGCAGGCTCAGCCAAGTTTGGTGCCGGTGGTCGGACTCGGTCCAGTTTGACCGCAAATCCGCGTCTAAAATGCCGGTTTTGGTGGAGAACTCAAGTAAACTCCGGTTAACCCGTTCGAACCCGTTTGACTTCGTTTGGCGCCCGCGTCGAAACATCCGTAAAGCCCAACGAATCCTGGGCAGCTAAACTGTTGGTTTGGCAGAGTCGCCTGGGGAAGTTGTTGTTGGGGGAATCACTTTGCCAACGGAGGGCGGAAACGTTTCCCATGTGCGCCCGGATTGGATCGAGGGAACGTCTCCCGGCGCCAATGTCGGGGACAAGGGCACAATGATCAGCACCTGGCAGGCTGGACACTTCAGTTGCTTATGGGAAAGGCGGTCATCGCATTGAATGTGCTGGCCGCAATGGGGGCAGGCGAATTTGAATTCAGGCATAATTCCTCATGAGTGGGTTTGGGGTTGAAGTATCGTGGGGGCTGTCATTTGTGATGAAAGATCATTCGGGCACGAGCCAGGTCCCAACTATGCGGTCGCGAATGGCGCGTCCGGGGCGCACCAACCGATAAACCAGTCCCCCGAAAAGGGCGCTCAGGAAAATCCAGAACGGCCAGAATGTCTCTAGCAAAGCCACCGACAGAAGAAAGAGGAAAAATGGCGACCAGGGCAGCAGGCAACGCAGGAAGGTCCGCCAACGCGTCGCCGGCAAGCCCGTTTTGGTGACAATCTCGATTTTAAGCAGACGAAGTCCAAGACCGCGGCGAAACAGGAGCGACCCTGTCAGGCTGGGAATGGTGAAGACGCCAAGCATCCACAAAGGGATCAATTCTCCTTGCGTGTAACCAGACGCGATCGACACCCAGCCGAAACACAGGCTCGCAATAAATATGCTCATGTACATCAGGCCCCGGCGCTGGCCGCTGGACACCTCGGCGGGCTTGTCCAGCAGTGGGCGAAGTTCGGAGAGGACGGATGGGAGATCCGCGGCGGCGGGCAGGGTTTGCAGGAACGCGCGCGCAAACAGCGGCATTGGGATTTGTGGGACACTCTCATTTGTTTCTGAAGGATTGCGACCGGCCAATCCCGCATAAGCGACTTGGCTCAGGAATTGTTGCGCTGATGGTTTGGAATTTTTCGCGCCGACGCCACGCTGGCCAGGCGCCGGAAAATCGAGCAGCTTGGCCCGCCCGTCCGCGGTAATCCAAACACAATCCAGGCCCAATGTGTCTGGCGACGACCCATCCAGCCGGGCCGCGTCGAGTTCTTCGGCCAGATCGATCAGCCAAAAGCGAACGGACTTCCAAGGTTGCGGCGCGTCGAGCAGGCTGGCAAGCGGCTGACCGTCAACTGCCTCGTATGCGTCCCACGATTCTTCGGCGGAGCGCCGTCCGGCCAGCCAATGCAGGCGTCCTTTCCGAGTGAGATCGCGCAGCGTCGCGGGAATGGGAGCGGATCCCGGCGGCTGTTTGCGAATCCAAACTTTACGCAGCAGGCGGGTGTCATAACCGAGCAGGATTTCCTGGCCGTCATGGCGCCCCAGTGATTCCAGCACGTGGAACGGCCCGACCATCGGCGCGTTGCCGGCTTGCGGGGCGACCTCCTCCGCCAACGTTTGTTGAAAACGGCGTTCACGGGCGGCGCGTTGGACGACTCGCGTTCCGGTGATCAGGTCATAAACGGACGCGAAGCCATTGCGGCGCCTTGCGGTGACGAAGAAAAGGGCGTGAACGATGTAAACGGACAAAAATCCAAGGGCCTGCTCCGGCACGCCGATGGCGGCGTGCATCCCGCCGGACATGGTCCAAACCGGGAGACGCGGCGTGAGGATGTAAATCAAAGCGCGGCCAAAAGAGCGGGGAAGGCCGGGCAGGCCGCGGTTCGGGCCGACGACGCGAAGCCCGCAGAGAGCCTTGCCAATCCCTGCGCCGAAAAGACCTTCAAAGAGAGCGTAATAAAGCGCCTGAATCACAAGCGCCCAGGGCTCCGACAGCAATCGGGGTGAACGCAATTCGTTGAAAGCCAGATCCTCACGCCCTGTAAAGTTGGCGAGAAGGGACGCGCCAGCCACGATGAACAGGCCCAAGAAGATTCGATCGATGAGTCCGGCGACGAGACGCAGCCCCAAAGGGGCGGGGGCCGGCTGAGCCGAGCCAAACGGCAGCAGCGCCTGGCGCAGTTCATCGTAGCTTTTGAAGCGTTGCGCTGGTTCTTTGGCCAGACAACGGAGCACGGCCTGTTCAACGGCTTTCGGAATCTCCGGGCGCAACAGGCGCGGCGATGGCGCGGGTTTTTCCAGGACGGTGGCGAGCAGTTTCACAATGCTGTCCGCGTTGAAGGGCGTCTGGCCCGTGAGCAAAAAATAAAGCGTCACGCCCACCGAATAAATGTCGGCGCGCACGTCGAGTTCATCCCCGCGCAGTTGTTCCGGCGGCGCGTAACCCGGCGTGCCCATGATTGCGCCCGGCATGGTCAGGTTCGTCTGGTCGCGCGCGAGCGTGGAAATGGAAAGCCCGAAGTCTCCAACCTTCACTTTGCCGTCGGCTTCGACGAAGCAGTTTGATGGCTTCACGTCGCGATGCAAAACGCCTTTGGCGGCGGCGGCTTCCAAGCCCTCCATGATTTGCAGGATCGTGTCCACGGCTTTGGGCACGGAGAGCGGCCCGTGAGCCTTGACCAGTTCGGAGAGTGTGCCGCCCGGCACATATTCCATGGTTATCACGGGCGCACCGTCGATTTCTTCGGCTCCGTAAATGTAAACGCTGTGGGGATGATTCACTGACGCCGCGAGCCGTCCTTCGCGCAGGAAGCGCTGGCGCGCCGTCGGCGAATCGGGCGCGTGCCTTAAAACTTTCAACGCCACGCGGCGCCCGTTTTCGACATTCTCGGCCTCGTAAACCGATCCCATGCCGCCTTCGCCGAGCAAACGGACGATGCGATAGCCGCCGAAGATCCCTCCCGGTGCTGGTCCCAAAATCGGTCCAGAACCTGGTTCGCTTCCCTCGGTCTGCGCATCGCTCTGGAGCAGGCATTGCGGACAGAGGCCCTCGGGCGCATCCGCCGGGAGCGCCGAGGCGCAAGTCGGGC
>CAZSXX010000175.1:0-9149 GCA_964611245.1 uncultured Verrucomicrobiota bacterium | reverse complement strand
GCTTCGCCCTCCTTGAGGCTGATCGAATTGACCACACTCTTTCCCTGCGTGCATTTCAGCCCCGCCTCGATGACGGACCACTTGGAGGAGTCGATCATCACAGGCACGCGGGCGATGTCCGGTTCGGCCGCGATCAGGTTCAAAAACCGGGTCATGGTCTTTTCCGAATCGATCATCCCCTCGTCCATGTTGATGTCGATGATTTGGGCGCCTCCTTCAACCTGTTGCCGCGCCACCTTCACGGCTTCCTCAAAGTTCCCCTCGAGAATCAGCTTCGAGAACTTCGGCGATCCCGTGATGTTCGTGCGCTCGCCCACGTTCACAAAGTTGGTGTCGGGGCGGATGGTCAGCGCCTCAAGGCCGCTCAGGCGGGTGAAGGGCAGGGCCTTGGGGGGGACTCGCGGGGGAAGGCCCTGCACCGCGCCGGCGATCGCCCGGATATGCGCCGGGGTCGTTCCGCAGCAACCCCCCACGATGTTCAGCCAGCCGTTTTCGGCGAAATCCCTCATTTTCGGCGCCATCGTTTCCGGTGTCTCCGGAAAACCGGTGGCCGACATGGGATCAGGGAGGCCGGCATTGGGGTAGCAGCTCAAATAGATGGGAGCCAGGTGCGACAGTTCCTCGACGTACGGCCTCATCTCCCGCGGCCCAAGGGCGCAATTGATCCCGATGCTCAGCAGTTTCATGTGCGAAACCGCGTTCCAATACGCTTCGACCGTCTGCCCGGAAAGCGTCCGCCCGCTCGCGTCCGTGATCGTGAAGGACAACATCACAGGCAATTCCTTCCCGGTGTCATCGAAATACTTCTGCACGGCAAACAGGGCCGCTTTCGAGTTCAACGAGTCAAAAACAGTTTCAACCAAGAGCAGGTCCGCCCCGCCATCCACCAGCCCACGGATATTTTCCAGGTATGCGGTGACCAGTTCGTCGTAAGTGACCGCGCGGAAACCAGCGTCATTGACGTTGGGCGACAAAGAAGCGGTCTTGGTCGTCGGCCCGACCGCCCCGGCCACAAAACAAATCCTCCCCGGCTGCGCCTTTTCAACCGCCTCCGCCGCCGCCCGGGCATTCCGGGATCCGGCCACGCTCATTTCGTAGGCGAGGGCCTCCATTTTATAATCGGCCAACGAGACGCTGTTGCAGCTGAACGTGTTCGTCTCGATGATGTCCGCGCCCGCCTCGAGATATTGCCGATGAATTTCCTGGATGATTTGAGGCTGGGTCAGGGAAAGGAGGTCATTATGGCCTTTGAGGTCTTGCGGATAATTCTTGAACCGTTCCCCCCTAAAAGCCGCCTCGTCGAGCTTGTGCCGCTGAATCATCGTCCCCATCGCCCCATCAATAATGACGATGCGTTCCCGCAACAACTGGCGCAGCCGTTCAATCCGGTCAATTTGACTCATGGCAAAACTTTCTGTCCGGGCAATTCTAAAGGGAGGATCGCGCGGGGCAAGCAATAAATCAACGCATCAAGATTTGAAGATATGAATGTTTTGGCTTTGCGGGGAGAATGTGAATTGTGCGTCCTCCGGCACTGTGGCAAGGTCAACGGCGTGCCCAAATCCAGCAAACAAAAACATTCGGCCGCGCCGAAGCGGGCCGCTTTTCCAGCATTGTTGACCTTGGGCGTTGGAATCACGGCGCTGATCGGTTTCATCGTTCTGGACCGCAAGATGGCTCCTCCATTCCCGAACTTTGCCACGAACTCGGCGGGGCGCACCGACACCGCCACGGAGATGACCACGAACGCCCCGGGGAATTGGACAAATGAATCGAGAACGATCCAAATCGACCCGAACGCGACCGGCTTGGAGGACGAGAAAGACGCGGCGGAAGTGGTCGCGGAATTGATTCAAGAGGGCAACGCGGCGTTGGAATCGGGGAAGGCTGGGGCGGCGATCGCAAAATATCGCAAGGCGGTCGAGACCCAACCCGAGGACGAGGATGCGCGCTTCAACCTGGGAATTGCCCTGGCGCGGGCAGGGAAGCTGGAAGAGGCCAAAAAGGAATACGAAAAGGCGCTCGAGATCTTTCCGGATTACGCCGAGGTCCACAACAATCTGGGCAATCTGCTGATGAATGAAGGCAAGTTCGACGCGGCGATTGGGCATTTCAAAAAAGCGATCGCCACGACTCCGGACAATTACTCGGCGCAGAACAATTATGGGACAGCCTTGGCACGGCAGGGGAATGTGACCGAAGCCGTGACCCGTTTTGCGGAGGCCATCCGCCTGAAACCGGACTATCTGCAGGCCCGCTTGAACCTTGCCAATGCCTATGCCGGATTGAAGCGGATGGACGAAGCGGCGGAACAATTGGGGATCGCGTTGCAGATTGACCCGAACTTCCAGCCAGCGCAAAGGGCAATGGCGAAGCTGCGGAGACGGATGGCGCAGTGAATCCAACCGCAGCCGCATAACAGGCCCGTCAATACCCAACCGCAGCCCCGTCAGGCGATCGAGGATCCGCAAAACCAGTGCGCGCCGAAGACTTCGGGTCAATGTGGATGCCCATGGCCTCCCCCTGCCGTGCGCTCTCGACCACCGAATGGCCGACTTCCCGCAGTTGGGCCAAAATTTCCGGGCGAAACTTGTCGCGCTCCATCTGAATTTGATCCGGCAGCCATTGGTGGTGGATGCGCCCGGCGGTGATCGCGGCCCCGAGGTCCATGTCGAAGTCGATGACGTTCAAGACGATCTGCAGGACCGTGTTGATGATGGTCCGTCCGCCAGGGGAACCGATGAGCAGGCACGGCTTGCCATCGTTGGCGATGATGGTGGGAGTCATGCTCGAAAGCATGCGCTTCCCGGGAGCCACGCGGTTGGGCGAGGTGCCGATCAATCCGGTCCCATCGGTGCGCCCCGGTTGGGGGTTGAAATCCCCCATTTCATTGTTGTAAAGAAAGCCCAACCCTTCGGCGACAATTCTCGATCCATAGGAATATTCGAGCGTGTAAGTCACAACCACGGCGGTTCCTTCGGCGTCCACGACCGAATAATGGGTGGTCTCGGGGCTTTCGAATGCCTCCGCAAAACGCTCCGGGCTGCTCTTGGAAGCTTGGGCGGTGTTGATGGACGCCCGAAGTCTGGCTGCGTGCTCCTTTGAGGTCAGTGTGGAAACCGGCATTTCCGGATTGAAATCAGGATCTCCCAGATGCCGGGCGCGATCCGCAAAAGCCCGGCGCATCGATTCCGCCACAAGGTGGAGATACGGCGCTGAATTGTGCCCAAGGGATTTCAAGCGGAAACCTTCAAGAATATTCAACGCTTCGACCAAGGCCACGCCCCCTGAACTTGGCGGCGGCATTGAGTAGACTTCAAATCCGCGGTAAGAGCCGCGAATCGGCTTGCGCTCCCGCGCTTGGTACGAGGCGAGGTCAGCCTCGGTGATCAGCCCACCATTCATCTTCATGTCGGAAGCGATGGCGCGGGCAGTCTCGCCCCGGTAAAACCCATCCCGCCCGTCGCTCTGAATCCGGACGAGCGATTGCGCAAGGTCAGCCTGTTTCCAAACGTGGCCCGAAGGGAGGGTCGAACCGTCCCGCGCGAGGAATACTTTCGCGCTGGACGGGTGGCGGGACCAATCCTTTTTCAGGCGCGCAAATGCCTCGGCCTGCGCGGGGCTGAGCTGGAATCCGTCCCGCGCCAGGGCGACGGCGGGCGCCGCAAGTTCCTTCCAAGGCATGGATCCAAATCGTTGCCGGGCGAGATCAAAGCCCGCCACCGTCCCGGGAACGCCGACTGACCGATAGCCCTCGTGGTTGGAGTCCCGAAGGTATTCGCCATTTTCGCCAAGAAACATCCGTTCATGGGCGGCGGCGGGAGCTTTCTCGCGAAAATCAAACGTCGTCACCTCTCCGGCTTTGGTGAACACAATCATGAAGCCGCCCCCGCCGATGTTGCCGGCGGAAGGGTGCGTAACCGCCAACGCGAGCCCCGTGGCAATGGCGGCGTCCACTGCGTTTCCGCCCTGCCGAAGAATTTGGACCCCCGCCTGGGAGGCCAAGGCATGTGAGCTGACGACCAGCCCGCGCTGGACGGTGACCGGCTCCGCCGCAATCAACGCGGTTGCGAGGAAACCCAACAACGGAATTAACTTTTGGATCATAATTCACTCAAGGCGCCTCCAGGTTCCTTGTCGATGGGCCAAGGGCGCGCAAACTTGCGCTAACCTTAGCAAAAGCGGTCGGCGGCATAAAGGTGTGAGAACAACGAATTGGCGCGCAGCAGATGTTCGCGCCACGTGGCCACAAGCGATCGACGCTGGGAGGCCAGGTCATTGGTTTCGAGCGGGTCGGCGACGACATCGAAAAGGAGAGTTTGGCCGGTCCGCAGTTCATGAATGATTTTGAGCGGACCCTTCCGCTCGGCGAGCCATTGGTTGCCGAAGGGATTATTGCAATGGATGCGGCGATCGGGGTTGATGCGCGCAAGGGATTTGCCAATGGAATGATGACGGGATGGGCGCCGAAACAGGTCGAGGGCCGTCGCCATAAGGTCGAGCTGGCTGCACGGTTCGTCGATGATCATCGGTTCGCGAACGAGGCTCGGCCCGAGAATCAGCAAGGGAACGCGGAGGTTGTCCTCGAAGAGAAACCTCTGCTCTGTCCAATTGTCGTGACGGCCCAGAGGTTGCGCAGTGTCCGCCAGAATCATGAGCAGGGTGTTCTCGTAAAGGCCCTTTTCTTGGAGCAGGCGCACCAAGAGTCGCAGGCAATAGTCCGTGTAGGCGAACGTCGCAAGGAACATTTCTTTCTCTGGATTGCCCGGGTAATTAAAAATGGGCGGGCTGAAGCCGGCCGGCACCTCAAATGGATGATGGTTGGTCATCGTGAAGAGGGTCGAGAACGATGGCTGGCCGGTGGATCGTTGGGCGGCGAGCCAGTCGGCGAAGTGCCGCATCAAAAATTCATCTGGCAATCCCCACCCGCCAACAAGGTCCGCTTCCGGGAATCGCCTTTTAATCTGGTCCCTGCCGTAAAGTTCGTCGTAACGCTGCCGGGGAAAGAAAAAATCCTGGGCGTCAAACGCAAGGCTCCCGTTGTGGTGGTAAGAATTGCGGTAGCCCAGTTCGGAAAAGAAATGTGGCAGCCCCAAGAGCCGTGGGCAGTTCCGGAGGTCACTTTGGGCGGGCATCACGCTGAGGCGCGGGGGAATCCCGAACAGGGATGACATCACCGCGCGGGCTGTTTGAACGCCGTTCCCGTAGAAATTCCGGAACAGAATTCCGTCACGCGAAAGGGCGTCAAATTCGGGGCTGGCCCCGGTCTTTTCATCGATGACCCCGATTGGCTCCGCGCAGAAAGACTCCAGAAAAAGAAGGATCACATCGGGACGCCCACCGTCCTTCAACGCGAGATCGAACCGGCGCGCCCCCAGTTCATTGATCGACCGCCGAAGGAGCGGTCGGGATGGATCACACGCCGCACATTCGTCCGGGGCAAGAAACTCGGCGACAACCTGTCCGGGATTCTCCGGAGGGCGGGGCGAGCGCACGCGCAGCCACTCGCCTTGCCGAAAAAGGAGGGAATTCAGGAATTGGACCGCGTGTTCCGCCGGGATTAAGGGAAGGGTGCAATAACCCAGCCCAATGAGGAGGACCAACAGAATCCCGATGTTCACGGTCACATTGGGAACACCCCAGCGGCTGAACCCCACTGAAAACAACACCATCAAAATGAAAAGGTAAGCGGCCGCCATGGCTGCTATGCGGCGCAGGTCCAAGCCAAGCTTCTTGCTGGATTCCAAAAAGAGCGGGAGCTGACGGGCGTAGGCAAGAAAGCGAAACGAAAATCGACAGTTAAAGTGGGTTAGCAAGGCCGCGTCGAACAGAAAGAATAGGTGGAACAGAGTGAAGCCGACCGCGATGGCCGTGGCGGCGGCGGTTGGCGGCGCGAACATCGAGCCTATCCATGCCAAAATGATGGCCACTTGGGCTCCGGCGATTAAATCCTGGACTGCCGAAGCCGCGGCCAATCTCATCCGTGAGTCGATTGGGAGATCTGAGAAAATCTTTCGGCGCTGGACGCGAAGGATGGCAGGAACGACTAGGGCCACACCCAACACCAACATCCATGAAGGCAACAGGTTCGGCATCACGACGATTATCCGCCGGTAAGACCGTCCGCTTCATCCAGACCCGCCATCCCACAGTTTTCGGCAGATGGGCGGCAAGGGGCGCAACGTTGCGAAGTTCTCGATTCTGCGAAACCAGAAGGAATCAAAAACCGTTGTCGATGAGGCATATCGATGTCCCTAATGAATATGGCATCCCTGATGCTGATGATAACATGGTTGACAGTTGAGAATTTAAGGACTTTAAATTTTCAAAATCAATTCGCAATTCGGGAAACCAATTAACCCTCCACACACCATGAACAAAGAAAACAAAGACGGCAAGAAGGACAAAGAATTAACCCTGGACCAGTTGGAAAAGATCGCCGGCGGCGGCAGCAGCGGTTCCGGGAGCTCGTCTCGTTCGTCCTCGAGCAATCGTTTCAATTCTTCGACCTCCAGCCGGGTTAAGTAATCCCCGGACAGAAATTCATTGCCGGCACAGCGCGTCCTTTCCCAAGGGCGCGTTTTTTTATGGCGCCTCGCGCAGCAGCTTCGCCCACGAGAGGAGCAATTCTGAGTCGTTCTGCTGAAGTTGCCGCAGGGCAGGTTCGGGCTCTCGGTTTCTCGGCACGATTAATTCTAAAGCAAGCTCGTCCGAGCCTTGGCTGAGGAATTCGGTTAACCGTCCAGTGAATTCGGTTGTGGGCAATTCCAAAGAGGAAAGGCGCTTCGGCAAGAGGGGAAGATCCGCGCAGCGGACGATCCCTCGATCCGCGGCAATCCAAAGACGCTGCAAAGCCCCAAGGGCCAGCGCGGGGATCATTCGACCGCGAAAGGGGCCCCGCCAATTGCCGCCGTGCCCCGGGAGTTCGGGCGGGCCGAAATGGAGCTGGATTCGGATCATTCCGTTGGCGGCCTCAAATTCCAGGAAGTGAAATTGTTCCGGACCTGTGTCCGCGCGATTGAAGCGGGGACGATGGAACCGAAGCATCTCCAATTCCCGTTCGCGGGCGGCGGAAGCGGATGGACAGGGATCCCAAATGATTGATTCCACCTGATGCAACAACTGAATCAGGCGGCGCGGAAGGCGGTCCGGATTGGCGTTTTTATAGAACGAAAGGCGTGTCCGGAGGTTCTTGGACTGCCCGATATAGAGGATGCGATCCCCTGAACCGCGAAGGAAATAGACGCCGGGCGAGCGCGGGGCGGCTTTGAAGAATTCTTGGCCCAGCCGATCAACAAGCGGTTTGGCCACTGGAAAGAGTCGCAACTGGGCGGACACGCGGCCTGAGTATTGCCGGGTGGGATACTTGTGAAAACCAAAAACGTCGCCGTGCAGTTTTGTTTGTTACTTTTTCTGGTGAGCGGGGATTAATCAATGGAATGACGAGCAACGACATGGACTTGGTGCGGCAGTTTGCGCGGGACGGGTCGGAGGAAGCATTCGCCACCCTCGTCTCACGCCATATCAACCTTGTATACTCTGTGGCCCAACGGCAAGTGCGGGACCCGCACGTTGCCGAAGATGTGACGCAGACGGTTTTTGTCATCCTTGCCCGCAAGGCCGGGTCGATCCGAAGCAATGTGGTTCTCAGCGGGTGGCTTTGCCAGACGGCTCGGTTCGCGGCCGCGAAGGCTTCGGGGACGCAATGGCGGCGGCAGAATCGCGAACACCAAGCACACATGCAATCCACTTTGAACGACGGCGCCGCCGCCGATTGTTGGGCGGAGATCGAGCCAACCCTCGACGCGGCCATGGCTGAGTTGGCGCGCAAAGACCACGACGCCTTGGTCGTGCGATTTTTTGAGGGTCGGACCTTCAAGGGGGTCAGCGAGGCCTTGGGAACAACGGAAGCGGGCGCGAAAATGCGGGTCAACCGCGCTTTGGGAAAGCTTCGCGCAATCTTCGCCAAACGCGGCATCGGGTTGACTGCCGCGGCGATGGCAGCCGCATTCTCCGCGCACTCGATCCAAGCGGCGCCCGCTGGCCTTGCTACTTCCATCACTTTCGCAGCCGTCAAGGGAACGGCGGCGACGGCATCAACTGTTTCCCTGATCAATTCAACGTTAAAACTTATGGCATGGACCAAAATAAAAACAACCGTGGCCGTCAGTGTGGTGGCACTTCTGGCCGTTGGGATCACCACCAGTATGCAGTCGTCGGAAAATGTGCCCGAAGCCGCGACGAAGCCGAAATCGGAGGCCACCGGGCCATATGCAACACCAGAGGCGACCCTGCGAACAATGATTCGGGCCTTGAACTCCGCGGACCACGAGAAATTTGCGGACGGCTGCACTCCGGAAAAAGCGCAGCAGTTCAGGAGCCGCAATGCCAAAAAAACTGCGGAGGAACTAAAAAGGGAAGCTCTGGGCATGGCAAAAGCGCTGTCCTCTTTCAAAATCATCAGCAGGAAATCAGTCTCCGACACTGAAATTCACCTCCGCGTAGAAGCGACGGGTGACCTCTCGGAGGCGCAACCGGGAGACCGTGATTTCTTGGCTCGCATGCGCAAGGTCAACGGGGAATGGAAGTTCGACGGGAATGCCTCCTAATTCATTGAGCGCCATTCAAGTGAACTCCCGACGTGGCTTCACCCTTGTCGAACTCCTGACAGTCATCGCGATCTTCGGGATGCTTTCGGCGCTGCTCTTGCCGGCGCTCCACCGCGCGAAGGAAGCAGGGCGCCGCACCGCTTGCGCGAAAAATCTCCGCCAAGTCAATTTGGCCATTCGCCTTTATGCGGATGATTGGGCTGATTTGCTGCCGGTTCTGCCCTCGCCAAATCCGTATCCGAACGGCGTCGGCGCTTACTATAGGCAGCTCGTCAAAGGCTATCTCGGCCTCAGTGGGCCTGCCGCGATCAACGAAACGGTGTTCGTTTGCCCTTCGGACCGGGCGATCTTTCGGGGAGTCCAACATGCGTTCACGAGCTACACCTACAATGGTTACGAAGTCGGCCCCGGTTCCTTGGCTCGAATCACCGGGCAACAATTCAGCGCCATCCGCAACCCGATCAAGGCCGTGGCCGCTGCTGAGTGGCCCGCTTTCTTCGGCGGCTCCAGGCGAGAGAGCACGGCGAAGAGAGAGGCGAC